>SKWQ01000076.1 GCA_007128855.1 Balneolales bacterium
CGGTGGACGGTGCACAGGACGCAGCCGCATCCAAATCCGCAGCCGCATCCACCCGGAGGCTGGAACACTTCTGGAAGCGGGAGTTGATACGGATGAACGTCGCGGATCCCGATGACGTGGTGGCGGCGAACGGGGAGGAACTGCTTCGCCATTGCCGCAACGCCCGCAACTGGATCAATAGGCACTTCGGGGAGGATGCGCCCAAACGGTTTGAGGCCGCTTTCGAGATTCGGGTACCGGTGAGCCGGGTGGATGGTGGTCATATGGAGAAAAGAGTGACCATCCGCGGGTCGGTCGACATGCTGATACGCGACCGCGAGGGTCGTGAGCATATCGTGGATTTCAAAACGGGTCCGGTTCCCGGTCTGGGCGGCGGTGGGACGGGGTCGGAGCAGGCCGGGGATCTCATTGCGCAGCACGCCCGGGAGCTCGGCTACGACAGGCAGATCCGGAACTATCTTATTGCGTGGGAAGAGCTTCACGGTCCGGCACAAAAAATGGATCCCGCCCGGGTCTGGCTGCTCTTCACTGCTCCGGAGGCCGCGCATGCCGTGTCGCTGGCAGATTTTTGAGCGGCATCGATTTACGGATTTCGACGGTATTATTGCTATATTTGCCCGTTTTCGGTTTTGGTCGGATCGCCGGTTTCAGCTACCGGCCGCATCCACCCGGAACCGGACCTGACGTACTCCTCCAAATCACAAACTGAAATGACCCTGACAGCTCCGATTCGAAATTATCGATCGATCCTGATCCTTTTTCTGTTCCTGTCCGCCAGTGCGGCGGCCGGCCTGCCGGCACAGGCGGCATGGCATGGCGATGGGCTTGGTTTCCATCATGACACGGCCGATCACCATGGCCCTGCCGATCACCATGGCTCTGCCGATCACCATGGCGATTCCGGCGATGCTGACCGGAATAATATCCAGTCACCCACGCGGTTTCTGGGTTACGAGCCGGGCGAGCGGTTCACGCGCCATCACGATATCCTGGCCTATTTCCGGCATGTGGCGGAGGCGAGTCCGCGTGTGCACCTGAAGGAGTACGGTGAGAGCTATCGGTTCCGTCCGCTGATCGCGGTTTTTGTAAGTTCTGAAGAGAACCTGCACGGGTTGGATACGATTCGGGTCAATAATCGCCGGATGGCCGGACTTGAGTCCGGCGAGATAAATGGACGAACGGCGGCGATTTTGTGGATGAGCTACGGCATTCACGGGAACGAATCTTCGAGTCCGGAGGCGGCGATGTGGACCTTGTATGAGCTGGCGACCGGATCCGAAATCCGTGAATGGCTCGAGAACACGGTGGTGGTGATCGATCCGGTGCTGAATCCGGACGGTCGCGAACGCTATGTGCAGTGGTTCGACCAGACACAGGGCCGGCGTCCCGACCCACGGCTGGAGACACGCGAGCACACCGAGCCCTGGCCGGGTGCGCGCACCAACCACTATTATTTCGACCTGAACCGCGACTGGGCGTGGCAGACGCAGATCGAATCGCAGCAGCGTACCGCGTTATACAATCTGTGGATGCCGCATGTGCATGCCGATTTCCATGAGATGTTCACCAACGACTACTATTTCCCGCCGGCCGCTGAGCCGTTCCATACGGCTATCACGGAGTGGCAGCGCGAGTTTCAGCACAAAATCGGCCGCAACCACGCCGCCCGCTTCGACCGCCGCCACGAGCGGTACTTCACCGCCGAGATCTTCGACCTGTTCTATCCCGGTTACGGCGACACCTGGCCTACGTACAACGGGGCCATCGGCATGACCTACGAGCAGATGGGGCACGGACGGGCCGGTACGAAGATGATCGACGAGCACGGCGATACGCTCACGCTGGCCGACCGCATCCGCAACCACCACGAGGCGGGACTTTCCACCGTGGAGGTGACCGCACAGAACAGCGAGCGGCTGCAGCGCGAATTCCGCGAATATTTCCGGCGGGCGCAGGAGGAGTCGACGGGACGCTATTCCGCATTCGTGATAAGCGGCGATAACCATCCCGACCGCATCATGGCGCTGCTGGATTATCTGGACCGCCAGGAGATCCGCTACGCAGGCGCCGAGGAGGGGAGGCGGTTCACCGGGCGTCTTTATGCTACGGGTGGGGAGCAGCGGCATCGCACGGCGGCGGGCGACATCGTGGTGCCGGTGAGGCAGCCCAAGGGGGTGCTCGCTCATGTGCTGTTCGATCCGGATCCCTCCGTGGTGCTGGCCGATTCCAATACCTATGATATTACGGCCTGGGCGCTGCCCTATGCCTTTGGCCTGGAGGCGTGGGCCACCGCCGACCGCATCCGCATGACCGCCGACCCGGTCCGCACAACGACCAGCTATCAGCCGGTGTCAGGGTCCGGCAGCCGGGATGGGGCCGTCGGAAGCGGTGATGTGCAGGAGGAGGCCACTGGCAGCGAGGTTGCGGGACGGCCTGAGAAAAACGGGATGGCCGGAAAGGCCGGCGCTGTGGATCACCTGGCCGCAGATCAAGATTACGCCTGGCTTCTGGCCTGGGGCGATGTGCGCGACGCCGCTTTCGTGGCCGGCCTGCTCGGCCAAGACGTGCGCATGAGTATCACCGAGCGTCCGTTCACCATGGCCGGACGCACCTGGCCGTCCGGGTCGGTCGTGATCACCCGTCGCGCCAACCGGCATCTGGGCGACCGCCTCCCGCGTATCATCGACAACATGGCCGCCCTCCATGACCGCCGGGTGCAGGCCGTATCCACCGGACTCGCCGACAGCGGCGTGGACCTCGGCTCGCCGAACGTACGCCCGCTCCAAAAACCGGTCGTGGCCGTACCGTCCGGCGACGGGATCCAGTCCAACCAGCTCGGCGAAATCCGCCACTATTTCGACTACACGCTCGAATATCCGCTCGCCGTCTTCGACCTGGGCCGGTTTGCCTCTTTCCCTCTGGAGGATTACACCCTGCTGGTGCTGCCGGATGGCCGCTACACCGGCTGGGGAGAGCCGGAGTGGGACCGCATCATGCAGTGGGTGGGCAAAGGCGGACGCCTGATCGCCTATCCCGGTGTCCTTCGCACACTTTCCTCCCGGGAGGATGTGGACCTGACCCTGCGCAGTTTCGCCGTGCTCAGCGACAGTGACCATGATCCCGCTGACGGCTCAAAAGGGATCGGCGATGCACGTGAAGAGGCCATCCCGCCTGACGAAATCCGGTTCGAAGACCGCCGGAGGGAGTCCCTGAACCGGCAGATCAGTGGTGCGGTGTTCCGGGTGGAGCTGGACGACAGCCATCCGCTTGCCTGGGGTCTGGGTCCGCACTATGCGACGCTCAAACGGGGCACGGTACTCCCGGATCTGTTGTCGGATGGCTGGAACGTGGGTCGTATTGCCCCGGAGGATGCGCTTCTGGGTGGATGGGCCGGCGCTCCGGCACAGCAGTTGGCCTCCGGCTCCCTGGCGGCCGGGACCCTTTCCATCGGGGAGGGCCAGATCGTCATACTGGCCGACAACCCGCTCTTCCGCGGGTTCTGGCGCAACGGACAGCTACTGTTTTCCAATGCCGTTTTCCAGGCGTGGATAGCACAGTGAAATTGACTCAGTAAGATGGCAGAGCATAAAAAAACGCCCGATGCGCGAGGCACCGGGCGTTACAAGTGAATCAACCGCTGTGCGGGCGATGGTAACATCACCCGCAACAGTCATGGTTCACGGCTGTCAGGGAGTATCCCAGAAAATCCGTCCCAGAAGCGGGTTGGCTACGCCACGATCCGGGATCTGGGCTGCGTTACGCTGCTGCTCGGAATCGGGATAGCGCACCAGGCGGATAAACTGGCCGTTCAGGTCCGGGTTGTGGTTTACCGGGAGCTCGAACCCTTCATAGCCGTAGTCATAGCGGCGGGCATCATTCCATACTTCCGGAATGAGGAACATCGCTACATATTTTTCCTTCATGATCTTGTCAAGATCGATGTTGGTCGATACTTCGGGGTTTGCCCAGTAGGCATCGATATCAGCCGGATCCACGCCAAGTTTCTCCATGTGTGCACGTATGCCGGCTTCGTAAGCCGTTGCCGCACGACCGGTTTGGCCGGCAGCAAGGGCAGCTTCGGCTTCGATGAACTTCATCTCGGCGTATGTTGCCATTTGAAGCGGATCGGTGGGTGCATTGGCATACCATGATCCGACAGCAAGTACGGCACGAACACCGGCTTCGGGATCGGAACCGCGACCGGCACCGTTGCGCGTTCCGACATACTCACCAACCCGCGGGTGGCTGGCCACAGACACCGTGTCGGTGATGAACTCGATCCTCGGGTCAACGATGCCATAGGTGTTTCCATTGAGGTGGTCGACGAACTGATCGGAAAGCCATCCTCCCAGCAGCAGTCCGGCATTGTTTACTGCCAGACGATACCAAGGATTCTCGGCACCGGTACCCTGACCTTCAAAGAAATTCATTTGAAAGTCCTGGCTGCTGTTTTCGAACGCATTGTCAACGGCAGTGAGTACAGCGGTCGGATTGTAGCTGTTAAGCTTGCTATAGTGATTCAGATAGCGGGCTCTCAGCGCATACGCTGTACGGATCCAGGAAGCGCGATCACCACCGAAGATGTAATCGTCAGCCCCCGGGATTACCGCCGATGAAGGCTGCTGCAGATCCAGAATGCCCTGATCAAGCAGATCCAGCATCGCCTCGTAGATATCCTCGGAAGAGTCGTAAGGAGGATTGAGTGACTGGGCGAACAAGGCCTCTGAATAGGGCGCGTCACCGAACATGCTGGTGAGCAATCCCAGGTTGTAGGCGGTCAGGATCTTGGAAATACCGCCGTAATAAGGGGCATCCAGCCTGTCAGCTTTAATGTCCATTTCGGCAAGGTCGCCCAGGACACTGTACAGAGATGACCATGTGCCACCATAGGAAACGGGCTGGTGCGTATCGCTGGATGCCGCAGCATTAGGAGACGCGAAATGCTGGGTGAAGAGCGAAACGGAACTGGCAACCCGGTTGGTGTTACGGGCCGATTCCAGCGTCGTTCTTGTCATCAACCCTTCGATCGGAGCATCCGTCGGGAAGTTGGGGTTCTCGTTGATGTCGAGATAATCGTCGCAGCTAAATACGACAAAGGACATCATTACGAGAACAAGTGCATATTTCATCGTGAATTTCATAGTGATATTCCTCACTTGTTATAACGAGATGTTTAATGAGAAGACAATGCTGCGCGTGCCGGGATAGGCCAGATCAACAAGGCCGATCAGGTTGCTTCCGGCGCTCACAAAGGCCTCGGGGTCGTACTGTGACCACGGAGTCCAGAGAATCAGGTTGTTGGCAGTCACGCCTGCGCGGATGGAGCGTGCCGGGAGGCCGCTCATGGTGGCAGGGGTCAACGTGTAACCCACACCAACGCTGCGAAGCTTGATGTAAGAGGCATCTTCCGTTGACTGTTCAATGGCAACACGGTAGGTGTTGCGATGGAAACCCTGGCCATAATCCACACCATCGGGTCCGGTACCCCAACCCAGCCATACTTCCTTGGTGTTGGGGGTTCCATCAGCAAGTACACCATCAAAGACTTTGAAGTCTTCCCGGTTGAGTGTCTTCTCGGTGTGACCAAAAGCGGAGTCCCACTGATCCAGCTTGTTGTATTTGTCCACACCAATCACAAAGTCAAAGTTCGCACTGAAGTCCCAGTTGCGGTAGTTGACGGTGTTTCCGATGCTGAGAGTCCAGTCCGGAAGCGCATCACCAACCACTTTGTACTCATTATCAATGACCGGGAAGCCGTTTTCGCCGATCAGTACCGGACGGCTTTTCTCAAGAACGTTCGGATCCTTGGGCGCTTCGCCTTCCGGATAGTAGCGTGCGTAGCTGGTTCCCCAGATTGCTCCATAAGATTGACCGGGTACGAGTTGCATTCGCGGGCGGTTGATGTATGCTGCCATATCGCCCAGAACCACCGCGTCAACGGCATCGGTGATGGAGATTACCTCATTGCGGTTCATCGTGAAGTTGGATGTGATGTTCCAGCGCACGTCGCGGGTCTGTACCGGGGTTCCCCGTACGGTAAGTTCAAGACCGCGGTTTTCAATTTCACCGGCGTTGGCACTCAGCACGTTGTACCCTGTGGCATTGGATACCGGCACATCGATGATCATGTCTTTACTGTTGGATTTGTACAGCGACATGTCAAGCGAGAGGCGATTATCGAAGAAGCGGAAATCAAAACCGATCTCATTGGACAATGTGCGCTCGGGTTTCAGATCCAGCGGAGCAAGACGTCCGCCGCGGCTGAAGCCACGCTGTCCGTTGAGCGGAAACTCAACCGGTGAGAAGAAGACCTGGCTCAGCATGTAGGGCCGGGCATCTTTTCCAACCTCCGCAATCGAGAGGCGCAATTTGCCGTAGGTGAACCAGTCCGGCGTGTCAATCAGGTCACTGTACACCACACTCAGGCTCACTGAAGGATAGAAGAAGGAGCGGTTATCTGCATCCAGTGTGGAGGTCCAGTCGTTGCGTCCGGTCAGGTTCAGGTACACGATATTGCGCCAGTCAATATTGATGTCGGCATATACCCCGATAAGGCGGCGCTGGGTAAGGGTCTGCCCGATCAGGATATCGCCGGTGTTACTGAAGTGTTCAAACTGCGGGATTTCAAAGGTACTGCCGCGGGCACGCACGGTCATCAGTTCCCGATCGAAGACGTCGTTTCCAAAACGTCCTTCAAAACCGAAGTCATCGGTGATTTGCCGGTGAAGGCGCAGGGAGACGTTGGAGGTAATATCGCGGGCGTTGATCCGGTTTTCTTCGATGAAACCGTTAACGTTGCTCCACACGAACTCATTCTCCAGACCGAGCGGTCCGGGCTCAATCTCGGTCCGCATGTCGGAATACGTATCCATACCAATCCGGTATTCCAGAGCCAGCCAGTCTGTCAGGTCAACGGAAGCGTTGATGTTTCCGATAAGACGGTTGACGTCGTCCTTATAAGTGTTCGTATTGGCATCGTATATCGGATTACGTCCAGAGCCTGTTCCGGTGATGTTGTCGGATTTATGCCTTCCGTCATCAAATCGCCAATCGGTAACATCTGCGGAAGTGTTCCAATAGGCAAGCCGCTCCATGAAGTTTACGAAGGGCACCCGGTTGCCGCCGGAGTTGATGAAGTTAAGTGAAGCACCAACCCTGAGGATTCCGGTGTTGGCGTTACCGTTGACCCGCATCGAAGTACGGTTCCAGGTATTATTGGGAATAACGCCGCGGTTGCGGGAGTCGGATACGGAGGTGTAGAACGTAGCGTTGCGTGTACCACCGGAGACATTCACGCTGTTATTGACCCCATAGCCCGCCTGCATCGCGTTCTTCCAGTTATTGTAGTACTGCATGGGGACTTCTTGTTCCTGGCCATCAATAGTCATGGTGAAGGTCGGATTGTCCTCCCATTTTCCACCATAGGAAGGCCAGAAACCATTGGGATCGAAATTGAATCCGGACCCCGGACCATACACATCCTGATAAGCTGGCATATTGATCACGTCTTCCCGGGAGACACTGTGCGAGAAGTTGACGCGCACGTCACCGGCCTGCCCTGATTTCGTTGTGATGATGACGGCACCGTTGGCGGCGCGCACACCATACAGCGCGGTTGCAGGAGCGCTGCGCAGTACACTCACACTGGCAATATCCTGCGGATCGATATCCATGGCGCGGTTGGACATGCCACGGACCCGGCCTGTCGACTCGATGGTCTCGTTGCTGATCGGCACACCATCCACAATGAACAGCGGCTGGTTGTCAGCTGACGGATCAAGGGAGGTGAAACCACGGATGAAGATCTGGGAACCCTGTCCGGCCCCGCCGCCACCGCGGTTGATCTGAACACCGGCCACCTGTCCCTGAAGGGCATTCAGCAGGTTGTTGGCACCGCTGGCCACGATTTCCTGTCCGTCCACATCCTGAAGCGAATAGCCCAATGCACGGCGCTCGCGCTCGATACCGAACGCGGTTACAACCACATCATCCAGCAGGCCGATTTCGGGCTGCATGCTAAGGTTGATTCTCGTTCTTCCGTCGATGGGAATACGGGCGGTGCGGTATCCGACGTAGCTGAAAATGAGCGCTTCATCGCCTTGTTGCGTCGTTATGGAGTATTCACCATCCATATCGGTGACACCACCCCGGGCGGTTCCTTCAACGAGAATGCTTACACCATAAAGTGTCTCTCCGGTTTCCGAATCAGTGACCTGTCCGGAAACGGTGATATCCTGCGCATACACTTGTTGTGCACACAGCAGGAGAGAGACCACAAACAGTAATTGTTTGATCTTCATATATCTCCGTGTTAGTTAGTGATGAGTTGTACTGCATCTGTTCCATTGAATGCATGAAAAACGGGCGGCAATAAAGCTATGTGCTGGAGAAAGGCCAAAAAATGGACACAGCAAGCTGATACCATGGAAACAGTTACCCCGATCTTCTTACGTTTATGCTGGTTGAGTTATGGATGACCTGCAGGAACGTGAATAATTTATGTCCCGTTGAGACGTGAATTAACCAATACCCTGCAAATCATCCCATAAATAGTGAATATTCTGGACAAATATCAATACAAATTTCTTTAAAAATTCATATTTCTGTTTTGTATTCAGATAGCACATGCGAAAATGCATGGCGGTATATCATCTTCAACTACAAAGCATTGGAACCCGATCGTTTTGGCAGGCTTGCCATATCGGGGTGCAACAGGGTATATTGTTGTGAAGCCGGATGAGCAGCACACCGGAAATGCGAAACACCCCTGGACCACAACACGATGAATTCCCGATTCCCCAATTTCCTGATCATTTCGGCCCTGTTTTCTTTCGCTCTTTTTGGATGCGATGAGGGGCGGACCCCCACCTCCGAACCCTATGAACTGCCTGACAGGAATGGTGGTGTTCCCGAAGCCCAATGGCCGCTGAGCGGGGACCGGCAGCTCAACAGCGACATCTCCTACGCCCAATACGGGCCCCGGAGCCTGCCAGGCGGATATGACTTCCATGCCGGGATCGATCTGTACGCACCGACAGGGACCATGGTCTATCCGATGCTGCCGGGTGAAGTGGTTCAGCGTGCGGAATGGGACGGACAGAGTACCGGTGCCGGCAACGCCATCACGATCAGGCACTCCGACACCCTGGCGACCAGCTACCTGCACCTGCATACCATCAACGTGGAGATCGGTGACCGCGTCGGCCTGGATGATGTGGTTGGGACGGTCGGTTCGACAGGCGCCACGTACCCGCACCTGCACTTCGGCTATTTCGTGCATCTTCCGAACCCCAACGTCCGCGATGAGCGGTTCAGCCGGAATCCGCTGGAGGCGCTTCCCTACCGCGATCCCGGTGAAATCCCGTACACCTTCATGGAAAGTGGCGAGATCGTGCTGGACCTGCCGTTGCAGAGCATGACCGTGACCTCCGTGGAGCTTATCGGTGGAAACCAGAGCAGGAAGGCCGACTACTATACCATCGTTGCGAAGGGTTGGTCGGCGAGAAAGGAGCAGGTGCAGTTCGGCATCCATTTTGACGCTGCCCGCAGGACGGCCGACCACATGCGTTTTGACCTGACCGTGAAGCCGGAGAACATGGAATTCATCCCCGAGAGGATCATCCTGAGGGATTTCAACGGGGAGGTGCTGTTGGACGCCACGAAAGAGTGACGGGTGGGAGCAGCCACAAAAAAACCCCGGACCGTACATGGCCCGGGGTCGTTAGGGATTCACAAAATTCACCGGTCATCCCGGCTGTCACGGGTCACACCGGCTGTCACCGGTCGTCGTACCAGTGATCGTACATGCCCGGGACCCAATCGTTGTCCCAGGCATTGGCACCGTCGGCGGTGCCTTCTTCATGGGTGAAGTTGATGCCACCGAATGTATAAACGGATTGTTCCAGCATCTGCAGCTCCTCATAGGGCACCGGCAGATGGAGCGGCGTGCCTTCCTGCAGCATGTCCCGTCGCCTTGCGAGGAAGTACTGATAGCCCACCCATGTCCGCTGCATGTCGATCTCGACCTCGTAGTAGACCGCATCAAGCACTTCCTGGTCGGAGGCATTGGCCGGGACCGGCGGGAGGGTGCCGCGGGTCACCCGGGAACCGGCGTTAAGCAGGTTGATCGCAAGCGGCTTCTGTCCCAGGTGGACGTAGGCCTCGGCAAGCATCATGTCGATGTTTTCCTTGCGGAACACCACGATGTCACCAAAGCCCTGGTTCAGGTACAGGTCCTCGTAGCGGGTGTAGTAGTATACGCTCTGCAGCTGGGGCCCCCTGGCCGTCACAAAGCGGTGCAGGTTCCAGGGATCATAGGTGAAGTCCAACTCCAGGCGGGCATCGTTGGATTGTGCCGGCGGGATGGGATAGGCGTTTTGCGCGGCCTTGACCGGGTATTTCATGGGATAGTTCGGATCCATCAGGTTGATGATCCTCAGGTCGGTTTTCCAGTACCAGTCCAGCCCGCTCTGGCGCTGGTACTCGTGTCTCCAACCGGTCGCCGCCGTCCCTGTTCCAGTGATGATCAGGTCTTTGCCATATCCGTTGCTGGCATAATCCACAACGCGCTGCCAGTCCTGCCGGGTGTAGTGATCGCTTGTCCGGCCGTTGCTGATGATGAATTTCGCCGCCTGGGTGTTGGCGAAGCCGATCATTTCCTGATTGGTCATGGCGACATTGCTCAGGAAGTTGAACGTGGTGAAGGAGTTCGTCTCGGCAAACTGGATGGCCTTGTCGATGTCTTCAAGCGCCGATTCCAGCACGGCAGTGTAGGGCTGGAAGCGGAGATCCGTAATGGCTTCGTCGATGATGTATGCCTGGTCGAAGAAGTTGGCCAGGTATCCCCTGCTGATGCCGCGCAGCAGATAGGCCATGCTCAGCAGCATCATGCTTTCGTCCCTTCTGTCGATGACGACGCTGTTGCCGTTGACCTCGATGTAGTTGATGATGTCGTTGGCAATGGAGACCGCTGAATTGAGATGCTGCCAGGGGGTCTGCATCGACAGATAGCCGTCGGATCCCGGGTTGTTGTCGATCCGGTTCCGGGGCTCCTGGGTGCCCATGCTGTAATAGATCTGGTACTCGTTGGTGGTGGTCATGTTGTCGGCCCACCCGTCGAAATGGGCGAACGGCAGGCGGTTGGCATGGCTGCCGCGCCACCACGCATTGAATCCACCGGCGAGCAGGGCCCGGTAGTCTTCGGGCGTAACCAGGACCCTTTCGAGATCCGGATTGTTCAGGTTCTCCACTTCCAGATCCATGCAGCCCGTGGCCAGACCCAAACACAAGATCATAAGGAGTGTTTTTACTGTGGTTTTTGTCTTCATGATAGTACCTTGTAAAGTTTGAAATGGAATCTGTGGCCGGTTATAACCTGATTTCGAGGGACATGGTGAAGGTCCTGAAATTCGGGTAGGTGAATTCGTCAACACGGAAGTTGGTGGCGTTGGCGCCGGCCGCCACTTCCGGATCGAATCCCGAATATTTGGTGAAGGTGTACAGGTTTCGTCCGCTGACGGATACCCTGGCTTCACGTATCAGGTTGCCGATGCCGATGTTCTGCAATGCCTTGTTCTGGAACATGTAGGCAAGGGATATTTCCCGGATCTTGAGAAACGAGGCATCTTCCACAAATTCGTTCACGGCCGAGTTCTTGTTGTACAGGTGCTGCGCGAAATACTCGGCATGTCTCTGTTGTCCCTCCGGCCTGCCGCTCATGTCCATATCGCCGTGGCGGTACCGGTGGTAGAGCGCCTGCCGGGTGTAGTTGTAGACCTCTCCGCCCTGCTGCCAGTCAAGGAGCATGAAGAAGGTGAGGTTGCGGTAGCGGAAGGTGGAGCTCAGGCCCACGTTGAAATCGGGATTCACATCGCCGATGCGGGTCCGGATGATCTCGCCGTCCTGGTCGACGCGAAGCATCGGCTGTTCACCGGCGGAGTATTCCGTGCCCCTTTCGATGACATATCCGTCGGAGTTGATGACGAAATCGTCAATCCGGAGGTTTCCATCGGGGCTGTCCGGACGGTATCCGTGCCAGTTCATCACATAGCCGTTGTCATCCAGCGTGAGTTCGTTCAGCGACCGTGCAAAGGCATGGCCGTACATGTAACCGATCTGTTCGCCCTCGGCGAAGTAAAAGATGTTCAGGCTGGCCTCGGACGAGCCCTGTGAGTTGTTGAAGGGTGTGCGGTTGAGATGTGTGATCTCCTGGCGGAACAGCTTGTCAAAAGCGAAGGTCACATCCCAGCTCATGTCCCTTTGGTTGATCAGGCGGCCGTTCAGGGCCAGTTCAACGATATCCGATTCAAGCGTTCCGGCGTTCTGCCACTGCCAGGAGTACCCGGTCGTGGGGGATATGGGGACCAGCAGGATCTGGTCGGTTGCCACGGAACTTGCGTAGTTGATCTCGGCGAAGAAGCGGCCGAAGAAGCGGATGTCGATGCCCAGTTCCAGTTCGCGGACATCGGCCGGCTTCAGAAGGCGGTTGCCCGCTATGCTTTTCGTGAATCCGCCGGGTATCAGTGTGACGACCTCGTACTGCGCTGCAAAGCCGGGTCGTCGTCCGGAGGACCCGTAGGATGCCCTCAGCTTCAGTTCGTTGACGTTCGTGATGGGGAAGTCCTCGGTCAGCCGGTAGGCGCCTGCGACCCGGAAATAGGTCTTGTAACGCTCATCGGCCCCGAACAGGGAAGACCCGTCATGCCGGATGACGGCATCCAGTATGTAGCGGTCCCTGAAATCGAACGTCAGGTTCGACATGAAATTTTCGGCCTTCACTTCCGAGACGTAGGAGGAGATCCGCATCCTCTCAGTTTCGGAATTCTGCAGGGTGTACAACCCGGCGGTCGTAAAGTCGGCACCAGAGGCGTTCGTCGTTTCATACGGCCGGCTTTCGTAACTGTAGGAGAGCGTCAGGCCGGTCCTCAGCTCGCCGAATTTCCGGTTGAACAGGGAGCGGAAGTTCACGATGGAGGCGCTGCCGATGGTGTGTGATTTGGAGAAGGATCCCTCGTGGGGGTTGTCTTCATCCAGCCGCTGCGTTCCCTTTTCGATGAAGTTCCGGCTGTTGGTGTTGGTCCGGTCCAGGGAGTACTGTCCGTCGACGCTCCACCAGTCGGCGATGTCGTACTGCATCCTGATCCCGCCCAGGAAACGCTCCCTGTTGCGCGTGAACTCGCGCGTGGAGGCGATGTACAGGGGGTTCTGCGAGTTGGCGATGGGTGCGAACGGATTGTATTTTTCGCCATTCGGACCGGGCTGGCGCAGGTCAAGGTCCGGATGTGTGTTCAGGATGCCCCAGAATACGTTGGCGCCCTGGCCGGTCTGTGTCAGTGCGTACCCCTCGATGTTGCTGTAAAGGGCCGAAAGGGAGAACTTGAGGCGGTCATTGATCTGGTTGTCGATGTTGGCGCGCAGGTTCCTCCGTTTGTAGTCGGGCATTTCCCTGATCACCCCACCGTCGTTCATGTTTTCGAAGGAGACCATGTAGTTCAGGGTGCCCTGGCGGCCTTCCACGGAGGCAAAGTTGGTGTAGAACGGCATGGCGGTGAAGAATTCGGCCTGCTGATCGATGAGCTGGCTGTAGGGCTGGTCCATGATGCCCCTGGCGCTGACGGGATAGGGGATGCCTTCCGCATTGCGGTAGTTCCCGTCGTCATCGAACATGTATGCGTGGTGTTTTGTGAGACTGATCTTTCTGGAGAGGGAGGAGAAGCCCAGTTCGTTGCGGATGGTCACCATGGTTTCTTCGGCATGTGCTCCCCGCTTCGTGATGATCTGGACGACACCGCTTCCGGCAAGCGAGCCGTACAGCGATGCGGCGGCCGCGCCTTTGATGATCTCGATGGATTCGACGTTCTGCATGTCAAAGTCCTGGATGCGGCCCTGCGTGATGATACCGTCGACCACGATGAGCGGACCCTGTGTCGATCCCAGGTTGTTGGAACCGCGGAGCCTCAGGTACATGTCGGATCCCGGCAGCCCGGAGCCCTGGACCACCCGCACCCCCGGCGCCCTGGCCCGCAGTGCGTTGGCAGGGTTGGTGGAGGGAACGTTTTCGAGCATTTCGGCCCGTATGGATGTCAGGGCGAAGGGTGTCTTGGTCTTGGGGGTGCCGACCGACAG
>SKWQ01000157.1 GCA_007128855.1 Balneolales bacterium
TCATCGCCTCGTCGATGCTCGGATTCCCCGACACCACCTTGCCGTCCACCGGCACCTGCTCCCAGGCCCTGACCAGCAGCAGATCCCCCACCGCCACCTGCTTCACCGGAATCGTCTCGTACTTTCCGTTTTCACTGGTGGATGCAGCTTGTGCCTGCAATACCCCTTCCTCACCGCCGTCACCGGACCCGCGGATCAGACGATTGGCCCGTTGCGGCGCCATTTCCAGCAGACCCGTCATGGCGTCCCGGCTGCGGTGCCGCGCACGCTCCTCCATCCACTTTCCCAGCAGGATGAGCGCGATGATGATGGCCGCGGTCTCGTAGTAGACGTCGTGTGGACGCACAAGCCCATCCTCCCGGCCAAAAAAGACCGCGTAGGTGCTGAACAGGAAGGCCGCCCCGGTACCGATGGCCACCAGCGTGTTCATGTCGGCGGAGCGGTGGCGGGTAGCGCGCCAGGCGCCGGTGAAAAACGATGCGCCTGTGTAGAAGAGGATGATCGCGGTGATCGCCATCATCGACACATTCCAGATCATGAGATGGTCCGTCACCCAGTGATGCCAGGCGGGGATGGCCATCGGACCCATATCCATCACAAAAACGATGGCCGCGAGCGGCAGGGCGATCCAGAACCGCCGCTTGAAACGCGAAGTCTGCTGACGGTGGACGGCGGTGTCACTGCCGGGGGTATCGTCAGCCGCCTCACCGGTTGGCGCACCGGCATCACTGCCGGCGCCGCTGCTGCCTGCACTTGTGCCATCCTCATTTTGCTGCGATTGCGAATCCGGATCCACCGGCGCTCCCATTTCGTCGAGCAGCACCGCCCCGTAGCCCGCCTTCTCCACGGCGCGGATCATCTCGCGGATATCCACATCCCGGGAGTGCACCCGCGCCTCCGAGGTGCCCATGTTGACGCTGGCCTCATCCACACCCCGGACCGATTTCAGGGCCCGCTCCACATTGGTGACGCACATCGCACAGCTGATGCCGTCGATCTGCAAGCTTACGTCATCAGTTGCTGCGGCTTTTCCCGCTTCCGCGGTCTTCCCGGTTGCCTTTTTTTCTTCCGTCGCCATATCCCGTTGTCACTTGTTGCGGTTGCCAGAGTTTGGAACTTCTGCTACAATAAACAAAAAAAAGTGCGCCAAACGGTTACATCACCATATACAAATGTTACAAAATTTTGACGACGTCACCGAATCTTGTCCAGCGTGCGGCGGGATGGGGCGTCCTGCCTCCGGTATTCCGAGACGGGCATGCCGACGACCTGGCGAAACTGGCCCGAAAGATGCTGCAAGCTGCTGTATCCGAGCCGCCAGGCGATCTGACTGAGCGTGAACTCATCGTAGCTCAGCAATTCCTTCACCCGCTCGATGCGCAGACGGATCAGGTATTTCTCGATGGTCATGCCTTCGGAAGCCGTAAACGCCCGGCTCAGCGTGGGATAGGAGCGGTGGAGTTTTCCGGTGAGGTACCCGGACAGCAACGGCGGTTTGCCGGCGGTTTTTTGATGGGATTCCACAACGTCCATATAGGTGATGAGCTCGGATTTTATTGCTGTCGCCAGTTCGTCCCCGCGCGTGCGGACCAGCTCAAATCCTTTCTGTTTCAGCTCCTGCTCCAGTCCAAGCAGCACCTCCGCTTCCGGTTCCGGCGAGACGACCGCCTTGCCGAGCTGCACATCCTCCACCCGCAAGCCGCGGCCACGCAGGACCTCATCCACCACCACGATGCACCGGTTGCACACCATGTTCTTGATTTTCAGGGTGGATTGCGATTCGTCTGATGCCTGCGGCTGTTTGCGGGATATGCCCATGCTCAGGAAAACGGTTGCGGACCACCGTTTCGTGCCACATCATGCGTCACTCCACCGTCACACTCTTGGCCAGATTCCGCGGCTGATCCACATGGCATTTCCGGTTGACCGCGATAAAGTAGGCCAACAGCTGCAACGGGATCACCGCCAGCAGCGGTGTCAGAGAGTCGTGGGTTTCCGGTATGGTGATGTTGAATTCGGCCAGCCTTCCGACACCCGACTGCCCGTTCGATGAAATCGCGATCAGCCGCCCCTTGCGCGCCTTGACCTCCTCCATGTTGCTGATAATCTTGTCATTCGTGTGGTCGGTCGCCGCGATCACCACCACCGGCATGTGCTCATCGATGAGCGCGATCGGACCGTGTTTCATCTCCGCGGCGGGATATCCCTCTGCGTGGATGTACGAGATCTCCTTGAGCTTGAGCGCCCCCTCCAGGGCCACCGGAAAATTGTACGACCGGCCGAGGTACAGGAAGTTGGGGGCATAGGTGAACAGCCGCGCCACTTCCTCAATGACGGAGGTATCCTTTAGAATCTCCTCCACTTTCTTCGGGATGTTGTTCAACTCCTTCACCAGCTCCTTCATCATGGCATCGGAGAGCACCTTGTTCTGCCGCCCCAGCAGCATGGCCATCATGGTCAGCACCGTCACCTGCGCGGTAAACGCCTTGGTGGATGCGACCCCGATCTCGGGTCCGGCGTGCGTGTAGACACCCGCATCGGTTTCCCGGGCGATCGTCGATCCCACGACGTTGCATATTCCCAGCACCATCGCCCCCCGGCGTTTCGCCTCACGCAGCGCCGCGAGGGTGTCGGCCGTCTCCCCGCTCTGCGAGATCACGATCATAACATCCCGCTCATCAATAAGTTGTTCACGGTAACGGAACTCGGAGGCGTACTCCACCTCCACCGACATATGCGCCAGATATTCAAACAGGTACTCGCCCACCAGTCCGGAGTGCCAGCTGGTTCCGCAGGCGGCGATGATCACGCGGCGGGCGCCGGCCAGCTTATCCACAAAACCCTCGAGTCCGCCCAGCTGGATCCGGTTTTCATGCACGATCAGGCGTCCGCGCATGCAGTCGGCGATCGTATCCCCCTGCTCAAATATCTCCTTGAGCATGAAATGGGGGAAACCGCCCTTCTCGATCTGCTCCAGGCTCATGGCCAGCTCGTGCACCTCCTTGGTCAGCGGCACGTTCTTCAGTGTGGACACCTCATACCCGTCCCGGGTAATCACCGCCATCTCCTCATCTTCCAGATACACCACTTTTTTTGTGTACTCGATGATGGGCGAGGCGTCGGAAGCGACGAAATTCTCCCCCTCGCCGACCCCGATGAGCAGCGGCGACCCCTTGCGGGCGACGATGATGCGGTCGGGATGATATTTGTGGACGACCGCAATGCCGTAGGTGCCCTTCACCTGCAGCAGCGCCTGCTGGATCGCCTGGAAAAAGTCGATGTCGCTCAATTCATGGATTTCCTCGATCAGATGCGCAAGCACCTCCGTATCCGATTCGCCTGCGAAGAGGTGCCCTTTCTCCTCCAGGTTCCTGCGAAGCACATCGTAATTCTCGATGATGCCGTTGTGCACCAGTGAAAAATTCCTGTGAGAACCGGTATGGGGATGGGCGTTGATTTCGTTCGGCTCACCATGCGTTGCCCACCGGGTATGACCGATGCCGATATTCCCATTCAGCTTCTTCTTCTTTGACAGCTTCGCCAGTTCACTGACTTTGCCCTTCACCTTGATGATATTCATTCCGTCATTGAGCACAGCCATGCCGGCCGAATCGTATCCCCGGTATTCAAGCCGCTGCAACCCTTTCAGAATGACCTCCGAAGCTTCACGTCCTCCCGCATATCCTACAATTCCGCACATATTTCTCTTATTGATGTGATGTAATTTTTCAAGCGCCAACCGGAACGCAGTCCGGATACAGTCCCGTCTTCCGACTATTGAAAATATTGAAAAAACCATAGTAACAAAAATTATTAATTCTATTTGTTTTAAAAATAACTCTTATATTTGATGGTCTGAGTGGACTGTACCTGACGAATCGATACTAAGACATCATGACCATTTGTTTTTATGAGGATGAGGGAGACCGGCTTTTTGCCCCACTGACGCTTACGCGCCCGGTAGACGACCTTCGGATTGGCA
>SKWQ01000017.1 GCA_007128855.1 Balneolales bacterium
CCGCTCCATGCGGCCAATTCGGCGGCATCGCTGGATCATCCGGATACGCATCTGGACATGGTGCGGCACGGGATTGCCCTCTATGGATACGACCCGACCCCGGAACCGTCGGATCAGCTGAAGCCGGCGATGCGGTGGAAGTCCTGGGTGGCCCAGTGCAAGCACATCCACAAGGGGGATTCCCTGAGCTATGGCGCTACGTGGCAGGCGCCCGGGGATGGGCACTATGCGGTGATCCCGACCGGGTATGCCGACGGGTACCGGCGCGGGCTGTCAGGGAAAATGCCCGTGCGCATCGAGGGGCAGTGGTATCCGCAGGTCGGACGTGTCACGATGGATTACGTCATGGTGTGGCTGGGCGCGGACCGGTTCGACGCGGGCACGGAAGTGCTCGTGATGGGCGGTGAGCGCAACCATGCGGGGCTTTGGGCGGAGGCCATCGGCACGATTCCCTACGAAATCTGCTGCGGCATCCACACGAAAGTGCCCAGACGGATGGTGTGACGGTTTTGCGCGTCAGTTTTCGCTTGCGATCGAGATCACGTCGATGTCGAAAATAAGCGTTTCCTCACGGAGCTGATGGGTGCTGCTGTTGCCGTATGCGAGTGAAGGGGGAATGACCAGGGTGCGCTTGCTTCCCTCGCGGGCGGCGTTCATGCGGACGCTCTGTCCGTCGACTACCTCGGTGTATCCGGCCAGACCCTGCATGAATCCGGGGATCATGTTGCGGAGCTGGAGGATGGTAGGCATATCCACCTCGTTACGGAAGGAGCTGTCGAATATATCACCGTCGGTGGTGCGTCCGGTGTACCGTATGTTGACCGAGTGGTTTTCCGCGACCACATCGCCGTGTCCCGTTTCGTGGATGTAGATGATCAGGCCGTTTGGGGCAACCACCCGTTCCACCCCGGTTGTGTCAAACGGACCGATGTCATCGTATCGGACAGTGCCGAAGGAGTTGTCGTCGCAGGATGTGGAAACGAGGGCCAGCATCAGCCCGAGCGGGATCAATAGCCAGGTCTTACGGAAAAAACGCTGAATCATGGTTGGAAATGGGTTAATAGTTGGGTACATCAGACCGCACAAGTTACGAAAATATGTGAAAACGGAATAACGAAGTCGAGGCCGTCAAGTTGTCCGAAAAGTTGCGTGGAAATGCGGCTCAGGGGGCAAGTTCTTTTCTGAAAGATTCCGGTGTGTGGACCGGGGCCCGGCACTGGAACGACTCGCAGATGTAGGCGGTGGTCAGGCCGTCTTTTGCGGTTTTGTCGGCATATGGTTCCGGGTAGCCGGTGTCCGGGGAGTGCGTCGCGGGCGGGAGGGTGATGACCAGAGAATTGGGGTCGTAGCGCTCGCGCCAGATGGCGAGGAAGGCGTCGGGTGGTATGTGCATCGCGGCAGATGATTTGCCGGACGGACCGGATGCGGCGGATTGTCCGGATGCGGCGGATTGTCCGGACGCGTCGGGGTCCGCACTGTTATCGGTTTCTGCGGATTGGCGGACCGTGCCGTTTGCGATCACGATCTCCCTGCCCGGATACAGGTGCCGGTGCATGGTCTGCAGGAGGTAGCCGAAGGCATTGGAATGGGCGGCTGCCGTTTCGGCCAGCGGCTCCATGGCGCTGACCGCCAGGCGGGTCCATTCCGGTCTTCCTGCCAGCAGTCCGATGCGGTAGAGTGCCGTGATGGCGGACGTGCTGCCGCCGGGCTGGGCATTGTCGAACAGGTCCCTTGTCTGTGCTATCAGTTGTTCGCCGTCGGCGGGATGGTACCGGAATGCCGCCTTCTGTTCGTCGTGGAAGCGGTCGAGCATGCTCTGGATAAGGGACGTTGACAGTGAGAGCCAGCGCATTCCGCCCGTCAATTCAAACAGGTGTGAGAAACCGTCGGCGAGCAGGGCGTAGTCGTCCAGAAAACCGGGCTGTTTTACCTTCCCGTGCCGGTCGATGATGCGGTACAGGGTGCCGTCCCGCAGGGTTTTTTCGGCCAGGAAGGTTCCGAGGCGGATGGCATCACCGGGGTCGCGGTCCAGAAGCCGGCTGCAGCGGCACAAGGCGATGAGCATCAGGGCGTTCCAGGAGGTGATGATCTTGTCATCGAGTCCGGGGCGTTCGCGCTTGTTGCGGTAGGCGAGGAGTTGGCTGCGGGCGTCGTCCAGCTGTTGCTGCAATCGGCGGGGATCGGCATTCCGTCGCCTGGCCAGGTCGTCGAGCGCGACGGCCCGGTGGAGCACCGAGACGCCTTCCCAGTTCCCGCCGGGTGTAACGCCGTAGTGTTCGCACACAAGTGTGTACGCATCCTTATCCAGCACGTTCTCCAGTTCGTCGCGGGTGAAGGTGTAGAACCTGCCTTCTTCGCCTTCGGTATCGGCATCCAGTGCCGAATAGTAGGCACCATCGGGATGGCGCATCTCCCGGTTCAGGAAGGTGATGGTCTCGTCGACGGTGCGCAGGTACAGGTCGCGGCCGGTGATCTGCGCCGCTTCGGCCAGGACCGTGAGGAGCAGGGCGTTGTCGTAGAGCATTTTTTCGAAGTGCGGCACGAGCCACTCGCTGTCGGTACTGTATCGGTGGAAACCGCCGCCGACCTGGTCGTAGATGCCGCCGGAGATCATCTTATCCAGACTGAACAGGGCCATGTGGTGCGCCTTGCTGCCGGAGCCGTGAGCAGGTTCGCTGCCGGGCTGGTGCCCGTACCGCAGGAGGAAGCCGATGCCCATGGCGGTGGGGAATTTGGGCGCGCCGGAGAAACCGCCGTCCACCTCGTCAAAATTGCGGATGTAGCCCCCGAAGGCGCGCTGCAGGTGTTCCACCGTGATGCGGGCGGGTTCCAGGTGGTCGTAGATGTCGGAGGCGAGGGCCTTGTGCATCTCCTGCGCCTGCTTGCGCACCCTGTCCGGCTGTTCCTGCCAGACCTGTGCCAGACGGGTGACAACAGAGGGGAAGCCGGGCCGGCCGTGCATGTCGCCGGGCGGAAAGTAGGTGCCGGCAAAGACGGGCACCTGGTCGGGTGTGAGCCAGATGTTGAGCGGCCATCCGCCCTGACCGGTCATCATCTGCAGGGCTTCCATGTAGACGGCGTCCACATCGGGACGCTCCTCGCGGTCCACCTTGATATTCACGAAGTGCTTGTTGAGCAGGCGGGCGGTGTGTGCGTCCTCGAAGGATTCGCGCTCCATCACATGGCACCAGTGGCAGCTTGAGTAGCCGATGCTCAGGAAGATCATGCGGTTTTCCCGGCGGGCGCGCTCCAGGGCCTCATCCCCCCAGGGATACCAGTCGACGGGATTTCGGGCGTGCTGCTGCAGGTAGGGCGAAGACTCGTGGATGAGCCGGTTGGGTTTGGCTTTGCGGTCCGGCGTCGGTTTGCCGGTGTTATCCTTGCTCATGGTGGACGGGGGTTATTGCGGCCTGCCCTCCGGACCGAAGATCTCGCGGTCACGCCGGCGGTTGACCACCCGGCTGATGTAGATGCCGAGCTGGTAGAGCAGGAGCAGCGGGATGGCAATGATGATCTGTGATACCGGGTCGGGCGGGGTGAGGAAAGCTGCCAGCAGGAAGCAGACGATGATCGCCCACTTGCGGTGTTTGATCATCAGGTCGGGCGTGAGCAGCCCGATTTTCGAGAGGATATAGCTGATCATGGGCAGCTGGAAGACCAGACCGCTCGACAGGCTCCACATGGTCAGGGCCGAGAAGTAGGCGTTGATGTCGATGTCGTTTCGCACCGCCTCCGAAATCTGGAAGTTGCTGAAGAACTGAACGGCAAACGGGGTCAGGATCAGGTAGCCAAAAGCAACGCCGATGATAAAAAGTGCGGTGATGTTGAACACGATGAAACGGGTCCCCTTGCGCTCCTTCTCCTCCAGTGCCGGGAGGATGAACGCCCAGAGCTGGTAGATCAGCATGGGGATGCCGATGATGAACCCGACCACCAGCAGGGTGCCCCAGTAGGTGAAAAAC
>SKWQ01000173.1 GCA_007128855.1 Balneolales bacterium
GGCTCCCTGATCTTCCTGCTGGGAGCACTTTTTCTGCTGTCATTCGGCCAGGCCAGCCTTTACAGCGCCTTCCCGCTGTTTGCCGAAGCGATGCTCGACATGAGCCCCGAACAGGTGGGCATCCAGTTTTTCTATATCGGCCTGATTGCGGTGATCGTTCAGGGCGGACTCATCCGTCCCCTCAGCCGCTGGTTCTCTGAAACCGGCCTGTTCTTCACCGGCAACATCCTTATGACGATCGGCCTCGGCGCCATCGCACTTTCCCAGACCGTGTCCATGCTCACCGTATTCCTTGGTATCATGGCGCTCGGCCACAGCCTCAACCTGCCCACCATCAACAGCCTGATCTCCAAGGAAGCCGGCTCCGAAAGCTACGGTTCCATGATGGGTATCGCCCAGGGATTGTCGGGTCTTGGCCGGGCTATCGGTCCCACCTGGGGCGGTTTTCTGTTCGGCGTGGCGGTCTACCTGCCCTTTTACGCCACAGCTTTGATCCTCACCGCGACCATCTGGATCGGGTGGAAGCTGTACCGGCGGTGATTCGGGAAACAGCGCCTACAATACCTGCAACCCGTCGATCGGATTGTCATACACAAACCGGTAACCGGTTGCCGCCCTTATCTTCTCGCTGATGATACGCTTCCACGGACGCGGTCCCTCGTCGGTAAAGACCGGCGGCGGGTTGCCGGACAACTCCGATGCCTTCCTGTAAAACTCGCTGCGGGTGGGATGCTCCCGCGCACATGCGTTGTAGATCCCGTTGACCTCCGGCTGTTCGATCAGCGCCTGGATCACCCCGATCGCATCCTCCAGATGGATCATGTTGACAGGCTCCCCGCCGTTGCCCGAAGTCTGCCTGCCGGACAAAAACCGGCCCGGGTTGCGTTCCGGTCCGAACAGTCCTGCCATCCGCACCACCACTACCGATGCCTTCAGGCCCTCCAGAAGCATCGATTCCATCGCAACAAGCCCCTTTCCGTTTTCGGTTTCGGGTGGATGCGGATCCGTCTCGTCGGCGGCCTGCTGTCGCGCGGCATAGACGCCGGTTGAGCTGACCATCACCAGGCGCCGGACCGGTGATGCGTTGACGTAGGACACCAGTTCATCGGCCTGTTGCTGCATGACGGTGATGCGGTCCGGCACGCGAGGCGGAGGGACGTTCAGCACCACCGTGTCCACATGGAAAAACGAGGTCACATCATCACCGCTGATGCGCGGATCGAGCTGCAGATAATACGGTTCAATGCCGGATTCCTCCAGCAGCGGGATTTTGTCCTTGGTGGTGGTGCTTCCGCGCACGAAATGGTCCTGTTCCAGCAGGCGGATCCCCAGCGGGAATCCAAGCCAGCCGCAGCCGAGGATGCTGATGCGATGATAGGTCATGGCATTGGTGATTTAGGATGAGAGGTCCCGGTGGATGCGTCCGGCCAGGTCGAAAGCCGCGTTGATGGTGTCGCCGACCGATATCCCCGTACGGTAGTTCCCGGCCAGGTAAAAACCGGGATGTTCCCGTTCGGCCCGTTCCATCAGCTCCAGGAACCGTGCAAAACCTGTTTCATATTGCGGAATGGCGCGCGACCACAGTATCCGGTGCCGGAAAAGCGGCTCCCCGCGCAATCCTATGAGTTTTCGGAGACTGGACATCACCATTTTGGCCTGTTCGTCTTCCTCCCTGGAGGCGATTTCCGGCTGGCGCGAGCCGCCCATGTAGGTCGTCAGCGTGACATGTCCGGCATCCGGCGCCCGGTTCGGGAACAGGGTGGATGTGAACAGGGTGCCCAGGATGGGGAAGCCTTCTACGCCGGGGATGAGCATCCCGAAGCCATCGAGCGGATGTGCGATGTCGCTGCGCCGGAATCCCAGTGTCAGGGAGACAACGGGTGGATGGGGGATCTCCGAAACGGGATGGAGCAGCCGGGAGAGCGACTCCGGAAATGCGACCGATGGGAGACCGTGCGAAGTTCCGGCGTAGACCAGGTTGTCGAAATCCCGGTCGGGTTCCAGCGGATCGGTGCTGTGGATCCGCCAGCGATGCGGCCGGTCCGGTGCTTCTGCCGGATCCGGGGCATCCGGGTGGATGTGGCCGGATCCCTCGCGGCGTCCGGTGATCCGGGTGATTTCCTTTACCCGGCTGAGAAACGTGACGGCGTCGCCGAGGCGGCGGCTGATCGCGTCGGGCAGCACCTGCAGGCCCTCGTCGAAGGAGAAGATTTCCGCCTTGTTGCGCGGTATCTCATCGGACTCGGGGGGGCGCCGGATCCCGCCCTTCAACTGGCCCAGGATCAGCGATCCGTGCTGCTCTTCCAGCAACGCCAGGCGGGGGAAGGCGTGGCGGACCGAGAGCCGCTCGGGGTCTCCGGCATAGATACCGCCCACCAGCGCGTCGATGGGCCACTTCAGGAACTCTTCGCCCAGGCGCCGGCGGACAAAATCGGCCAGGGTCTCGTCGTGTTCGTTTTTCGGTCTGCGGCGGAACGGCTCCCGCAGGATGCTCAGCTTTGCCGATGCGCTGAGCAGGGGCGTGGTGAGCAGTGCGGCCGGGGAACCGGGCACGGCCACCATCCTCCCGTCACGGACAACATATCTTTTATTTGCCGCCGGATCGGGGTATTGGCGACGGTGTTCCAGATCAAGCATGGCGACCAGCCGCTTGATGCGCCCGGAGGACTCGATGATGGTGTTGGGCCCCCATTCGGCCATCCAGCCATCCGGACTGCGGGTGGTGCGGATGGCGCCGCCGGGCTGGTCCGATGCCTCGAACACACGCACCTGATGCCCTTTCTCCTGCAGGAGAAGGGCCAGGGTCAGCCCACTGATGCCGCCTCCGATGATTGCCGTTCGTATCATGGTTTTCCAGTTTGTTTCCTTTTGAAGGTACGGTATTTCGACCAATCAGACACCAGCGGGCTGTGCTGCGTTCCAAATTGCCGAAAGACCCCATTCTTTTTTCAGAGATGGAAAAGAATTGGTTATTTTTGAGGAGAATATTAAGAACCGATTTGTGTTTCGCCGGGCGGTTAACCGCGGTTGCAGACAGTATTGACGAATTGCATCCAGAAATGCCTGATTTTAAAAAAAATTTCACGAAGCGATCCTGCCATGACAAATAAAGAAGATCCGAAACGAGCTCAGGTCGACAGACCCTACGGTGCACCCCACAGACCGGGTCGCATTGAGATGCCGCCGCTGAAGGAGTTGACGCTGCCGGCCATGCTGCACCGCAGCATCATGCATTTTCCGGACCGTCCGGCGCTGGGCTACGCCGGCGGCAAGGTGTCCACGTATCAGCAGCTGGGTGAAAAAGTGTCCCGCGTGGCCTCCTTCCTCAAAAAAAATGGCATCAACGAGGGGGATCGCGTAGCCATTCTCAGTGAGAACAGTCCGAACTGGGGCGCGGCCTATTTCGGAATCACCTCGCTCAAGGCGATTGCCGTTCCCATCCTCAACGAATTCCATCCCTCCGAGATCCATCACATCCTGCGGCACTCCGGTGCTTCGGCGCTCTTCGTTTCCGAGCGGCTGTACCACAAAGTTGAGGAGTTTGACCTGGACAAGCTGAACGTGGTCATACTCATCGACAACCTGTCGGTCATCTCACCGGAGTGGGGGAAAGACCGGCTCCGACGGCTCTACGCGGAGGGCAGCCGTGAGCTGAAGCGCATCAAGCACATGGCCTTGCAGAAAGTGGGACTGGTGGCGGCCGACATTCCCGAGGACGCGCCCGCATCCATCATCTACACCTCCGGCACAACCGGGCACTCCAAGGGTGTGGTGCTGACGCACAAGAACATCGTGAGCAACGCCATGGCGCTGGATCAGATCGTGGAGGTGGACCAGAGGGAGCGGTTGTTGTCTGTGCTGCCGCTGTCGCATGTTTACGAATGCACCATTGGCATGGTGATGCCGTTGCTGATCGGAGCGGCGGTGTACTATGTGGACAAGCCCCCGAC
>SKWQ01000215.1 GCA_007128855.1 Balneolales bacterium
AACGATATGCAACTCCATGGGACGACGGAACAGCAAAGTGATAACCGGAATGCAGCGCTCCGGTTATCACTTTGTTTTTTTAATGATGCCATTATTTTCCAAAAAAATCCCTTGCGGGACACGGTCACTGTAGCGCTCCACAAAAATTCAACAGCATTATGAAAATTTTCCCAACCATCGCACCCCTGGTATTATGCCTTTGCTTCTCCTCCGTATTCTCAGTGCCGGCACACGCTCAAAAAGCCTACGATATCGAAAAAGCCACCTATGACAATGTGGTGCTCGACGTCGGCGAGTACACCGAGGACGCCCGTTACCTGGAGTTCAAACCCGACGGCACCCGGATGTACGTGGTCGGCCGTACCACCATGAACATTGTCGAGTTCAATCTGAATACCCCATGGGATATCAGCACCGCGGAGTACGTCAGGGAATTCGACCTTTCCGGCGAACTGGGCACCAAAGTGGCTTCCCCCAGACCCCAGGGCCTGTTCATCAACAAGGAAAACGGCCTGGACATGATCGTGGTCAACCGTCTGGAAATTTTCCAGTACAGGATGTCCGAACCCTGGAATATCACCACAGCCGAAATTACGGGACATGTGGATATGCGCGTTCCCACTTCCCGCATCCAGGGCATCACCGTGAGTCCCGACGGCCTCAATCTGTACATCGACGACCGGGAAAACGGGTATGTCTTCCAGTTCGAAATGAACATGATCTGGAACATCGAGACCCTGACACTCCGATACATCCTCGATTTCAAGGAAGAGCACCGGGACACCAGAAGCAACGACATCTCATCCGATGGCAAGCGCCTGTTCGTCCTGGACCGCACCCGCAGACAGGTCCTGTACTTCGACCTGCAGGAGCCCTGGATCATCCGGAACGCCGAATTCAAGGGCTTTGCCTGGGTCGCCCGTCAGACCCCCGAGCCGGTGGCCATGCGCTGGAATACCGATGGAAACCGGTTCTATGTCGTATGCGCCCGGACCGACAGGATTTTCCAGTACAGCATCAAACAATAATTGCTTGTAAAGAACTACCGTCGATTTAGCAGCTGATTTTTCCAGCTGACCAGAAACGAGTCCTGCAATGTGGTGGGTGGTTTGCAAAACGCAAGCCGCTCATCACATTGTTTTTTTCGGGATGGTGGATGGGCTAAACGGGAAAATCCGTAGATTCGGTTTGTGTCCCATTTTTGATGACAGCCACTCACCAAAGTTGCCACCCCAACCCGACGCCCTGAAATTCCCATGATCGCACGATACCTGCTTGCGTGGTTTCCGATGGTGCTGCTGGCCATCCTCAATGGGGGCCTGCGCGACTTCACCTACGGGCAAACCCTCTCCCACGATCTCGCACATCAGATTTCCACCATAACCCTGATCCTCATTTTCACGCTCTACGTGTGGTTTCTCGGGAGGATATGGCCGCTTCCATCACTGCATCAGGCAGCCATTGTGGGAGCGCTGTGGCTGGTACTCACCGTAATTTTCGAATTCGGAATGGGCCTGTTTGTCACCGGACTGACCTGGATGGAGATGTTCCGGGCGTACGACCTCCTTTCCGGCAACCTCTGGATACTCGTGCCCCTCGCCGTGGCCCTGCTCCCCTCGCTGATATTCCTCTCCGGCAGGAAAATGGCATGATCCTTACAAAAGTTGCAATGCCATTTTTGCGACTGGTGCGCGAACAGTAATTATTATTTTTTGGTAAATTATGGTATGCAACCCACGGGACGACATGCCCGCCATGAACTGCATGACCATTATTACCATGGCATACATGCCGGTAAACCGGATACAAACCGATTTCCACCAATGAGCTACTATTTTGATAAGGATTTCCAGCTGCGCTATTTCGAAATGAACAACTTCGGCGAGGCCTCGCCAACCACCATCCTCACACTGCTTGAGGAAACCGCCGCCGACCACTGCCACTCCATTGACTACAGTCTCTACGACCTGAAAAAGATCAACATCGGATGGGTGCTGCTTTCGGGGATCATCGTCATGGACCGGTACCCCATCTACAAGGAGAACATCACCATCCGCACATGGCTGTCCACCTACTCCTCCATCCGCGGTTTCCGGGAGAACCTCATCTATGATGCCGCCGGCAGGATCATCGGCCGCGCCAGGGGGCTCTGGCTGTTTTTTGACATCGGCCGCCGACGTCCCATTCCCATTCTTGACGAAATAAAGGAGCGCTGGTCCTTCTCGGAGAAAAAGAGCATCGACCATGATATCGCCTCGAAGATCACGCCGGCCGCAAATAGTGAGAACACCAAAATCTTTCCGATAAACCGGTACGACGTCGACTCCTACGACCATGTAAACAATATCCGGTACCTGTACTGGCTGATGGAGTCCATGCCGCAGGACATTGTCGACAACTGCTACCTGCACTCCATTGACGGACGGTTTGTCTCGGAAGCGCAATACGGCGACACCCTGGTCTCATTCACCGAAAACGATACCGACGACCTGACGTTTATCCACTCCGTCAAGACCGAATCGAACGACAAAGTCTGCGCCTCGGCCCGAACGATCTGGAAAAAGCGGTAATCACATTTGAATGAGCTCCTTGCTATCTTGACCGGTCAGCAGCATGGACCATATCTTTAAGCACAGACGATTTATTTCTATTGGATGTTCACTCTCACCGGTGTTTGTGGAATGCAGTGCGAATCCGTCACCGACGGAACGCTTGCAAGAATGACGGCCATGATGACCGGACGGCCTTCCCTGCCCATGGCATCCGGATCCCGTTTCAAAGCACACGCACCCCGCACCGATGCGTCCGGCCAAGCCACTGTCCATACCGCATCCGACGACCGTTTCGAAGTCATTTTCCTGGGGGAACGGTACGATGTCCCCGCCGGAATGAATCATGCCAGGCATCTGCTGGAGGCGCTGCGTCAATGGCAGCGACCAGACCAGTCAGCAACAACGAGTGCGACCGGAGCGGCAGGCACGACTGTGCCCGACTCACCTCACCCTTACTCCTCCGTACCCGACTTCCCCGCATCCGGCTCCACTGCAACAGCCGGTAAAACCGGCGGCTTCCCGCCCGTCCTGCCGGATGCATTCCTGAACCAGACAGACGGCATCTTCATCGCAGTCATCCACGACCACCGCCACCAGCATGTCCATTTCATCTCCGACCGGCTGGGACTCCGCTACCTCTACTTCTTCCGGCAAAGTGGCCGGCTGTGGTGGGCCACGGAGACCAAGGCGCTCCTGCGCTGCCCGGGCTTTTCTACGGAGCTGTCCCGCGATGCCCTGGACGATTTTTTCCGGTTCGATTTCATCCGGGGCGACAAAACCATGCTCCGGGACGCCGAACTGATGCCGGCCGGGACCGTCCGCACCTATGATATCCGGGAAGACCGCACCACCGACCGCATCTACTGGCAGTGGAACAATGGGCGGCGCGATGCCCCCGATCGGCGCAATACTCCTAATCTGCACGACGGACCCGACCTGCGTGCTGACACGGGCCACCGCGCAGCTCAAAACGACCCTGATGCTGCCGGTATTTCCGTGGCGATGCCGCCCGCCGAAATCGACGAAACTGCCGGACACCTGGCCGGGCTTTTCCGCGATGCGGTCGCAAAAAGGCTTCCCGGCAGCGTGCGGACCGGCCTCGGGATCAGCGGTGGACTCGACTCACGCGCCATCCTTGCCGCCCTGCCCGATCCGGCCGATGCCTACCTGTTCACATTCGGGCGCCGCAACTCGCTGGACGTCACTATCGCACAGCGCGTCAGCCGGCTGGCCGGCACCGACTGCGACTTCATCGAAATCCACCAGGACAACTGGCTCGCTCCACGCCTGGAGGCGGTCTGGTGGGCGGACGGCCACGCCAACCTGCTGCACTTGCACGGCACCGAGGCCCTCGGCACCGTTTCGGCCAACGCCGGCATCCAACTCAACGGCGG
>SKWQ01000257.1 GCA_007128855.1 Balneolales bacterium
ACGGCATCGGCGAATCCGACGAGGGCGATGACGAAAAATGCGATGACCCAAGCAAACGGTGATGCATGTCTTGTCATGGTCTGCTAAAAAAATGTTTCGTACACCTGCGCCGATGACAACTTTAACGTGAAGCGAGAGATGTCATTAGTGCGCACCGGACAGGGAACGGAAATTATTTGTAGGAGAGAATGAGGTCCCGGTAGGCCTCCAGCGAGTTGGGGCTGCGGATGGCCTCTCCGTTGATGTAAATGGTGGGAACCGCGCGGACGCCCAGGCGCTGACCGTCACGGTAATCCGCTTCTATCCGCTCATCGAGCGTGGGGTCTTCAAGGTCGCGGTCCAGCTGCTCCATGTCGAGCTCAAGGGACTCGGCAAAATGCCGGAAGATCGGCTCCGCTTCAGTGCGGGACCAGCGCTGCTGATTGATGAAGATCAGGTCGTGCATTTTCCAGAATTCGTCCTGACGTCCGGCCGCTTCGGTATAGCGCGCTGCCAGGCGTGAGTGCTGGAAATTCCTGAGGGGAAAATGGCGGTAGATAAATAGGACGTCGTCCTCGAGCTCCTTGCCGAGCTGGTCATCCATGGAAGCATAGAACCGGCAGGCCGGGCATTGGAAATCACTGTACTTGACTACGACCACATCGGCATCGGGATTCCCTTTCATCCAGTCGTTTTCCCTGGGAGCAAGGATCTCGGCGGCACTGCTGCCCGTATCACGGGCGCCGGCTCCTGCGTCGGAGTTGGAGTTGACGGCAGCCAGTTGGGGTTGTGGTGCCTGCGTATCCTCATCGGCCAGGCGCACCATTACAAATGCCACGATGGCCAGGGCCAGGACCAGTCCGCCCCAAAGTGCAAATCTTTTATTCATCTGTTTTCAATCTTTTTTTTAAAAATTCAGTCAGTATAGTCACGCTGAAACAAATCCGCGCAGCCGCTTAGTTATCAGACATAATCCGCGTGTGGCGCATTCACATTCCCACATGCCGTCCCGGCGTGCCGGACCGGCATCTGATATCATCATGCATCACGGAAAACTACAAAAAATCGCGGACATTTGCGGAATGTCTCCATTATGGTACTACATAAAACTCGGTTACACGCCGGCGTATTGTCTCCGCATCTTCTTTCTTTCCGAGCCGCTGCTTGATCTCCGCACGGGCGGCGTGGGCCTTGCCGGCCACCCAGGAGTCGGGAAAGGAACGCACCGATCGCGTCAGGAGCTCGAGCGCGCGCTCCATATCGGCATCCGATTTCATCAGGCGCTTTCCCTCCAGGTAATCCTGCTTCCAGAGCCGCGCCATGTCGGCCATTCGTCCCGCTTCCTGGGACACCTCAAACGGTGGCAGCTGCACGGTGCTGTACTTCTCCAGGATTTCGGGCCTGCGCTGATAGAAAAAATCCTCCAGCGCCATCACGTAGGCCTCCGCCTCAAGCCGGTTGTACTCCGGGTCGCGCAGGCGCTGCTCTTCTTCGGGATTGGTGAAGAACGAGGCCTCTACGATCACGCCGGGGATTCCGTAGGAATGACGCAGCACGCCGGTGCCGGCCGTCGGGAATATCGTGTGGTCGGAGACGACGCTGACCGGCGCCCGGCCATTAAACAGGTACTGGTTCATGCGATCGGCCATCGCCCTGGCGAGCAGCACCGAGGCCTGGTTTTCGGAGGCGTTGCCGTGGAAATAGACGATCGGGAAGTTGACACCGGGATCTGCCGTGGCGTTATGATGCACGGAAACGAAGGCATCAGCCTCCTGTTCCACGGCCAGCCGGGCCCGTTCGGCCAGCTCCACCGCCACATCTGTGGTGCGGGTCAGGACCACCTGCGCACCCCGTTCCTCCAGCATCTCCTGCAGCAGCAGCGCCACCCGCAGGTTGATCCACTCCTCGCGTTCCCCGTCCGGACCCACGCGGAAGTCGTCGTGCTCTGCCGTGCCGCCGTGGCCCGGATCCACCACGATCACACGTCCGTCAAGCGGATCGCCGGCCTGGGGCTTCTCCTGCGGCTTCTCCTGGGGCCGGACCTCCTGCGCGCCGGCCGTATTCAGGACAGCGGTCATCAAAAATGCGAGGATGAGCAGCGTTGTCATTGGATTCATGTCATGTGAATAATTGTCCTGTCACCTATTCTGTTTCCAGCATGAAATCATACACCAGACGGGAAATTTCAGCCCCGGCCTGGTTGGCGTCCTCACGCTCCGGGACGTCCTTCGAGAGGATCACCAGGACATACGCCCGGCCATCCGGCAGAAATATAATGCCCGAATCGTGCCGCACACCGGTGATCCACCCCGTTTTGTGCGCTACCTTCACATCTTCCGGCAGACGCGCCGGTATCATGTCCCGGAAATGCTGATCCAGCAGCACGGACAGCACCTCCTCACGGTTGGCCTCATCCAGAATGCTCCCCTCAGCCAGGCGCAGGTACATCATGGCCAGACCGCGGGCCGTGACCTCGTTGTTCATCCCGGCCCGGAAGGCCGCCATGTCCTCCACCCCGCGCAGGACGCGGATCCCGTCGGCCCCCATCCCGGCCATGGTGCGGTTCACGTTTTCGGCGCCGACATGCTCGATCACGATATTGGTCGCCAGATTGCCGCTGCGCACGATCATGGAATAGACCAGCTCACGGATCGGGAGTTCCGACCCGAGGTGATCGTACAGCGCATCGCCGCTGTCCCGGCCGATATCCATGCTGTAGGGCTCCCCGTCGGCAATGCTGATGAATTCGTTGCGCACCGGCAGGGTGTCATCCAGGTCGAACTTCCCTTCCATGGCCTGGCGGTAGACCTCGATCATGACCGGGGTCTTCATGGTGCTGGCGGCGTGGAACCATTCGTCGGCGTGGAGGAACAGGTTCGTTTCGGGTTGGGCGGCGTCGATGAACGCCACGGCATAGTGTCCTTCGGCGGTATCGGCCACCTGCCGGACCTGCTCCTCCAGCTGTGCCGTATCACGGGCGGGTTCCGGGGAGCGGCCCGATTCCCCTTCGGGTGAACTGCATGCGGCCAGGAACGGCATCAGGGCGAACAGGACGATGAAAAATGCGGGATGGATTTCCATAGCGGATCTGGTGAGTAAGTGAAAAGAGGGATATGCTACCGGTAAATCAACGCATTGCCGACGTTTTCCAGTGCATCGCCCGCGCTCCTGGCACGGGTCACATCCACCAGGAAACCGTTGATGACCGCATAGGCCACCTGGTCGCCACGGCGCAGGATCAGGTTGGCGGGACGGCCGATCTTGAACCCGGACGGCTGCCGAGCATCGGGTCCGATGATGTTGAGCGGGAAGTCGGTGTGGCGGCCTTCGGACGGTTCCTCCACCCGGACCGCAGTGAAGCCGCCGCGAAGGAGCGCAAGCACATCCACCCGTTCCAGCTCTTTTTCGGTGGCAAAGATGTCGGGATAAACCATGCCGGAGTCGACGCGCAAGCCGGTCGCATCCACCTCCTCAAACCCGTTGATGGTGGAGAGGTCGCCGAGCTCGCTGATGGCACCGCGCTTGTAAAAGCCGCTGGCGCCATCGGTGTTCACTTCCACACGGTTGACGGCCACGTCCAGCTGGAATTCGTACTCGCGGAACGGCACGGTGAGGTTGCGGAAAATGATGCTGTGCAGGCGCAGCCGGTTGGGCGGAATGGCCTCGTACTGCTCGACGGTGAAGTCACGGTACTCCCCGCGGGCGATGGATCGGAATGATTCCAGGAGCAGCAGAAAGTTCATCTTGCGGATGTATTGCTTTTCCGGGTCGCCCTTGAGGCCGCCGCTTTCCACCAGGATGGTGCTGGTGCCCCATTTCTGGATGTTGTCACCGAAAGCGCGGGGTTCGAACGAGTCGGAAAACGTGGCCACGTGGCCGGGGATGAATTCCTGGAGCATGCGGTCGAGCTGGGCGATCAGGCGCATGCTGCGCTCGCGGACGGGGTTGATGCTGCGCTCTTCGTC
>SKWQ01000100.1 GCA_007128855.1 Balneolales bacterium
ATGGGAACCATTGCTGAACACGCCCGGTGTCACTCGGAAGGGCAGCCTGTACTTGTAATCCAAAAACCGGATCATCATTCATGACTTTCTACGAACCCGAAACAGTAGTCTGTAACGGATCGCTATTTCGCCTGTACATCACCAAAGAGCAGATCGACAAGCGCGTTGAGGAACTTGCGGATAAAATCAACCGTGATTATGAGGACAAGAAGCCCATTTTCATCGGGATCCTGAACGGGGCGTTCATCTTTCAGGCGGACCTGATGAGGCATGTCACCATACCCTGCGAGGTGGACTTTTTCAAGCTGAGCAGTTACGGGGATGAGAAGGTGTCCTCCGGTCATGTGACCGAGCTCAAAGAGCTGGATGCCGATGTGGAAGGACGCCACATCATCCTGATCGAGGATATCGTGGATACGGGACTGTCGATGAGATACATGGTGAGCCGCATCAAGGCAAAAAAACCGGCATCGGTTTCCGTGGTCACGCTGTTGCATAAGCCGGATGCCACAAAGCACTACGTCAATGTCGATTACGTCGGTTTTCAGATCCCGACCCTTTTTGTGCTCGGTTACGGGATGGACTATGCCCAGGAAGGACGGAACCTTGCCCAGATCTACGTCATTGATGATGAGACGGAGGAAGGGATCCCTCCGATAGTCCCGAACGGTGAAAAAAAATAGCTCCGCTGGCCGATTTCCGGCATTGAATTGCGATGAAAAATGGGCTATATTTGTTGTTCTTGAAAATGTGGATTTGCCGGTAGGACACGACCCGTTCCGGTTCCCGGTTCATTTGCATTCGATGGTACGGAGAGATGGCTGAGTGGTCGAAAGCGGCACCCTGCTAAGGTGTTGAGCCCTTCACGGGGCTCCGTGGGTTCGAATCCCACTCTCTCCGCTGTCACCGGGCGGAACTTCACACGATGTGAGGTTCCGCTTTTTTTTTGGACATCGCGCGGATAGCGGCTCTGCCAGCGTTACCGGGAGCGCCGATTCCATGCATCCGTTGGCGTCGGTGCGGCAATAGCGCTATCTTTCTGTTTTCCGAAACAGTAACTATCCCGATATGGTGACGCCATGAGTTCACAAACAGAACAATCCGCTTCCGGTACAGGAAAAAAGCTGCAGAACCGGATCCCGATGAAGGAAAAGAAGAGGATCGTCCTCATCGCCCACGACAACCTGAAGAAAGAGCTGCTGGAATGGGCCCGGTGGAACAAGGATTTGCTGGCACAGCATGAGCTGTACGGTACGGGTACAACGGGAGGAATCATTGCCAACGAACTGGGGCTGGATGTGCACCGATTCAAGAGCGGTCCCCTGGGCGGTGATCAGCAGGTGGGCTCAAGGATATCCGATGGTGATATGGATATGATGATCTTTTTCTGGGATCCCATGTCGGCCCAACCCCATGATGTGGATGTCAAGGCGCTGCTCCGGCTGGCCGTGGTCTACAACATCCCCGTGGCGTGCAACCGGTCGTCTGCCGACTTCATGATCTCATCGCCGCTGCTCAAGAGTGAATATATCCGAAAAGTCGACGACTACGCTGCCATTCTGATCGATATCTGACCTGGCCGGTTTCCGGGCTTCTATGTCTTGCTTGATCGGAATCTGGTATGGTCGATGTCCGGGGGCTCCTGTGGCTGCCAGGTTTACTTTGTCTGGCGGACAGCGGTTCCGAATGAAATGTCCGGTTCCGGCTCCTCGAGCACCACGGCCGTCTCCAGCGGCCGCACGTTGACCTGGTCCCCGGCCCGGAAATGGTGCCGGTTGTCGGTGTGCACCAGGCACTCCCGGGCTTTGATGCGCACCCGGTAGGTGATGTCGTGCCCCTTGAATTCCCGCGAGATGATCTCACCCAGGTAATTGTCCAGATGGCGGTTCGGCTTTTCCACCGTGAGGTGCTCCGGGCGGATGGAGAGTGTGACCCGTCCGGTGGCGGGACGGTCCAGGTTGACCCGGCCGAATTCGGTGAGTGCCGTGGCGCCGATGGCCTCGGCGGTGATGAGGTTGGTGGTTCCGAGGAACTGGGCCACAAAACGGGTGCGCGGACGGTAGTAGACCTCCTCGGGGGTTCCGATCTGTTCGATACGGCCGTTGTTCATCACGGCGATGCGATCGGCGAAAGAGAGCGCCTCTTCCTGGTCGTGCGTGACCAGCACGGCAGTCATCCCCGCTTTCTTGAGCAGGGTACGGATCTCGTCCCGGGTGGATTGGCGAAGGACGGCATCCAGGTTGGAAAAGGGTTCGTCGAGCAGGATGAGCTCCGGAGTGGGGGCGATGGCCCGTGCCAGGGCAACCCGCTGCTGCTGTCCGCCGGAGAGTTCAAACGGACTCCGTTCCCTGAATTCACGCAGCCCCATCATGCAAAGGATCTCCAGGGCGCGTTCCTCGCGATGCTTGCGGGGGACCTTGCGCAGTCCGAACATCACGTTGCGGATCACGGACAGGTGCGGGAACAGGGCATAATCCTGAAAAACAAAGCCGATGCCGCGCTCTTCGGGCTCTACAGTGGCCGATGAGGCCGTGCCCTTGCCGTTTGCGGATCCGTTTCCGTTTCCGGAATCAGGACCCGTGCGCATGCTTCCGGCCAGTGTGCGTCCGTTCAGGACGACCTCCCCTTCGTCGGGTTGTTCGAAGCCGGCAATCATGCGGAGTGTGGTGGTCTTCCCGCATCCACTCGGACCCAGAAGAGCGAATATCTCGTGGCGGTTCACGGAAAACGAGACCTTGTCGACCACCTTTTCGGGCGGGTCGAACGATTTCGAAAGTCCGGTTGTCTTCAGCAGCGTATCCATGGGTACCAGCTTGTGATGCTTAGGGTGCGGTTCAGCGTGATGTCCATTCGCGGGCAAAAAGCAAACCGACAAACAACGTTGAAAATAACAAAATTACAAGAGCATAGGGAGCCGCCTGACTGAACATGGCCTCGGCGGTGTAGCTCCAGACGTTGACGGCGAGGGTCTGGAACCCGACGGGCGCAAGCAGAAACGTAATGGGCAGCTCTTTCATTGCCGACATGAATACAAAAGCGGCCGAAACGATCAAACCGTTCCGCATGATCGGGAACGTTGCCAGGAAGAAGGCTTTCAGGCGTCCGTATCCCAGCGACCGGGCTGCCTCCTCAAGGCGCGGGGAGGCCTGGTAGAGGGCGCTGCGCACCGGACCGATCGCTTCCGCCAGAAAGTGAAGGGCATAGGCGAGGATGAGCAGGGTGAGCGTCTGGTAGAGGATCGGCGCCGCATTGAGCGTGAAAAAGATCAGCGCCAGGGCGAATGCGAGCGGCGGGGTGGCGTAGCCCAGGTAGGCGACGCGCTCCAGTCCGCGCGTGAGCCGTGAGGGGTGGCGCACCCCGATGTAGGCCAGTGGAATGGCCAGGGCCGTGGCCAGCACGGCAGCCGGGGCCGACGCCATGGCCGATGCCGTCAGGGCCCGCTGCAGTCCGGCCAGCTGCTGTGTGTCGAAGGCCTGCATCATCCAGAAGAGGATGGTGCCGACCGGCAGCACAAAGGAGAGCAGCACCAGAACGGTGACGAAGATATAAGCCGGCCATTTCCAGTGTCCCAGCGAGATGGTGGTCGCTTTTTTCTCGTTGCCGGTCCCTATCCTGTGGAAAAACAGCCCGCGCAGGAGCTTGTACTCGACAACCAGGGCGGTTGAGGTGAGCACCAGCAGCATCAGGGCCAGCCAGGCAGCGTACACGCGGTCGTAAGAGGCCGCATACTGCAGGTAGATGGCGTAGCTGAAGGTCTCGAAACGCATCAGCGACACCGCCCCGAAATCGCCCAGTACGTAAAGGAAGATGATCAGGGTCCCTGCGTAGTAGGCGGGACGCAGCTGCGGGAGGGTGACCCGGAAGAACACTTCGGCCGGACGGTAGCCAAGTGAGCGGGACGCCTCTTCAAGCGAGGGGTCGAGTCCGGCAAGCGCTGACCGGA
>SKWQ01000245.1 GCA_007128855.1 Balneolales bacterium
GCCGCCGCGGCCATGGCCATCCGGCAGGGTGTGCAGCCGCGCGAACTGTCGGTCCGCCAGTTGCAGCAGCACCTGCTCGACAACGACTGCTGGGCGCTGCCGTTCATCGACACCACGCCGGACGACTGGCATTTTCAGCCGCTGCAACGCATCGGGCTGAGCGGCGTGCTCAAGGGCCACGGCGTGCCCTATCTGTGGGCCAACCAAACCTGGATCTATCCCGACAGCGCCATGACGCGCATGCAGGTGGGCGAAGCGCTGGTACGGTCCACCACGGACCTGGCGGTCGACCATGCCGCATGGGACGGCGAGGGACTGGCTACCCGCGGGGATGTCGTCCTGTTCGTCTGGGAAATGATCGGCTCCCCGCAGCCGGAAGACGGCGCTCCCGGTGCTGATGGTTCGCCCGGTACAAATGACTCCCCTGGTACTGACGGCGCCCCTCGGCCTGACGGCTCATCAGTTTTTGAGGATGTGGATGCCGGCGGCGCCATGGCGCAGGCCGTCGCCTGGGCTGCTGCGGCCGGCTGGACCGACCACTGGACCGATGGAACCCGCTTTGAGCCGGACGCCCCGGTCACCCGGAAAGCGTTCGCGCAGATAGTGGACCAGGCGCTCAACCCGTTCGAATCCATCCCGGTTTCCATTGTACCCGAGCGGTATCAGCGCTGAGCAATATTGACGGGAAAACCAAATCCAGAGCAGGTTTACCGATTGGTGTCAAAAACTGCCATTGATCCAGATACTGGAAGACGTTCCTTCAAATACAGCAAAAACGCAATGATGGCATACGGTATATAAACGATCGGCAGTGTGGCTATCTGAGGTGCGTCTCGTACCAGCGCCGGTTGGATTCGCGCATGAAAGGTGAGATTTCATGTCCGGCCGTAAACTCGCGCAGCAATTCGGCCGGCACGCCATCCGGGATGCGGTTGTAGGCCACCACGCCGTTTAGCGGCGGCGTAACGCGGTCCTGCACCCCCACGATGATCTGCGTCGGCGCGCTGATGGAGTATGCGAGGTTGGCCACATCGATGTAGGCCAGGGAGCGGGCGGCGGCTTCGCCGGTCTCCGGATCCTTGATGCGCTCCAGGAAACTGGCGCCGGATCCGCCGGTCGACAGCCGGATGTAGTCCGGGATGTTGGATATGTACGGCACATTGGCCACCGCGGCCGCCACACGCGCATCGAGCCCGGCCAGCGCAAGAGCAAACGCTCCGCCCTGACTCCCGCCTTCTACGGCAATGCGCTGCGGATCGACCTCCGGACGATCGCTCAGGAAATCGAGTCCCCGCACCCCGTCCATGTACGCCGCCCGGTAGTAGTACTCCTCCGGCCGGTCGATATTCCACAGATGGTGCGCCACCGGTGTTTCGAAATATGCCTTGCTCGGACCGTGGCTGCGCGGGTTCAGCGAGAAGGTGATGTAACCGTCCGCGGTGCGGTCCATCGGCGGCTGCTCGGCACCCCACCCCGGCATGATCTGGATAGCGGGATAGCGCATCCGCCCTGCATCCGTGGAGCTTGTCCCGGTCACGGAACCACTCTGATCGTCTGGCGCATCAGATCCCGACTCCATTTCGGACAGACTCAGTTCCGCAGGCACCACATACCATCCAACAATATCAATATCGTCCCATGACTGAAGGGTTACGCGGTACAGGCGGCCGGTCTCCGACTCGAATTCCGGCACCGGCTCAATGCGCGGATTGACCGGAATGCCGGCCAGCCGCTCGCGCGCCTCGTCCCAGTACTCCTGGAAATCATCGGGCGGCACGGTCACACCGGCAGCGTCATATTCCAGCACCGGCGCCCCGCCAAGATACAGCGCGCGGAACTCGTACCAGGGATCGGCAGCGTCACGGTGCGGCAGGACCGCCACTCCCACAAACTCGCGGCGCTCCTCCACCGGAAGCACGTACCGGAGCGTGTCGTCGACGGTCAGCACCTGCTCGGCTCGGGTCACAGGCCGGTCGTCATCATCCAGCACATAGGCACGCACCCAGACAGGCACGGGATGCCCCGTTCCGGGCCGCGGAAAGAGCATCAGCTCGGGCACACCGCCCTCAAGTGCAGGGTCGAAAAGCACCTTCACTGTCGGATCTGATACATCGGCAGCCGACGGCACGCCAGATGCCGCCGGATCAGATGCTCCTGCACCTGCCGCGAAAGCCCGGGTATGCAATATCACGATGCCAACCAACAGCGCCGGCATGGTCAGCTTCAACCAGGCAATCATGGCTCATCCGTCTTCAGCCGGCCGCGGATGTCCCTCTCACTCAGTTCGGTGCCGGCCGGATAGTCCTCGATCTTGTCGAGCCAATTGAATTTGAGGATCACGCTGGTAAGCACAAAAACGGCGATGCTCACCCCCATTTTGGGATACTCCGCCAGCACAAGATAGATAGGCATGACCACCAGTGACATCTGCCAGGCGATACCGGTCGCACAGTTGAACATGTCGCGGCGGAAGTCGGTGTTGGGCGTAATGGCGGGATTCTCGGCCGTGCACGCCTCCTGGACCGGCTTCCACCATCCCCACGGACGCACCTCGGTGTAGAATTTCTTGAGGACGTGCGGCTCGGTCGGACTGGTCAGCAGTGTACCGATGATCGTCCCGCCGAGTGAAAAACCGAACACGATCGGGAAGGCGAACAGCGCGGTCAGGTCGGGGAACAGCGCGGGGGTCGTCAGCGCCGCCACGATTCCGGCCAGCATCCCCCAGAAATAACCATATCCGTTCAGCCGCCACCAGATCCACTTCAGCAGGTTGGCCGCGATGTATCCGCCGTACAGTCCGCCCACGATCCATACCGTCAGGGCGTGAATCGTATCCACCACAAAACCGAACAGGATGCCGACGATCACGACCGTCAGCGAGGCGGCGTAGCTCAGCCGGACGTACGTGCGGTCCTCGGCATTCGGATTGATATACTTTTTGTAGATGTCATTGACAATATACGCGGGGGCTGCGTTCACAAATGCGGCGAAGGTGGACATGAACGCGGCAATGAGTCCGGCCAGCAGGATCCCCATGAATCCGATCGGGACGAAGTTGCTGATGGCATAGGGCAGGATCATCTCGAAATCCAGGTCGGCGCCCATGGCGTTGAGCTCCGGACTGAAAAACACGATGGCCAGCACGGTGAGGCCGGCGACCATGAAATAACGCGGAAAATAGAGGACCAGGATCACCAGTCCGCTCATCTTGGCGGCTTCTTTCGGGGTGCCGGTGGCCAGCACGCGCTGCATGTCGTAGCTGGGCACGGGACCGGCGATGCTCACCATGATGCCTTTGAGTATCATGAGGATGAGCGCGTATCCAAACAGTTCGAACCCGTCCTGTTCAATGCGGTAATTGACCGAGTTCATGATGCCCGACCAGTCCATGTCCAGCCGCCATCCAAACAGGAAATCGCCCCACCCCTCCGGGACATACGCGTAGACCTGCTCCGGACTGATGGTCGTCATGGCGATGATGCCGATCACGATGCACGAAAAGGTCATGATCAGGAACTGGATCACCTCGGTCCCGACCACACTGTAGATTCCGCCCTTGATCACATAGAGCGTGGTGATGCCCATGAAAATAAGTCCGTACGCCTCCTCGGAGGTGAAATCGATACCCAGGAACCGGAACGACAGGTCATGTGCGAAAAAGATGCTGCTGAACTTGCCGATGCCCTCGAATCCGTAGGCGATGAAGCCGATCACGGTGATCACGGCGAACACGACCACGATGATATGCGAGAGGTGGGCGCCGGTGCCTTCCCCGAAGCGGGTCCGGATCCACTCCGCCCCGGTCATAACGTTGGATCGGCGCAGCCAGATGGCCAGGAAGATCATCAGGAAGATCTGGTTCCAGACCGGCCAGAGCCACGGCAGCCAGGCGCTTTTCAGGCCGTAGATGAACAGGATGGATACGGTCCACATCGTCC
>SKWQ01000053.1 GCA_007128855.1 Balneolales bacterium
CCGATGCCGTTGCCCTTGATATCCTCAGCGGTGTCCTGTTCCAGGGACGGACCTCACGGCTGTATCGCAGAATGGTGACGGAAGAGCAGAAAGCGCTGCAAATCGGCGGGCAAAACGGGTTTCCGGGCAACAAGTACCCCGGCCTGTTCATCATTTTTGCCATACCAAACCAGGGAGTGGATCTGGCGGATATCGAGGAAGCCGTCTATGAAGAGCTGGATCGCATCCGCGAGGGTGACATCGACGAGAGCGAAATAGAGCGGGTACGTACCAATGCGCGTGCATCGGCCATCCGCGGTCTTTCCTCCAACCAGGGCATGGCCCTCAATTTTGCCCAGGCACATGCCAAAAGAGGTGACTGGCGAGCCATATTCACCGATCTCGATGTAATGGATACGATTACGGCGGAGGACCTTCAGCGTGTGGCCGAAACCTATTTCCGCAAACAGAACCGTACCGTCGGCGCCATCCGCACCCTCGAAGAAACCACTGCATCCAACTAATATCCAAACATGAGAATCACGATGAGACAACTATCCGTTTTACTGCTTTTACTTGTATGGCTCGGTGGATGCGGCTCTTCCGTACCGACGCTGCAGAGTCCGGTTGAGGGATTGGAGTTCCCCGAACCAAAATCCTTCACAACCCCTGATGTAGAGCGTTTCTCATACAACGGGATTGAATTCTTCCTGCTGCAGGACAAGGAACTTCCCCTGGTCGCCGTGAATGTGATCATCAACGGCGGCTCCTGGCTGGAACCGACCGAGAAAACCGGCCTGGCATGGATCACCGGCAACGTGCTGCGTTCGGGTGGATCGCACCAGTACCCCGAAGAGGAGTTGAACGAGCTTCTGGAAGTGCGTGCCGCCAGTATGGAAACATCAATCGGACTTACCAACGGATCGGCCCGGATGAACGTACTGAAAGAGGATTTCAGTGAACTTCTGCCGGTCTTCACCGACCTTCTGCAGAATCCCCTCTTTCCGCAGGAGCGGATCGACCTGGCAAAGACACAGCAAAGGACCGCCATATCACGCCGCAATGAGGAAGCATCTTCCGTGGCCGGACGTGAGTTCCGGAAACTCATCTACGGTCCCGAATCGGTGTACGCCAGGAACATAGAATATGCAACCCTTGAAAACATCACGCGGGAAGACATCATCCGCTTCCATGAGGAAATCGTTAAGGGAAGCAACCTGCTGGTCGGGGTGATAGGTGACTTTGACCCGGACGACCTCCGTACCCAGCTCGAAGAAGCCTTCGGCATCTTCGAAGAAGGGGAGCCGGTGGACATAGAGTTGCCGGAAGTGGATTACGAATTCGAGGACGGCATCTTCTTTGCGCACAAGGGTGACATGAACCAGAGCCAGATCCGCATGGGCCATATCGGTGGTTTTCGCGACAATCCGGACTATGCTGCCCTTCAGATCATGAATCAGATCCTGAGCGGCGGTTTCTCCGGCAGGCTGTTCCGTGAAGTCCGGACCGAACAGGGACTCGCTTACGGGGTCTACGGATCTTATACCAGCAATGTTCGCTATCCCGGCATGTTCTTTACCGGCCTGAGTACGGCATCCGAAAACACCTTAGAGGCCTACGAAGCCACCATGCATCAGATCAGGCGCCTTCAGGACGAGCGGGTGCCGCAACAGGAGCTGGACGAGACCCGTGAGCGCATGTTCAACCGTATCATATTCCGCTATGACAGCTATGCCCGGATCCTTGCCGAACAGATGGGCAATTACAATCTCGGCCTGCCGGAAGATGCCTTCGAGCAGTACATTGAGCAGGTCCGGCAGGTTACCGTGGATGACATCCACCGAGTTGCCAATGAATATCTGCAACCGGACAAAATGAAGGTGCTGATCGTCGGCAACCGCGACCTTATCGAAGATCAGCTGGCAGAAATGGGTGAGTACCAGGAAATCGATATATCCATCCCACGTCCCGGCGCAGAGCGCGCAGCAGTGGAGGGGGATGTTCAGGCAGGCGCTGAATGGCTCCGAAAAGTAGCCGCTTCCATATTGGAGAACGGTGATACGGGTACGCTGGTGCTGGAAGGGGTTCAGCACGTGCAGACCCCGCAAGGCGAGATGTCGCTTCAGGTCACCTCCCGCATGCGTTTCCCCGATACTGTGACCATGGAGATTTCCACTCCGATGGGCAGCCAGGTGATCGAAATCGCTGACGGCAGCGGTGTGATCCGAATGGGCGGACAGGAGCAGCCGCTTCCCGCCGCCTTTGTGGAATCCATGCTCGATGAGCTGAAAAGAGATCCGGTCTACCTGGCCATGCAGGGCGACGTGCTCCAGGCCACGCTTATCGACTCCGATGATGACATCAAGAAAATTCACATTGGCGGTGCTTATGATGTGACACTGCATGTCTCTGCAGATGACAATCTTCCCGTTGAAATCACCTATTCCCATTTTGATCCCAACCAGGGACGTGAAGTGGATGTCAAGCTGGTACTGAGTGACTGGACCCTGAATGACGGGGTGCGAATTGCCTATGACCAGAAGCGATATTCAGACGGAGAGCTGGTCAGCCGCACCCGCTTCCGGAAGCATCACATTGAATGATTGGCATTCTTTTTGTATACTTAAGACCTGACAATAAGCCATGGCGTGATCGGATCATGCCATGGTTTTATTAGCTCACAATATCAGGTGCGATTTTGAGTTACAATATTCAGGTTGCGCTTGAATGTTTTTCTGTTAAATTTAACATACACAAACAAGCATCGTATATCACTAATTAACAGGACGATATGCGCCTTTGCTTGTCACTTATTTTCCGCACTTGTTGTCTGACTTGACTGGAATGCAAGTCATTTCAACCTGGTCTGAACATTAACTGATTGTTTGGATTGCATGTAGCAACAGTGCTTTATCGTGGTTTTGTCCGCACGAGGGCGGTTTTTGCCGCATTATAGCATTCCACAGGAGAAAAGCGTGGACAAACCGTGAACTTTTAAACAAGGAGGTAGCATTGCCATACTTCGATTTCAAGCCAAATGAGACCTTTTTTATCGATGGAAAATCACCGAAGTATAAATCATACAATCTCAGGACCTTTGAGAAGATCCCTCAGATAAAAAAGCTTCCTGAAGATATCCGGTTTGCCATTCAAGTGGTCGGTAACGTATTGCCTTTCAAGGTAAACAACTACGTAATTGAGGAACTGATCGACTGGGACAACATCCCTGAAGATCCCATTTTCCAGCTGACTTTTCCTCAGAAAACGATGCTCAAAACGCATCATTTCGACAAAATGGCCGCAGTTCTGAAGAAAGGGGCCTCCAGAAAGGAAGTCAATGCTACAGCCAACGAAATACGCATGCAGCTAAACCCGCATCCGGCCGGACAGCAAGATGAAAACACACCGCAGCTAGGATGCGAGACACTCAGCGGCATGCAGCACAAGTACCAGGAAACAGCATTGTTTTTCCCCAGTCAGGGTCAGACGTGCCACGCCTACTGCACTTTCTGCTTCCGCTGGCCGCAGTTTGTGGGAATCGATGAGCTCAAATTTGCCATGAAGGAGTCGGAGCTCCTGGTCGAATACCTCAAGGAGCATCCCGAAGTGACCGATGTGCTTTTCACCGGAGGCGACCCCATGATCATGAAATCACGGGTGCTGGCTTCGTACATCGAACCCCTGCTCGAAGCCGACCTGCCGAACCTCAGGACCATCCGGATCGGCACGAAAGGACTCGCCTACTGGCCATACAAATTCGTCACTGACAAGGATGCGGACGAGATGCTGAACCTGTTCCGGAAAGTAACCGACTCCGGACTTCACCTCGCGCTGATGGGCCACTATTCCCATCCCGTGGAACTGGAAACCGATATCCACAAGGAGGCGGCCAAACGCGTTCGCTCCACCGGGGCACAGATACGCACCCAGTCCCCATTACTGCGCCACATCAATGATTCCTCAAATATCTGGGCGGATATGTGGCGTGAGCAGGTAAAGCAGGGCATGATACCCTACTACATGTTCGTGGTACGCGATACCGGTGCACGACACCACTTCGACATCCCGCTTGAAAAGGCGTGGAAGATCTTCCGCGGTGCATTCAAGCAGATCAGTGGCATCGCGAGGACCGTACGTGGACCCAGCATGTCGGCCGGACCCGGGAAGGTCCACGTGCTCGGTGTGAACAATGTGGCCGGTGAAAAAGTGTTCACACTGCAGTTCCTGCAGGGCCGGAACCCCGACTGGACCGGGCGCCCCTTCTTTGCCAAGTACAATAAAGATGCCGTCTGGCTGGACGACCTCGAGCCGGCATTTGGTGAAAATGAGTTCTTTTTCGAAAAAGAGTACCGAAAAAAGCTCAAAGCCGACGCCAACGGGCGTTCCAACGGACATTCCAACGGATCGTCAAACGGCAGGAACGGCAGTTCGGGACAATCCGAACCGCTCGACCTGGAAAAGATCCTTCAGGAAGTCAACTGATTCGCAAGTAAGTCATCATCACTTGCTCTCATCCGACCCAACCAGGACGAACTGGCTGTTGTTGTAGACAGCCCGTGCCCGGCCTTTGAGTTTTTCATTCAGCCAGGGCGTGTTGATGGACCTTGACCGGATGGATTCCGGGGTGCAGATCCATTCCGTGTCCGTATCGAACAGTGTCAGGTTGGCCGGTTCGCCCACTGCCAGTTTTGGGACCGGAAGCCGCAGTATGGTGCGCGGATGGATGGCCAACTTGCGGATCACATCCTGCAGCGACAGTTTTCCGCTAGACAAGAGCCGCTTGCAGATGATGCTCCACGCCGTTTCCAGGCCGATGATGCCGTTGGGCGCATAGATGAATTCGACCTCTTTCTCGTCCACCGAATGCGGGGCGTGGTCGGTGCAAATGGCATCGATGGTGCCGTCCTGCAACCCCTCGATCATGGCCTGTACATCATCTTCGGTCCTGAGCGGTGGGTGCATTTTCCAGTTGGTATGAAATTGCTGTCGTTCGATTTCCTCATCGGTGAGGTCGAAATGGTGCGGACACACCTCGGTCGTCACCTTCAAACCCTTACTTTTTGCCTCCCGGACCAGCTCCACCCCTTTTCGTGTGCTGATATGTGCCACATGGACGTGACCGCCGGTCAGTTCCGACAACAGGATGTCCCGGGCTATCATGATCTCTTCGGCGATGGAAGGCGTTCCGGCAAGTCCGAGCCGGGTGGAGACACGTCCCTCGTGCATATGGCCGGGCCGTGAGAGCGGCAGATCTTCCTCATGGTTGATAACAGGCACGTCCAGCATTGCCGCGTATTCCAATGCCGTGCGCATCAGCCGGCTGTCCTGAACAGGATCCCCGTCATCGCTGAACGCAACAGCGCCGCCTTCCTTCATGTCGGCCATCTCGGCAATCGATTTCCCGGCCCTCTCCTTGGAAACGGTTCCGATCGGGTACACATCCACCGGAAGCCCCTGCGCCTGTTTCAACACATAGCTGACCACGTCACGGGTGTGGATGGGGGGATTGGTATTGGGCATGCAAGCAACGGCCGTGAACCCGCCGTTTGCTGCGGCGGCGCAACCAGTGCGTACGGTCTCCTTGTGCTCGAAGCCCGGCTCGCGAAGGTGCACATGCATATCCATCCACCCCGGTGAGACAAAAGCCCCTTTTGCATCAAATACCGGGACATCCCCTTCTGATTCCGGCTGTCCGGTCCCGGCTTTGTCACTGCTTTTTGCGACCGGACCGACATCCACAATGATCCCGTCACGGATTCGGATGTCAACGGTCTCGGATCCGTCCCGCTGGTCATCGACGGGACGTACATTGGTGATCAGGAGATCCTTGGTTTCACTCATGGGAGAAAGGGTTTTGTTCCGAATTCAGCCACCGGTCAGGCACGCAGTCGGCCGATGTTTTTCCGATTGTGAATATAGGCAATCCGCGTCTTTCATATTGCGAAAAACGCCAGCATTTTTTTCCATGCGCACCTTCGCAAACCGCACGTGCCCCTTACCCGTCAAACCGGGAACTTCGGGAATCGGGAATCAGCAAGGGTCCGCACCCGATCCATCCCGCAATTCGCTATCTTGGGGATGAAGCCAATGTAAACAGTATCAAAACCCGGAATTATGCAGCAGTTTACCGATGAAAACGGACATGTACACACCGTCAGCACCCTCACCGGGGAGATCAAGGCGCTACTGGAAAGCGGGTTTGATTGGGTCAGCGTCCGCGGTGAAGTGAGCCAGCCGCAGACCAGCCGTAACGGCCATCTCTATTTTACCCTGAAAGACACCGGAGCACAGCTTTCATGCGTGATGTGGAATTCGATGCGGCAGCAGCTCGACCGCGTCCCGGCGCACGGGGACGAGGTGGTCGTGAGCGGATCGGTACAGGTCTATGCCCCGCATGGGCGGTATCAGCTGATTGCCAGGTCCGTTCGCGCTGCCGGACTGGGAGCGTTGCAGCAGGCATTTGAAGAACTCAAGCGCAAGCTCGAGGCCGAAGGACTGTTCGATGCCGGCCGCAAAAAGCCACTGCCCCCGTTCCCCCGGGTTATCGGCATTGTTACGTCGGCCACCGGTGCCGCATTCCAGGATATGCGCAACACCCTCGAAAAAAGATACCCGCTGAGTGAGGTGCACCTGTATCACGCTGCCGTCCAGGGTGCCCAGGCCGCCCCTGAAATCGTCGGGGGCATCAGGCATTTCTCGGAATCCGGCAATGCGGACCTGCTCATTGTCGGTCGCGGGGGTGGTTCGCTGGAAGACCTGTGGGCCTTCAACGAAGAGAGCGTTGCACGGGCCATTGCGGATTGCCGCATTCCTGTCATCAGTGCGGTGGGACACGAAACCGACTTCAGTATTTCCGATTTTGTGGCGGATGCGCGGGCGGCCACACCCACGCAGGCCATCGTCATGGCGGTGCCTGACCGCAATGACCTGCTGATGAGGATCGGCGACCTGCAGTACACCATCGAGCGGCGCCTTTCGGAGCTCCTGAAGCGCCACAAAGACACCGTTTCGCGCTTCCTGGACAACTACGCCCTTCACAAAGTCAAGCAACGCATTTCCAGACAGATGGAGATGCTTTCTTGGCAGGAAAAGCAGATGGCCGGCATCCTGCAGCAGCGGATAATGCGCTACAGGGATCAGAACCGGCATCTGGGCGATTCGATCGCTGCCGTGAGCGTCCGCCACCTCATACAGCAGCGCTCACAGCTGAGTGACCTGCACCACCGGTTGCTGGCATCCGATCCAAACGCCCCGCTGAAGAAGGGCTACACCCGCATCCAACAGAACGGACAATGGGTGCGCTCGGCCGGCCGGTTCGAAGCCGAAAACCCGTTCGAAATCGAGTGGGCGGACCGCAGGACGCGAGTGGATCGACCGGGGGCTTGACCGCAGGACGCGAGTGGGTTGACCGGGGACCACGGTTGAGGCCGACCAAAGGTCGCGGGCATTTCGGGACCAGTGCATGCCCTCCTAGAGAACGATGAGCTTGACCGTCTCGATGCGCGACTGACGCGCCTTGCTGATGATAAACTTGTGGTTTTCGATCAGGATCTCTTCGTTGACCTTGGGGATGCGGCCGGTTTCATGGATGATGTACCCTGCCACGGTTTCGTAGCTCTGACTGCGTGCGGGAAGCCTGGTCGTGGGGAAACGCTCCGCAAGCTCCTGCAGCGGTACATCCCCGCTCAGGATGAAGGTATTGTGCGAGAGCTTCTTCATGACCATGTCTTCCATGTCGTACTCGTCCTGGATGTCGCCCACCACCTCCTCGAGCAGGTCCTCGGTGGTCACAAGTCCCGCCGTTCCTCCGTATTCATCGATCACGATGGCCAGGGAAATGTTGAGTTTCTGGAATTCGGAAAGCAGGTCCTTGGATTTCTGGCTGGACGGGATGTGCTTTACTGGCCGGATGATCTCGCCGAGATTCTTCGGTTTTTTGAACAGGTCGTAGGCAAAAACGACTCCGATCACGTTGTCGATGCTCTGGTCGTACACCGGGACTTTCGAAAATCCGGATGACACGAATTTCTGAAGCGCCTCCTGCAGGCTGGCATTCTTTTCAACGGCAATAATGTCCGTTCGGGGAATCATGGAATCGCGCACCCGTTTGTTGGAGAGCTGCAGCACGTTGGTCAGCAGTTCCGAGTCATCGCGGTCGATATCCGACTCCTCGCTGTCACCCATTTCACGGAGCAGCATTTCGATATCCTGCCTGCGGTAGACCTGAACCGACGATTCCGACTCCGGCATGAAAAGGCGTATCAGGTAGCCGGCGATCCCGTTAGCAATCCGGATGAAGGGCAGGAAGAGCAGGTTGAGTCCGCGATAGATGGCGGCCAGATTGAAAATGAGTCCTTCGGAGTTGATCCGGAAAACCACTTTGGGAACGACCTCGCCGAATAGCATGATGATGAGCGAGGCGATCAGCGTCTGAATCATCAGGACGACAAAATCCGACGGATAGACGTCAAAAAGGGAGAAGTAAGCACTGGACACGGGCTGCATCAGGAACAGAGCCATCAGGGTGGCGTAGAGTACATTGACAACGTTGTTGCCGATGAGCGTGGTGGACAGGAACGCTTCGGGGTCTTTAAGGAAATGCGACAGAGCCCGGGAGCGCATCGTGTTTTTCCTGGCCCGTATCTCCAGTTTCAGGCGGTTGGCTGAGACGTAGCCGATTTCCGATCCGGCAAAAAAACCACTCAACAGAATCACAAACACAATCAGAAGCCACTCATTCATACCGCAGCTCCCGGTTCAGGTGGCGGTTCCTGTGATGACGGGGATGTATCCAAGGTGTCTCTGTTACCTCTTTGATTTCCTGGAAGAATCGGGATCCACAGGATCCCCCCTTAGAGAAAGGGTTGTTTCAAATTATAATAATACGGCTTTATCTGTTATAAAACTTGGGTTTTCGTTTTTCAAGAAAAGCGGCAGTTCCCTCGGCGGCGTCTTCGGTGCCGCAGAGGTAGCCGAAGAGACGCGATTCATCCTGAAACCCCTGTGCCCGATTGGGATAGGCGGCATGCACCGACTGGATGGCCGTTCGGATGGCAAGAGGCGCCTTTTTGATGATGAACCCGAGCCATTCCCGTGAGGTCCTGACTGTTTTACCCTCCTCCACGACCTTGTTGACCAGCCCGATGCTGAATGCCCGGTCGGCATCGATCGGATTTCCGTCAAGGATCAGCTCCAGGGCCCTGCCCTTGCCTATGAGCCGGGGCAGTCGCTGTGTGCCCCCGTACCCGGGCATCAGTCCAAGCCCCAGTTCGGGCAACCCGAACTTTGCTGTCCTGGATGCTACCCGCAGATGGCACGCCAGGGCAAGCTCGCAACCGCCTCCAAGGGCATAACCCTCGACAGCGGCAATGACCGGTTTGCCGGTCGATTCGATCAGGGAAAATACGGCCTGACCCTTCGCAGATGACCTCTCCCCGCTTCTCACGCGCAGCCGTTGCAATTCTGAAATATCGGCTCCGGCAGCAAATGCCTTCAAACCCGAGCCGGTGATGACAATTCCTCCTACACTGTCGTCATCCTGCAGCGCTTCGAACAACTCCCGGAGCTCATCCAGGACCTGGCTGTTCAGTGCGTTGAGTTTTGCCGGTCGGTCAATGGTTACGGTAGCAATACGATCTTCCATTTCCACCAACAGGGTTTCCGGCTGATAGCCCATAGTCAACTCTTAGATTTCGGCAGCACCCGGAACAGGATCGGTGCTGATCAATTCCGTCAGCGGAGAGTATAGGATCCTGCATCTTAATCCGCCTGACCTTCCAGTTGTTTCAGCACAGTATACGTCGGTGGGAGGTCATCTTCAATATCCTGTATGATCGCCGAAGCCTCCTCCAGTTCTGAGATGAGGCGGTCCAGGTGTCCGTCCAGCTCACCGGGATGGGTCATGGTTATCGACTTTTCATGCACATATCGGATGGCATCTTCCATGGTTTCCTGCTGGGAACGGCAGATCTCGGATTTTTCAGCGGCCACATGGTGCCGGCCAAATCGTTTTTCCAGGATCTGGAGGCGACGCTGTTTTACTCCCCGGAGCCGCTCGGAAGTGATTCCGGCTATCTCCTTATTCAGCGTCCGTATCTCAATGATGATGGATTCGGGTGAGGAATGTTCCAGGTATTCCCCGTAACGCTCCTGAAGCACCAGGTGAGCCAGGTATTCCCTCTTCATCTGGTCCAACCGCTCGGCTAACTGCCGCGTCAGCGGTCTGGATGATCCGGGGAGTCGCTCGAAGTTGGCCAGGATCTTCTCATGGATGGCCCGGAATATCAGGAACCGTTTCTGGTTCCCGACTTCAAGATGATCGAACTGATCCTTTTCAATACGCCCCGAACGGCGCAGCTCCTCATTTCTCCGGGAAGTGATGTGGCGCCGGAACCACGGTTTGTGCGGCACCGTACCCAGATACAGCAGTTCCAGTCCCAGGCCGATCGAAAAGAGGATGGTTGGCATCCAGGGTGTTCCTGAATAAAGGAGCGCCAGGAAACTGACGGTCAACAGAAACCCCAGATTGACCGGATGCAGGAACGCTTCCCGGGTGAAATGGATGGAGCGATAGTCAGACATGGTTGGTTCGGTTCACATGAACGGTGTTTTTTGATTGGATATTCGGCTCATCGCGCTCGATGACCACTCCGGCAGGTTCTTTGCCTTCAGTGAGCGCAGGTGTGCCGCGCATTTTCTTTTTGAACTGCTTGACGATCTCGGCCGCCTTGAGTTTTTCGGCATCGTATTCCAGCTCAAGTGATTTGCTGTCGACACTGTCAAGTGCCAGCTCCATGCGGGCTTCATTGCGCGCGGTCCCCTCCCTGATGCGCGCGATCATCTCGTCGTGGGTGGCGTCCATGCCGCCGACTTCGAACTGCTCAAGCGTATCGGCCACCCTGCCCTGCCATTCTGACCGCTCGCTCTCGCGCATGGCGTCCCTGGCCTCGCGTATCTTTCGGTCTTTTTCACGCATGAAGGTCTTTTTGACCTGCAGGGCCTTGTCGTAGGCCAGCTGCGCCTGCTTCAGGTGCTGGCGCGACACCTCCAGGTTTTCACGGGATCGCTGCAGCTGAAGGGCGTAGTTTTCAGCGATATCGTCCCGCTCGGCGCGGATGGCGGACTGGATGCGTGCGGTCAGGTCTTGCACCTGCTCCTCATAGCGGCGCACCTCCTTCTGCAGCAGCATCACATTGGCCTTCACCGTTGCGATGTTCTCGTTCATCCGCGGAACCTGGTCGTTCAGCTCACGGATGTTCTGCTCAAGGATGCGCTTGGGGTCTTCCATTGAGCCGACAATCCCGCCAAACAGGGACTTGATGGCGCGTACAAATCTTCTCCACATAACTTCTCCGGTTTATTTTGGAATGAAACCGGACAAGTCCGGGCGATCAGCTCCAGGGTTTTGCGCCGTCCCGTGTTACCGTATCGGTGATCAGGGCCGGTATCTCTGGCCGGGAAGAACCGATAGTGACGGCATCCTGCAGCATCTGCCGGACACTGTCCGCTTGTTCTTCCTTATTCGTGAAGCACCGGGCGATTGTTTCACCCTGTTGCACCGTATCGCCAATCTTTTTCCTGAGGATGATGCCGGCGGCCGGATCGATGGTGTCTTCCTTGGATTTGCGTCCGGCACCCAGTTCCACCCCGGCCATGCCGATGGCGTAGGCGTCCATCACCGTGACGTACCCGTCCGAGGCGGCGGTAACGTCAAAAGCGTGCGAGGCGGGCGGATAATCATCCGGCCGGTCCAGAAATTCGGTGGAACCGCCCTGCTCCAGAACGATATCCATCAGTTTCTGCATGGCGCTGCCGTCGGCCACGGCGGCCTTGCTGCGTTCGATCCCCTCCTCCACCGATCCGGCTTCGCCGCCAAGCCAGATCATGGTGCCGGACAGCAGGTGCGTGACCTCGAGCAGATCCTCCGGTCCGCCCCCGTTCAGGCATTCGATGCTCTCGTACACTTCCAGCCAGTTACCGATCATGTTGCCCAGCGGCTGCTCCATGCTCGTCAGATACCCGATGGTGCGCTTGCCGAACTCCTCGCCGATCGACACCAGGCGTTGCGCCAGTTTGAGCGCATCCTCCCGGGTCTTCATGAAAGCACCGTTGCCGAACTTCACGTCCAGCACCAGGGCGTCGATGCCCTCGGCCATTTTCTTGCTCATGATGCTGCCGGCGATCAGTGGGATGGATTCGACCGTGGCGGTCACATCGCGCAGTGCGTACATACGCTTGTCGGCCGGTGCGATCTCCTCGGTCTGTCCGATCAGGACCAGTTTGTGCTTTCGGAGTACCTCGACGTAGCGCTTGAGGTCCAGGTTGACGTTGAAGCCGGGGATGGATTCGAGCTTGTCGAGGGTGCCGCCGGAGTGGCCGAGTCCGCGGCCGGAAATCATGGGTACCGGCACGCCGCAGGCCGCCACGATGGGGGCCAGGATCAGCGAGGTCTTGTCGCCGACCCCGCCGGTGGAGTGTTTGTCCACCTTTGTGCCGGGCACATCGGACAGGTCCAGGACGGTTCCGGAGTGCAGCATTTCCCGGGTGAACGCCGCCGCCTCGTCATCATTCAGTCCGTTGAGGAAGACCGCCATGAGGAATGCGCTCATCTGGTAGTCTGGCATGGTATCTTTGCTGTACTGCTGGATCAGGTAGCGGATTTCGTCGGACGTGAGGGTTTCCCGGTCACGCTTTTTTCGGATGAGGGAGACGATGTTGTGAGATTTCATCTGGGGCTGATTCGTTAATTTCTGGAAAGTGGACATGGTTTATCGGAAGGGTCCGGTCGTTCATCATCGTTTTTCAGATGCCGTCCGGACTGTACCCGGTAATGGTCCGATGCATGCCGGCTGGAAACTGATGGCGGCAGACCGGTAGTTCGCGTCCTGTCGCATGCCAGGGTTTCCATGTGAATTCTTGTGTAAAAAATTGATATCTTGCTGCATTATCGCACAGAATATAATCAATGGCAACCAACAGATGGAATTCGATTTCTTTACCATCCTGATCCTGATCTTTCTCTTCTTTCCGCTCATAAGGCGCATTTTTGAAGGCCTTAAGGGGAATTCGGAGCGACCGGAGAAGGCGCGGACCGACACGGAGCCCTGGGCGCGGCCTGAAAGCGACGACGCACCGGAAACCCCAACGCGGACGGCACGGACCGGTCCACCACAGCAGGAGGAGCGCGGCGAGCAGAGCTGGGAAGATTTCTTCCAGGGACTGGAGCATGTCCTCTCCGGGGACGAGCCGAGAAGAGAACGCGGGCGTTCGACAGATACTGCGGAGCATGCGGACCGACCGGCGCGCGCCGCTGACCGGCAGTCCACCCGACAGGGATCGCGATCTGAAGGAAGACATCGGGACGAGAGCGTCCATCGCCATCCGTCTCACGGCCCCATCCACGGCAGCGACGGAGGCTCCGGTTCCGGGGCAAGATCTGCGCCGGCCAACCCCTTCAGCTACCAGGGTGCCTCCGGTACCGAGATCGGCGCCCAGGCCGACCTGGTCAACCGCGAACTGACCGAAGGCGACAACCCCATCTATAAGGATCTTGATGAAACCCCGGAAGTGGTGGTAATGGATGACCGGGGAAGGAACTACATCAAGCGGGTGCTCATGGATCCTGAGAAACTGCGCGACGGGATCCTTATCAAGGAGATCCTGGATCCACCGAAATCCCGGCGGCATCACCAACACAGATACTGAAGACCTTTCCCGTGATCACCGTCCTGGCCGACCGGCACCATTATCAGCTCGAACGACACCTGCATCCCTCCATACGGTTTGTGCCCTATGACCCGATTGCCGGGTGGACGGTGGACCAGGTGCGCCAGGCCGACGCCCTGCTCGTGCGGACGACCAACGCCGTCAACAGCAGCACCCTTCCCGAGGGGAGCCGCGTGCGTTTCGTCGCCACGGCATCCGCCGGCAGGGACCATCTGGATGA
>SKWQ01000004.1 GCA_007128855.1 Balneolales bacterium
ACCAAGGTCTTCTCCCTGGTGGGCAAGATCGAGCGGGCCGGACTCGTGGAGATTCCCATGGGTACCAAAATGAAGGATATCATCTACGAGATCGGCGGCGGCATGCAGAACGGGCGCGCGTTCAAGGCCGTGCAGACCGGTGGTCCGTCCGGCGGATGCATCCCGGCGGAACTGCTGGATGTGGCGGTGGACTACGAAAATCTCAAGGAGCTCGGCTCCATCGTGGGCTCCGGCGGCATGGTGGCCATGGACGAGGACACCTGTATGGTGGATATCGCCCGGTATTTCCTGGAGTTTTGTGTGGAAGAGTCGTGCGGACAGTGCACGCCATGCCGCATGGGCACCCGCCGCATGCTGGAGGTGCTCGAGCGCATCTGTCAGGGTGGCGGCAAAATGAGCGATATCGAATTGCTGGAACGCCTGTCGGTGCAGATCCGGGACGGCTCCCTTTGTGCCCTGGGCGGAACGGCGCCCAACCCGGTGCTCACCACGCTGAAATACTTCCGCCACGAGTATGAGCAGCACATCCTCAATAAAAAATGTCCGTCCTCAACCTGTGCCTCGCTGTTCCTGACCCCGTGCCAGGACACGTGTCCGGCCGGGACCGACGTGCCCGGACAGATGCAGCTGGTGGCCGAAGGGCGGTACGGCGAGGCCTACGAGCTGCAGCGCCAGGACAATCCCTTCCCGGCTATTTGCGGCCGCGTGTGCGACCATCCCTGTGAAAAACGGTGCCAGCGCAACCTGATGGATCAGCCACTGTCTGTGATGATGATCCATCGGTACTGCTCCGACAAGGTTCTTGACGGTAAGGCCGGATACCGGCCCGAACTCGGGAAACTGGAAGCCACCGGCAAGAAGATAGCCATTGTGGGTGGCGGGGTCGCCGGGCTCACGGCGGCCTTTTTCCTGAAGCGGCTGGGCCACGATGTCACCATATTCGAGGCGCAGTCGGAGCTGGGCGGCATGCTGATGTGGGGCATCCCGCCGTACCGCCTGCCTCGCGATATCCTGCGCTGGGAAATCCAGCAGATCATCGACCTGGGGGTGCATGTCCGGCTGAACACGGCTGTCGGCAAGGACGTGCCGTTCGAGGACGTGCTCCAAAAGTACGATTCCGTCTTCCTTGGTGTCGGCGCCCAGAACGATTTGCCGATGAACCTGCCGAACGAGGACAAGCCCGGCATACTGAACGGTATGAAGTTGTTGCGCCAGATGAACCTGGGCGAGAAAGTGGACCTGGGCAAGCGGCTCCTGGTGATCGGCGGCGGCAACGTCTCGGTGGATGTGGCCCGCACCGCACACCGGCTGGGCTGCGAAAAAGTGATCATCGCCTACCGTCGTGAAGAAATCGACATGCCGGCGTATCCCGAAGAGATCGGCGAAGCCAAGAAAGAAGGCATTGAGTTCTACTTCCTGCTGGCTCCTGAGAAGATACTGGTCGAAAAAGGACGGGCCACCGGTATGGTGTTCCGAAAGATGAAGATGGATGAATTCACAAAATGGGGCCGGCGCAAACCGGTTCCGGTGGAATACGAGACGGTCACCATCATGGCCGACTACATTGTAACGGCCATCGGCCAGCAGATCGATGCGGAATTTGCCGGTGATATGGCCGAACAGTTCGTGAACCACAGGCAGCGCATATCCGTGGATCCTTACTCGATGGCAACCAGTCATCCCCGGGTGTTTGCCGGCGGGGATGCGGTGCTGGGTCCGGCCACGGTCATCGAAGCCGTGGCGCACGGCAAGAACGCGGCCCGCCAGATGGACAGGAAGCTGATGGGCGAGGACCGGTTGGACCGGCTTCAGGGTCTCACGCAGTTCGAGTACTCAATGAATCCGCCAAATAATGAGGACCCGCTTCCGCGGGCGGACATATTGACCATTCCCGCAAGGGATCGGGCGAACAACTTCCGGGAGGTGGTCATGTGCCTGGACGATCAGTGTGCCGTCATGGAAGCGAAACGATGCCTGCGTTGTGACATAAGGGAGGGTGCATAATGAAGATAACCATCAATGACACCGAATATGAATGCAAGGAAGGCCAGAAGGTGTTGGATGTGGCCCGGGCCAATGGAGTGCACCTGCCCACCCTCTGCTTCAATCCCCTCAATGCTGTGGCGCGTCCGGCGGGTTGCCGGTTGTGCGTGGTGGAGGTACTGGAAGGCGGCAGGCCGGGACTGCAGTCCAGCTGCACACTTCCGGTGGTGGACGGACTGAAGGTATCCACCAGAAGCCGGCCGGTGTACGATCAGCGGCGGGAGGTGGTGGAGCTGCTGCTGTCAGAGCACGAGCAGGATTGCAGGAACTGTTTCGTGAGCGGTGATTGCGTGTTCTCCGAACTCTGCAGGGAATACGACATCAACGGGGTGTCGGTCTGTTCCGAATGTCCCAACCGCAGACAGGGCTGCCTGCTGTCCCGCGGGGTGTTGTGCCTGGGGCCGATAACCTACGCCAATTGCAACGCCTACTGCACCCGCCGCGGGTACAACTGCGAGGGCTGTCACAGTGTCATGGCCAATGAAGACCTGCTCCGGTTCGGTCTGGCGGCCTTTGCCAAGGCGGAGTTCACGAAAGAGGAGATCCTCGAAGGTGCCAGGGTATTTTCTTACGAGGGTGTCAAAGTGCTCGAAAAAGTGATGATAGAGGAGGGCTTCAAATGAAAGAGATCAACATCAATGTCGAGCATCTGACCCGTGTCGAGGGGCACGGCAACATCGTCCTGAACGCCAAAAACGGCAAGGTCGAGAAGGTGATGTGGGAAGTGTCCGAGGCCCCGCGCCTGTTCGAGGCGTTTGTGCGCGGCAAACCGTATCACCAGCTGGCACAGATCACCTCGCGTATCTGCGGAATCTGCTCCATCGGTCACACACTGGCCTCGCTCAAGGCCACCGAAGCGGCGATGGGTATTGAAATCTCGGAGCAAAGTCAGCTGCTGCGGCGTTTGGCGATCCACGGTGAGAACATGCAGAGCCACATCCTGCATCTGGGTTACCTCATTTCACCTGACCTTTTCGGGACGGGAAGTGTGATCCCGCTGGTCCGGACCCACACCGATGCCGTGCTGGCCGTGGTCAAATTGCATCGTCTGGCCAACGAGTTTTCGGAAGTGGTGTGCGGGCGCACCACCCATCCAACCAATCTGATCCCCGGCGGATTCTACCGGACCCCGTCGCCGCTCAAGCTGAAGGAATACCGGCAGAAGCTGCTGGATTCGGTCGGGACGGCCAACCTGGTGGCCGGTATTATTCTGGAGAACGCCGGTGCGCTGCCGGACTTCACCCGGGAGACCGAGTTCATCGCGCTGACGGCCAGCGATGAGTACGCGCTCTATGACGGGCTGATCGGATCGACCGACGCCGGCACCTATCCGGTGGACGAGTACGTGAACGTGGTCAACGAGTTCGTGGTGCCGCAGAGCACGGCAAAATACTGCAAGAACAAGCGCGAGGCGTTCATGGTGGGTGCCCTGGCCCGCCTCAACCTGAATTATGACCATCTTTCGCCGCTGGCGAAGCAGTGGGCGGAGAAATTCGGCCTAAAACCGGTCTGCCACAATCCGTTCATGAACAACGTGGCCCAGCTGGTCGAGTTCGTCCACTCCATTGAGGATTCGGTGTCGCTCATCGATCGGCTGCTGGAGGATTACAGAGACGAGCCCCGTCCCGAGATCACGCCCAGGGCGGGTCGCGGCGTCGGCGCCGTGGATGTACCCCGTGGAATTCTCTTCCATGAGTACGAGTACGACAGCAAGGGCAACTGCACCAGTGCGAACTGCGTGATCCCCACGAATCAGAACCACAACAACATCCAGCACGACTTTGAAGCGTTTGCTCCCACTTTGCTGGACAAACCGGAAAAGGAGATCGAGCTGAGCCTGGAGATGCTGGTC
>SKWQ01000229.1 GCA_007128855.1 Balneolales bacterium
AATTTCCACACCATGGAAGCAGCCCGGTGGAGGGCCGCCCACCATCGTGGTCTCCGAAACTCTAACTGCCGACGGTGACGGAGTATGGAGCTATGATTTTGAAGGGCCGATTGATGAGGATGATAATATTGTTGTCAGCATCCAGGACGACGTGTATGGGGAACTGGTGCAAACCATTGTCCAGAATCTTGGAGTCTACAGCAGCCAGTAGGGATGCAATAAAGAGCACATGAACTGCACATGAACGAGAGCCCCGGAACCAACCTCCGGGGTTCTTCCTTTTCTCTTGAAAATATCTGCTAAAAAGTGTATGATGAAAAGAAACAAAATCAGGCAACCCTTCGTCTTATCAACTAGAGAAGGTGCGTTAAAACCATCAGCCTTTGAAGAAAGGAGCCGACGATGAGCTCATTGAACCGGCCGAAAACCATTTTGCATATGCTCTTTGATGTCCTTGCAGTGAATGTTGCACTGTTCCTGGCCTACTATTTCCGTCTTGGAGGAGACGTGTTTCAGCGATTGGGAAGGGACTATTTTTTTGCAACGGTGATTGCAAGTGCAATCTATCTGATAATCTTTACTCTTTTCCGCATCTACCAACGGATCTGGATCTATGCCAGCTACGAGGACTATTTCTACGGCGTGGCGGCAAGCCTCTTTGCGGGGATGATCTTTCTTGCAAGCCAGGTGCTGTTAAAGCAGGTAATTCTGTCCCTGGTGATCCTGGCCACCATCCTCACCCCCTTAATGACCATCGGGGGACGGATCGGATACCGGGCCTTAAAGAGCGCCCGATACCGTTATCGTCAACAGCGGGGACAGATGGACGAAACCCTGATTGTGGGGGACATCTCCTGGGCCATGGGCCTTGCGAAAAAGATGAAGTTCAACTCTTCAGACCACCGCTATCCCATGGGGATCCTCACAAAGGATGACACCCATAAGGGCCGGCTGATTGCAGGAGTTCCCGTGATGGGAAACCTCCGGGAGCTGGAGGCTGTGGTCAGGGAAAAAAGCCCGAAGGGCATCGTTCTCATTACCGAATCCTTCACCGATGAGGAAAAACGAAGGATTCTTCAGAGGGTGCGGCATCTCGGGGTGAAGATTGAGACTGTCACCAATGAGGAGAGCGTCACCCGGGACCAGCTCAGCCGGCAGATCAAGGGAATCACCATCGACTCCCTCTTCGGGAAAAAGGACATTGTCCTGGATACCGAGGCCCTCCATGAAGCCTGCAGGGAAAAACGGATCCTTGTGGCGGGAGCCGCCGGGGTGATGGGAAGCCGGGTCAGCAAGACCATTGCGGAGTGCAACCCGGAGAAGCTGATTTTATTGGATGTGAACGAAAACGGCCTCCAGAGTCTGACCGAGGAGATCAACGAGCGGTATCCGGATAATGAGATTCTGCCCGTGATCACCTCCCTCAACGATGAGAAGGGCCTGGAGAAGCTCTTCAGTCAGGAGAAGCCCCACTTCGTTTTCCACGGGGCCTTTCTGAATAAAAGCCATCTGTCGGAGAAAAACCCCAGCGAGGTGGCAAAGAACAACATGGTGGGCACCTATCACCTGGTGGAGTCCGCCCAGAGAAACGGCACAGAGAAGCTTCTGATGCTGTCCACCAACCGGACGGGAGACCCGAAGGACCTGGTGTCGGCCAGCAAGCGGATCTGCGAAATGATGCTTCAGGGAGCCAATGAAAGGTTTTCCACCCGGTTTTCCGTGGTGCGCTTTCCCGACCTTGGGAAAAATGCCTACTACGATCTGGACCGGTTCAAAAAAGCCTTGGAGAAGGGAGAGCCCCTCCGGGTGAAGGACCCGGAGGAGAAGAAGTACCTCTTCGGCTACCGGGATGCGGGAAGGCTGATTATCAAAACCATGAACCTGATTCAAGGGGGAGAGGTGTTTGTTCTGAATCCGGGACGGCCCATCAGTGCCGGGGAGCTGGCAGAGGCCTTTGTCAGCCATCAGCGGGTCCAGGAGCAGGCAGAGGGGGAGATGAACATCCTCCACACCGGAGAGGCCTGGGACAACATCGAGGAACCCCAGGTGAACTTTCGGGAGCTGAATCCCACCAAGGAAGAACAGATCTACACCACCCGGACCTCCTTCGATAATTACGACCGGATGAAGGAGAAGATCTCGGATCTTGAGCTGATCATTGAAAAGGGTGATCTGGAGACGGTGGAGCAGTCGGTAATGAAGGCTCTGAAGGATCTGATCCCCACCTATCAGTATGCAGCCTATGACGGTGCAGGCTATCAGTACCCTATAGGGGATGTACGGGTTGACAGTGGGAAACGGGAGCGGATCTGGCTCTCCTCGCCCCATATGGGAGGCCTGGAGCAGCACTATGTGAAAGAGGCCTTCGACACCAATTGGGTGGCCCCCATCGGGCCCAATGTCAACGAGTTTGAAAAGGAAATGGCAGCCTATGTGGGAGTGAAGGCGGCGGCGGCCATGACCTCGGGAACGGCGGCAATCCATATTGCCCTTCGTCTGCTGGGGGTGAAGCAGGGGGATGAGGTCTTCTGTTCCAGCCTCACCTTCTCGGGAAGCGCCAACCCCATCATCTATGAAAAGGCGGTGCCGGTGTTTATTGATGCAGAGCCAGACTCCTGGAATATTAGCCCTGTGGCCCTGGAAAAGGCCTTGAGGGACCGGAAGGAAAAAGGCGCCCTGCCCAAGGCCATCATCGTGGTGAATCTCTACGGCCAAAGTGCGGATTTTGATTCCATCGTGAAGCTGTCAGAGGAATACGGTGTGCCTATCATTGAGGATGCGGCGGAATCCCTGGGAGCCACCTACAAAGGACGGCAGACGGGAACCTTCGGAACCTTCGGTGTGTTTTCCTTTAACGGTAATAAAATCATCACCACCTCCGGGGGAGGCATGCTGGTCTCCGATGACGAGGGGGCCATCCAAAAGGCCAAGTTCCTCATCACCCAGGCCCGGGACCCTGCACGGCATTATCAGCACAGCGAGCTGGGCTTCAACTACCGGATGAGCAACATTGTGGCGGGAATCGGACGGGGACAGCTGAAGATCCTTGACCTTCGGGTGGAGCAGAAAAAGAAGATCTTTGAGACCTATAAAACCGCACTCTCAGACATCAAGGACATCGAAATGATGCCCATCGAGGATTTCGGGGAACCCAATTACTGGCTCTCCGCCATGACCATCCGTAAGACCTCCAAGGTCAAGCCCCTGGATGTGATGATCGCCCTGGAAAAAGAGGAGATCGAAAGCCGGCCGGTGTGGAAGCCCATGCATATGCAGCCCTTCTTCTCCGGGTACGAATTTTTCAGTCATAATGATCATGGACCTTCGGTTGCAAAAACCCTCTTTGATCAGGGCGCTTGCCTCCCCAGTGATACCAAAATGACGGAGGATGATTTAAAACGAACCGTAGAGATCATTAAAGGACTATGGAAGAAGGAATCCATCTCCATCGAATAAACAAGAGCAATCAAAAAGGAGCCTTCCAAGGCTCCTTCGTTTCTGTTATGCATCATCCCGGTAATAATAGTAATATCCTGAATTCTCCTGAGAAACATTATTCAGAACCACACCCAGTATATTGACCTTTGCCTTTTCAAGCTGGGCTTTAGCCTGTTTGGCATTGTCGATTGAGACGATGCCGGAATCACAGAGAAGGATGACGCCGTCCAGCTGATTGGAGATTAAGAGGCCGTCGGTGACTACGTTGATGGGTGGAATGTCCACAAGAACATAATCATATTCCGCCTTGACGCGTTCAAGAAAATGGCGCATTCTCCGAGAACCCAAAAGCTCTGCGGGGTTGGGTGGAATCAGACCTGTAGGCAGGACATAAATATTATCCACAAAGGTTTTCTGGATGAGATCATCGGGATCCCGGTTGTTGACCAGAAG
>SKWQ01000249.1 GCA_007128855.1 Balneolales bacterium
CCCAGATGAACCGCAGATCGTCGCCGTCGGCATCCTGGGCATTGACGGCCCGCAGACGTGCTTCCACATCCCGGGCAATGACCGGTTCGTAGGATATTTCCGCGTAAGGCTGGGAGTTGACACGTACCGGGACACTCTCTTCCGAGAACGCACATTCCGTGTTGGGCCCGTCGCTGGTCATATTCAGGGTCACATTGTAGTTGCCCGGGGTCTGGGATGAGAAGGAGAACCGTTCGCCGGCGCCTCTCAGTTCGCCGTTGACGAACCACTCGAACCGGATTTCGTATCCCTCCGGGTCATAGCTTTCCGAAGCATCCAGTTCCATTGCCTCGCCCGGGGCCAGATATTCCGTCCCGCCGGAAATATCGATGTGCGGCGGACGGTGGACGGGGATGCGGCCGCTCTCAAGCAGGTATCTGGGAAAAAACCGGCCTGTCACGGGAATAGCCACTTCGTAGGGGAAGTAACCGTAAGAGGAGAAGGGATGCGTGAAACGGCGTCCGGTATAGCTTTCATCTTCCACAAACCAGATGGCATTGTGGATGTCCAGGCCCACACCGCTGAAGCTGAGCGAGAGTCCGCCTTCCTCGCAAACAGAGCCGGGGATTGAAGAAATCTGTGGCCTGGGAACCTCCTCGGAGCTGAGCAGCTGGTAGTCGTAGATGAAGGCAAGGGGTTCTTCGGTTCCCTTGATGACCATGTTGTTGTAGTACTGGTTCGCTCCGGTGGCCATGAACCCCCAGGCATTGGGGATGTCCCGGTAAAGGGGTTCCCAGCCGGTCCAGGGACTCGTGGCAGAAGCCGTATTCCCGAAAGCATCGATATAGTAGACCTCGGTCTCTTCCTCACCGAGGATATCCACAGCAACGGGCGCAACCCGGTCGAACAGCGGCTGCAGGAAGATGCGGTTGCTGAAAGCGGAGCCGACCAGCGAGAAGGAGAAGTCAAAAGCTACGATCTGCCAGTTGTCGGCATCATTACCGCCCATTCTCAGCTTGAACGTGTTGACGTCGTTTCCTTCACTCGTGCGGACGCGGAGCACGTAGCCCTCATCCTCAAATCCCACCTGGCCGTCATCCCCGAAATGGAACAGGCTGACCCACCGGTTGTTGAACCGGGATTCGTTGTGAAGGGTCTCGGTCGAGAGCAGTCGGCCCTCTTCGCTCACGCGGACGATCTGCTGGTCATCCTTGCGGTACAGGTCCCGGAACGGTATGAGCTCAAATGTGGTGCGGGTGGTTCCGTCGAAGACAAGGTCCCCATGTCCGCCAAGGGCGGCATCGAATACTTCCAGCCGCACAGTTGAGGATGCGGTGGCACCTTCCGGGGGCCGGATCCAGAAATCGTACTGGTGCAACAAGTCCCCGGAGTCCACGATGGCGTCCCTTCCGGAAATGGATAGATACACTTCCTGTGCTGAAGTGTGCAGCGGTATGAGACCAAGTGTCAGGATTACGGCTGCGATGCGATAACAGAAACGATGAGTAGAGGTCATCTTGTCACTTTCACATTATGATTTTCATGGTCGGGTTGCACATCCGAAACAGCCGGGAACGGTTCCGGCCGGCACATAGGGCCGACCTGGTTCCGGGCTTTCGGATCATTCAATCCGGTAGGTACGTTCACCGATTACTTCCTTGCTGTCCCGGTACCGCAGGGTAATGGTCAGATCGGAGTCCGGTTCCGGATTCACACTCAAAGCCCAGTTGCCGTTGATGCCGCAGGGCACAATTTTTTCCATGTCACCGATCCGGGCAACCACTTCCAGGGGTGGATAGGCCCGTCCGGTAACAAAAATATCCTCAGCGTACCGCACCCGTCCATCTTCGGCAAAAGAGGACCAGTTCAGGTCAAACAGCTTGTCCTCGGAAATTTTTATGATGGACCGTTCCTGATGCGTGACATTTCCCGACATGCTGGTTGAAAGAAGCTCCACGGGATTCAGGCCCGGTTCAAGGCGCAGGGTGACGAAAAATTCACCGCTTGAGGAAACAGATACGGGATTGCCATTGATCCTGATGGTGCTGCTCGGTTCCGTAACCCCAGAAAGCGTGTATTCGGGGTCGGAAGTGTATATCTGTGCGCGGTCCCCATCCTCAAGGAACAGATAGGGAGGCAGCGTGCCGGTGCTCCGGAGGATGCGGTATGTCTGGCTTTCCGCACCGCGCAGGTCGTTTTCGTCAAAAGCCCGTATCCTCAGGTGCGAGATACCGGCCGGGATGTCGGCCAGGGTGCCCTGGTTGGTTTCAGATTGGATGCTGCGAACCCATCCGTCGAAGGAGGGGGAGTCGGAGATGTCCACCTCGTAGCTGGCGGCCCCGTCAATTTCGTTCCAGGTCAGGGATATGCGGTCGCCGGTGATGACCGAATCGGTTGCGGCCCAGCGGAGGCGGGGAGCGGGGAGCAGCTGGATGGGTTGCAGGGGGACGTGCCCGCGGACGACGATGGTCCCCTGGTTCCGGCCCAGATTGATGACCTCGTTTTCGGCGGTGATGGTGGTGGTGCCGGCGTAGTTGGCCATCACCACCCGGTCTTCGTCCGTTTTCTCTGTCCAGAAGTTGGAGGATTTGACCAGCATGGTGGCTGAGCCGGCGCTGATCTGGTAGTTGGAGCGCTCGATGCCGTCAGCGGACAACCTGGCCAGCAGACCGCCCTGGCTGATGCTGATTTCGACGTCGGATGTGTTGGTCAGCCGGTCCAGCCGGGAGCTGCGGATGATGGCCGTGGTACTTTTCGCCAGGGTCACCTCGGATCCGTCAACGAAGGTCACTTTTCCGGTTGATTCATTTGCCGTTCTAACGCCGTCCGCCTCACGGAACAGATTGCCGACCGTGGCGGAGAACCACTGTCCGATCAGGCCCCTGCGGTATTCCACCGTGCCCTGTTTCTCGGTGAGCCGCGCCTCCACATCCACCACCCTGTTTTCCTCGAGGGCCAGGGCCATGACGCTAATGGAGCGGTCGTAATCGGAGATGAGCGCTACGCTGGAATCGATGTCCCCTTTGTCGACCATGCCGCGGAATGCCTGGTAGATGGAGTCGGTCCGCGCCACTTCCTTTGCTGCGAACACACCTGCGCCATTCCGGATCAGGTTGCTGTACCGTTTCCGGTTTTTCTCAAGATCCTGCCAGCTTTCCAGGAACCGTTCCAGCTCTGCCATGGATGCGGCATCCAGCACAAACATGTTTTCGCCGCTCAGGTATTCTGCCGTCTGGAAGACGATGGGCCAGTTGGCCTCCGATCCGGCCAGCTCCCTGGAAACCTGGGAGAGTTCCGGCGGCTTGAAGACAAGCCCATCCCTTTCCGAAAGCATCATTTCGGAATGGAGAGCAGTGAGCAGGAGCAGCAGGCTTATGATCATGTAGTATCAGCGTCGTTATTTTCGCCGTTTTCAGGCAGCGATACACGGAAACGGGTTCCGATTTCCGGATTTGATTCGACCGAAATGGTACCATTGTGCCTCGTGACGATCTCCTTGACATGCGAAAGTCCCAGGCCGTTCCCGATAATGGTCCGGTGAGCTTTCGCCCTGTAGAACTTGCGGAAGATCTTGTCACGCTCTTCCTCGGAAATTCCGTACCCGTGATCCGTAATGCTCAAAATGCTATAACCTTCGGAAGATTTCAGCTCAATTTCAATAGTCCGGTCGTCATCACCGTATTTGATGGCGTTGGATATCAGGTTGCGGACCATATCCTCCATGAGATCCTCGGCTGCATGAATGATGGGCGTGTCATCGATTTTGAAATCAAGCGTGATGTCCTTCTCCTCGCAGACCCGCTTGAACGATTTGGCCACCTTGGCGATGATGGGGTAGAGGTGGATGGGTTCCTTTTGCAGGACGAGCGCGCCTGATTCCAGCCGTGTGATGTCAAGGAAACGTGA
>SKWQ01000239.1 GCA_007128855.1 Balneolales bacterium
AACATGAAGTCGAGGCCCATGCCCAGGTGCAGGTCGTTCAGGCCCAGATGGATCTCGTCGATGCCGGCGCTGAACTCCAGGATGTCGTCGATGCGGGTGAGCGCCTGGGGCGTCTCCAGCAGCAGGCAAAGCCGAACCCTGCCGTCGATGAGCCGGATCGTTTTCTCCACCTCGTCGGCCGTGTTGAACATGGGCAGCATGATCACATCGGTACCCGCCTCGATCGATGCATCGATTTCCATATTGGACTCGGAATGCACCGGGTTGATGCGCGTCATGATCTCGGCCTCGGGGAGCCGGTTCCGGATGGCGGCCACGTCATCGGAGGTGCTCAACGCCATATGGGTATCCAGGAATCCCTGCCGCTCATACTTCCCCATCCACTCCATATCGACGAAGATGCGATTCACCCCGCTGTTCCAGGCGAATTCCGCCATGTCGGGTTCATTTGTGATGAACATGTAGATCATGTATTTCCCTTTACTTCCTTTTGTGCGTGCGGTGCTTGTGTTTGCGTGGCCCATTTTCCGCGATAGGCCCGCCAGTTCTTGGATGGATCGCCATAGATGCCCCTGGCCGTAAGCACTACAAACACCGTTTGGAACAAGATACCTATATCCTTGAATATATTCTGCTTATGAGCGTATTCTGTGTCAAACTGCAATTGCTGCTCCCAGCTCAGGCTGCGCCGACCGCGAACCTGGGCCAGACCGGTGATGCCGGGTCGGACACGGAAACGGTCTTCGTACCAGTGAGGCACCACTTCGAGCTGTTCGGGGATGACGGGACGGGGTCCCACCAGACTCATCTCCCCAGACAGTATATTCAGCAGTTGCGGCAACTCGTCGAGACTGGTCATGCGCAGAAAGCGTCCGGCACGGGTGATGCGCTGGTCGGCACCGGCACTGACGACCTGTTCGGTGTGCTGGTCGATGGTCTCGGGGTCGCGGTGCGTCATGGTGCGATACTTGAACACGTAAAACGGCTCCCGGTTGCGTCCGATCCGTTTCTGGCGGAAAAAGACGGGCCCGGGCGAGTCCACTTTAATCCACAGCGCCAGCAGCACCAGCAACGGCGACAGGATCAGAAGAGCCAGGAATGAGGATGCTATGTCAAGCAGTCGCTTCAATACGTTCACGCCGGGTTGCAGGTTTTGGTTTTGGATTTGGTTGTGAGTGCGGGTTTGGATACGGACTTTCCACGGATTGTGTTTGAGATTGCAGTTTGCGGTCGGCTGCTTCCTGTGCCGTTCCTTGTGGATGCGGCCATGCCGGATGCGATGGTTTGTCCTCTTCCGGAAGCGGCTCCACGAGACCAATGGCCTCCAGTATGACACGGTTGACCAGCCGCACGTCGTATTTCTCTTCGGCCATGGACAGGCTGTTGCGGCCCATGACGTCGATCAGGTCCGGCTGGCGCAGAAAGATCTTCATGCGTGCGGCCAGCGCCCCGGCCGATTTTACCGGCACCAGGAAGCCGTTCACCCAGTCGACGACCGTCTCCCGGCAGCCGGGTGTGTCGGTGGTGATGACGGGACGGCCGGTGGCCATGGCTTCCAGCACCGATCGCGGCGTGCCCTCGCGGTACGACGGCAGCACATAGACGCTGCTCTCATTGAGGTAGGGCCGGACGTCCTTGACGCCTCCCACGAACGATACAACACCGTTGATCTTCCACTGTTCCAGCTCATCGGCCGGCAGGGCATGCGGCAGCATGGTGTCATGCGGACCCACGACCAGGAACTGCGCCCTCGGGTAGTCGGAGCGCAGCATTTCGGCGGCGCGGACGAACTCTCGCACCCCTTTGTCCTGCAGCAGACGGGCGATCATCAGGAAGGTGACCGGCTCGTCGGGCGGCATGGGCGGCGGGGAGGATGGGAACCGTTCCAGGTTGATGCCGGAGCCGTTGGTCCGGGTGATTTTGGCTTCGTCTTCGGGACCGACGATGCTCAGCTCACGGAACAGGGCCAGATCGTCCGGATTCTGGAAAAAAATGCGGTCGGCAGCGGCGAGTCCGCGCCGGTACAGGGACGAGGCCACGTGCCGGAGCATCCGCTGTTTCAGTGATTCCCCGGTGAACAGATAGCCCATACCGGTGATCATGGCGGCGACCATGGGCACGCCGCTGGCCCGGGCGGCGAGCGATCCGTAGATGACCGGTTTAATGGAGTAGCTGTATACGATATCGGGCTGCCAGTCGGTCATGAACCGGCGGAGCTGGCGGTAGTATCTGAGGTCGGCTTTGGGATCCATCCCGGTCCGGCTGAGCTGTACCAGGTCCCAGGTGATCCCGAGTTCTTCCACTTCCGGCAGGAAATCGTATTCCGGTATGAGGGCGTGCACGTGGTGGCCCAGCGCCTTCATCTCCCGGATGAGGTCGCCCCGGTTGGCGATAAGCGACCGGGCATTGGCGGCAACGAAAAGGATTTTTTCAGGCAAAATATCTTGTGTTTTTAGCCGGGTTGAAGAAAATCTGTGTCCTTTGTGCGATGGAGGCATCCGCTTCGGGACGGTCAGGCAATGTATGGCAGGCCCCGGGGCATCCCGTGTACGCTTCCAGTTTCGGTATCATGATATACAGATCCAGGTCTGTCATCCTGCCTTTGCTCTGCCCTTCGGATCTATAGATTATTACGGTCGGCTTGTCCATTTGCACTTGAGTTAATTTTCCCCGGACTGGTTGGTCCGGAATCAGTTTCTTACATATCCTAAAACTACCCTCAAGTGTAAATAAAACCAAGTTTTGCACATTAGAAAATCTTAATCGAGGGCTTAGGCAAAACGTTTCGTACCCATTCAGAAAGGTGTTATCCATGTAGTGATAGGATCATTTATATATTAGAATCCTTTAATGTAGATATCTCGCGTGCATCCACATCGGATTCATTCGGGGGAGCCCCCCTTGCCGGCCCTTTATTTTCGATATCCTTGATATGGCTGATAATCTGTTTCCCACTCACCAAATCATCATTTTTGGAAAGTTTATTTAACATTTTGATTTATTTACGGTCGCAAGCTGTGCAGAAGGTCGGCCATGACGAACTGCCAAAAATATTTCATCGTACAGCGATATGTTTCATTTGCCATGAACCCCTGTTAGCTACAATCTTTACTACCCTTAGACACGAGTCAGGTATTGCACGAGGTTTTACTGAATTAGTATCATTTTGGAGCCATATTTCTGTCTTTTTCCTTGTTTTTATAAAGTGCAATGCTATTGTTCGGCAATTATTACAGTTAAGCAGGAATTTTTTACATATATCACAGATTTAATGCTTAGGGAGATCAATTTTAGCCATCAGCCAGCCATTTTCAGAATTCCCATGACCAACCGGCCGCTGAAAAGGGAAATACGTAAAGCATTGAAGGCCATAGATCGCAGTTCAGGTGAAGAATGTCATGAATTGTTTCATAAAGAAACTCTAATTTTTTTTCAATGATTTATTTGACTTGTTTGAGGACAACAACTGTGCTCGTATTAATAATTGCTCAGATCCAGTGAGATCTCAAAAAATCATCTATTGAAATGGAATACAGATCCCTGAGGGATATGGGTAAAACCATAACCCAAAACATTCACAAAATTCCACCCGGTGTGGATCTTGTTGTCGGGATTCCCGGGACTGGTATGCTTGCCGGTTCGTTGATCGCATTATCACTGAACACCCTTGCAACCGATTTGCCCGGATTCATACAGAACCGGACCTTGCGTCATGGTTTTACACGAAATACCAAAACGGGCAACTTGGTGCCGCGTCAAGCCAGGCACGTTTTGCTGGTAACTGATTCTGCTGATTCCGGCAATTCCTTGCAAAAGGCCATGGATATTATTTCAACGGCCGGGATTCAACAGAAGATCACCACCTGTGCGGTCTACTG
>SKWQ01000260.1 GCA_007128855.1 Balneolales bacterium
ATATCGTGATGGTGGACGACGAATTGCGCCGACGGCATCCGTTCCTGGAAGAGGGACAGATCCACCTGATCCTAAAGATCAACAACGAAGGCCAGGAGCCGGCCGTGATCGGACTTGGCAAGCGCGCCAATGGCGTGGAGTTCGAGCAGACCGACCTGAATTTCCTGATCTCGCTCGGCAACCTGGCACTCATGTCCATCCAGAAAACGTACCTGCTCGAAGACCAGATCGAGAAGGAACGGATGGAGGAGGAGCTCTCCATCGCCCGGGCGATCCAGCAGCGGCTGCTGCCCGATGCGCCGCCGGAGACCCCTAATCTGCTGTTGGCCGCCACCAACATCCCGTCGTATCAGGTCGGCGGCGACTACTACGACCTGATCCGCGATGACCACCGCAACCTCACCATGGCCATTGCCGATGTGACCGGCAAAGGGGTGCCCGCATCACTGCTCGTGGCCAACCTGCAGTCGGTGCTGCACATCCTCCAGCCGTTTGACATCAGCATGACGGATGCGACCGGCCAGATCAACTCGCTCATCTACCAGAATACGCCGATCGACAAGTTCATCAGCTTCTTCTGGGGCAGGTTCTACCATGAGACCCGTACACTGCGGTATGTGAACGCGGGGCACAATCCACCCATACTTCTTCGCAAGGGAAGCGAGCCGGAGCTGCTTTCGGAGGGCGGGGTGCTGCTGGGCGCCATGCAGACCATGATGCCCTACAAGGAAGGGGAAGTGCAGCTGCGCAAGGACGATGTGGTCGTAATGTACACCGACGGGGTCACCGAGGCCATGAAGGGGGAGGAGGAGTTTGACGAGCACCGGTTGATCGCTTGCGTGCAGAAACGGCTGGACCAGCATCCCGAAGAGATCATGGAGGGGATCATCAGTGAGGTCACGGAGTACTGTGGCAACCGGTTCAGCGACGATCTCACCCTGATCGTGTGCAAGGTGGTTTAGGTCGGCCCGCGGAGATGCGTGGTGCGGGATCCCGGATGTGATGTGATGCCGGCGGCGGACCTCGGGTTATGGTCAGCGGCTTGTGACGGCGTAGTCCGGACTGCGCTCCTGGAAGTGCAGTGCCAGTTCGGCGATGGCGTGGTATCGGCTGTAGCGGTCCAGGATGTCCTCGACGTAGTTCACCGTCTCTACCCCTCTCTTGAAGCCGTAGCGTGCGTGCTGGTAGTATTTGCGGTGCATCAGCCGGAGCAGGGCATCGGCCACGCTTTCCCACTCGTCCGGGTCGTTACCCAGCTGCACGGCGAGGTGCCGGGCATCGGCAACATGCCCCATGCCGACGTTGTAGTTGGCCAGGGCCAGGGAGTAGCGGTTGAGCGAGTCCAGATGCGCGTAGCGGTTCAGGTGCTTCTGCAGGTAGCGGACGCCCTCGCGGATGTTGATCTCCGGATCATAAAGCAGCGCCTCGTCCTCGACGCGGGAGAAGCGGGGGATGATCTGCATGAGTCCCACCGCACCGGCCCAGCTGCGCGCGTTGGGGTTGAACTCGGATTCCTGTGCCATCACGGCCAGGACCAGCTTCCAGTCGATGTCGGCTTCCTGCGCGATATCCCGCACCAGGTTGTCGTAAGGGGAGATGTATCCGGTGTAGATCATGTCGAACGACCGGTCACGGAACCGGGAGGCCTGGCGTTCGTCTTCGAAGTAACGGCGGCGCAGCACGTTCAGGAACGCGGATCGCAGGACCCGTCCATCTGATTCACGGATGCGGAAATGATCGGCCATGAACGCATCCATCTGCTCTTTGAGCTGCGGTGCATTGCGACGAACGCCCCATGCCACGGTATCCTGTTCGGCGAGGATGAGCCCGGCCTGCACACCGTCGATGTAGTTGGATGCTATACGGAAAAGATTATCGTCGGCCACGGTGGCCTGGAGACGCCCTTCGGCCACTTCGTGGATGAGCGCCTCGGTGTTCCAGTCCTCACCGACAACGTCGATGTGGATGTTGTGGCCCTGGTCGCGAAGCTGCTGCAAGGAGGTATAGTACGAGCTGCTCCGGCGCACGCTGATGGTCATGTCATCCAGACCGGAGGAGTCTTCCACCGCGGACCGGTCAGCGGAGTGCACCAGTACCTGGTTCACGAAGTTGTAGGGCCTGGAAAAGGCGATGTGGGGAGTACGGTCGGGGGTGATCGCGTAGTTGCTGGCGATCAGGTCGCCGTCGCCCCGGTTCAGCAGGGTGATGGGATCGTCTTCGGTACCCAGCAGGATCACCTCAACCTTGAGTCCGTGTTCCTCGGCAAAACGCGATACAAGCTCGAATTCGAAGCCGCGGTCCATTCCGCGGTGCAGGAAGTAGGAACTGGAGTTGTAACGGGTAATCATGCGGATGGTGCCGCGCTCCCTGATCTGGTCGAAGTCGAACGCGACAGGATCCGGGTAGGTCGCTTCTTGACGCTCCTGCTGCTCTGCGCATCCCTGAAACCCCGTGGAGAGAAGGAGCAGGAAAAGCAGATATACTACACCATTACTTATATGTTCTTTGGCCGGTCTCATAAGTTCGGGACATCCGCCATCAGGCTAACTGCCGATGCCCCTGTCGTATCATGTAATTCCGTTCGATTTGGTCACTCCAGATACTGCTCTGATGACATTATCACAAACAAAGACACGCTTGATTTCGTTTGTTTTTACCTGCTCCCAAATTACGAAATAAATCTGTTTTTGTTGCACTTAATACGTTAGAGTTTCTTAATGAAAACAGCCGCTTCCCCGGCATGGAAAAGCCCTTCTAACAAACAAGTCGCGTGCTTTCCTGGGGGATACGGCTAAGCCTTTTGTTTTCTTTTTCTTCCGGACCAGGTGAGGACCACCCCGGCGATGATGACCGCCATGGCGGGGAAGGTCAGCCACGGCGGGATCTCCCCGAAAAATGCCCAGGCGAGCATGGTGGCGAAGACCGGTTCGGTGAGGATGAGGGTGGCCAGCAGGGTCGGGGCCACGAACTTGACGGCATAGTTCAGGGAGCCGTGCCCGAGGATCTGCGGTCCGAGCGCCAGGGCGATCCCGGCCAGCCAGACGACCGGCTCCACCCGGAAGTCGCTGCCGAAGACCAGGGCCACGAGCAGGCAGGTGATCCCGGTGGCTCCGTAGACACGGACCACGTAGTTCATCCAGTCCGATTTCTGCCGCAGGCGCTGGCTGATCAGGAAATAGAGGGCGAAGAGCAGCGCGGCGATCAGCGCATACATATCCCCCAGCAGCGCATGCTCGAACAGGGTGTCGGCGCGGGCGTCGGAGTAGCCCAGCAGGACCGAACCCGAAAATGCGATGAAAACACCCAGCCACACCAGGGGCGGGAATACCCGGCGGAAGAAGCCGGCCTCGATCAGGATCAGGATCACCGGGTGGATGGTCACCAGGATGGAGGCCGAGGCAACGGTGGTGTTCTGGATGGCCAGGATCCAGAAGATGAAATGGAACCCCAGGATGATCCCGGCCAGGGCGGCAATGAGCTTGTCGCGCCGGTTGAAAAAGGTTTCGGCCCGGCTGGTGCGCAGAAGCCAGAACGGGAGCAGCACCAGCGCGGCGGTGACGGTGCGGATCGCGGCCAGGGCCAGCGGGTCGGTCTCCCCTGCCATCCGCACAAATATGGGGGCGAAGGCGAACGAGGCCATCCCCAGCGCAAGCAGCAGCACGATGCGGGTGGTCACCATCGATTGGGGTTCATTCTGCATGGCCCGGATTCTTTAATGGATTCGGGTTTGTCTGCTCATGCACGATCAGCGGATCCGGTCCATGGACTTGACCAGTTTCTCGTCCTTGTCGATGTAATGCAGTGCTATGTACTGGAACACCAGGGTCAGGACGAGCAGCCCGACCGAGAACATCTCGGTGAGCAGGTGCATGCCGAG
>SKWQ01000082.1 GCA_007128855.1 Balneolales bacterium
ATCATCCGTCCGTCGCCGTAGCGTTCGTCGAGCCTGGGAAGCTGCTGGTGGAGCCCGGAGAGCAGCTCTGCCAGACGCGGCTTGAGCTCCCAATGCTCCAGGTCCTGCAGTATTTCGGAGTATGACATGTGCAGGGCGTGCAGGATGGCATCGCTCGACAGGTACACGGGAAGGTCGCGTTTGTAGATGGTGAAGAACGCCTCGCCGAAGCTTTCGTAGCGGATCCGGTCGGTCACAAGGAAACTGTGCCGCTCCAGCAGGGCACGCTCCTCTTCATTGAGCCGGTAAAAACGCTGGAGGGTGTCAGCATAGAGGGCGTCGCTGAATCGGACGGGCGATTCGCTGAGCAGTTCATCAACCGGATACAATTCCAGGAATCCGTCATAGGACAACCCCTGGTGCTGTTCCAGAAACTGTTTGTAGGCCTCAAGGTCGAAATCCGGGGTTTGCTGTGCCGCCGGCTTCGTCGGGATGGCAAGTGCGCAGAGAAGAAGGGCTATCAAAGACAGTACAGTTTTCATGGTCGTACCGGTCTGGTGAAAGATGCAACTCACTGAAATTCAATTTAATAGAGAGATTGAATAAAGTCAATTGCACGGGCGTGCCGCTTTGCCGGAAACGGTCGTTAAAAGAGACGGCGCAGGAGATTGATCGCAATTGTGAGGAGGATGCTCAGAAGCAGCATGGTCGTGATGGGAATATAGACCCTGGTGGATTCCGTCTCGTACCGGATATCACCGGGCAGCCGTCCGAGCCAGTTCAACAGTCCGGGAAAAAGCTGGAAAATGATGCCGACCACGACGAAAATAATGCCTGTGAGGATGAGGAATCGGGCCATATCGATCAGAATATGAGTTGACTTTCCAACTTGTGAGTTTTAATGCACCTGCTTCCGAAGCAGCGGCTCGATCACCTTCCAGACATTCCCGGCAATGATCCGGTGGCCCTCGGCTGTCGGATGGATACCGTCGGCCATGTTCAGGTCCGGCTCGCCGGCCACATCCTCCAGGATGAACGGCATGAACACGACGTCGTTGGATTCGGCCAGATCCCGAAAAATCTGCCGGAATTCCAGTATGTAATCCTCGCCCATGTTCGGCGGCGCTTCCATGCCGGTAAGGACGATCGTCGCTTCCGGACGCCCATCCCGCACTTTGTCCATAATCTGCTGCAGGTTGTCACGCGTGTGTCCGGGATCCATGCCGCGCAGGCCGTCGTTGGCCCCAAGTTCGAGCACAAAAATGTCGAACGGCCGCTGCAGTATCCAGTCGACGCGCCGGAGCCCGCCTGCCGAGGTCTCACCGCTCACGCCGGCATTGACCGCCTCGACGGCGTATCCAAGGGAATCCGCCATATCCTGGACACGTGAGGGAAAAGCCTGGTCCGGATCCAGCCCATAACCGGCCGTGATGCTGTCCCCGAAAAACAGGATGGTCACCGTGCGCCCGTCGCCGGTGCGGAGTGTCCCGCTTCGGGGAAGGACTTCGCCGTTGCCCTGCCTTGCCTGGTTATCCATCGTGACATTTTGTTGTTTGATTCCCCCAATGGTACCGATTTCGGGGGAAATATGGGAGGATGCGCCCGTGCCCGGCACCGGAGCGGACATCAGAAGCGACAGGAGGATCGCAGTGATCATTATTGACATGGGTACGTATCTGTATTTTTCTTGTCGACTCTGACAACGATTTTGTACACAAATAAGTTTTACAGTTGAGACGACATTCAATTTTTTACTGACCCAATATATGCTTCGCGTCGAAAATCTGACAAAGACTTATCAAAGCGGCACCCGTCCGCTCACCGTGCTCGACAGTGTGTCCTTCGTGATCGAACCGGGAACGACCTGCGCGATCGTCGGTCCGTCGGGCAGCGGCAAGACCACGCTTCTGGGACTGGCGGCCGGACTGGACCGGGCCACATCCGGACAGGTAATCCTGAAGGGGCACGCCATCCACGATTTGGATGAGGACGATCTGGCTGTCATCCGGAACCGGCACATCGGCTTCATTTTTCAGTCGTTTCAGCTCATTCCCACCCTCACGGCGCTGGAAAACGTCATGGTCCCGGTCGAACTGCGCGGCGTGCCCTTCGACTATGTTGCCGGGGAAGCCCGGCGCCTGCTCTCGGATGTGGGGTTGGAGGGACGGATGGACCACTATCCCACCCAGCTTTCCGGCGGGGAGCAGCAGCGCGTCGGCATAGCGCGTGCCTTCATCCACAAGCCCGACATCCTCTTTGCCGACGAACCCACGGGCAACCTGGATTCCGAGACGGGGGAGCAGATTGAGGATATCCTGTTCGAGCTCAACCGCAAAGTGGGCACAACGCTGGTCATCGTGACCCATGACCCTGACCTGGCAGCACGGTGCGACCGTGTGATCCGGCTCAAACGCGGTGCCATCGCATCCGATTCCGCCGCGGCCGGGGTGCAGCCGGACTCAGGCAAGGCAACAACAAGAACCGCAACCTCATGAACCGTATCCTCCCGGATCTCTTCAGCGTCAAGACCGCCTGGCGGGACGCACGCTCACAGCTTCGCAGCCTGCTGCTCTATTGCGGGGGGATCGTGGCAGGGGTGGCGGCGCTGGTGGCCATCCTCTCGTTCCGCAGCGATGTGCTGCTGACCGTGGATGACCAGGCCAGGGAACTGCTCGGAGCCGATCTGGAGATCACCCGGAACGAACCGTACAGAGAGGCGCTCATCGCTCTGATCGACTCGGTCGGCGGGGAGCAGTCGCGCTCCATTGAGTTTTCGACCATGGTGCTGTACCGGGATGAGACCCGGCTTTCCCAGATCAGGGCCATCGACGGCGGGTTTCCGTTTTATGGCCAGATCAAGACCGATCCGCCGGAAGCCGCTCGGCGCTATCAGCGGGATCGCACCGCACTGGTGGACCGGCCCGTCATGAACCAGCTGGGACTGCAGGTCGGCGATTCCATCCGCATCGGGAATGAGTGGCTGGCCATATCGGGGACCATTCTGGAGGTGCCGGGGGAGTCGGCGGCCTTTTCGCTGATCGGCCCGCGCGTCATCATCCCGCGGGATGTGGTGGAGGACACGAACCTGCTGGATCGGGGGAGCAGGGTGCAGTACCGTACCTGGATCCGGTTCGATGGGACATCCGCTGCGTGGGCTGCAGGCGCCGGCATCGACCTTGACGACGCCGGGATCGAGGTCATCGCCGACCGTATCCGTGATACTTCCGCCGACCGCCGCATCGATGTGGCAACCGTGGCATCACGCAAGGCGGAGTTCGCCCAGGTCGTGGATCTAATGACCAGGTTCTTGGGCATGGTCGGCTTCATCGCCCTGATGCTCGGCGGCCTCGGGGTGGCCAGCGCCGTCTATGTATACATCAAGCGGAAGAGCGGTGTGGTGGCCACGCTGCGCTGCCTCGGGGCATCTTCCAGACAAACCGTGCACATCTTCGGGCTTCAGGTAGCCGGAATCGGACTGGCGGGTGCCGTGATCGGATCCCTGTTCGGCCTGCTGGTACAGCGATTTCTGCCCGTACTGTTCGCGGATTTCCTGCCGTTTGAGTTGATCCAGCAGATATCGTATCCGGCTTTGCTGCTCGGGTTCCTGACCGGTGTGGCGATCAGTTTTGCCCTGGCATTGCTGCCCTTGTTGAGCATCAACAGCATCCCGCCGCTGCTGACCATACGGGCTACGGATTTCTCCCCGCTGGCGCATGTGCAAAAGCGGGTAAAAATGGCAGTCGGGGCCGGCATCATCGCCTTGCTCACCCTTGTTCTGGCCCTGCTGCTGGAAAGTTTCGCCGCGGCAGCCATCTTCATCGCAGCACTGATCGCATCCATCCTGATCCTGCTGGCCACATCCATGCTGCTGGTCCGGCTGGC
>SKWQ01000205.1 GCA_007128855.1 Balneolales bacterium
CGCCCTTGCACCGGGCGACATTGCCGTCCCTGCACGGGCCATCTTCAAACGGAACAAAAACGTGCATGTGCGAATGGGCGAAGTCGTGGATGTGGATACCGGTAAAAAGCAAATCCACCTGGAAAACGGACAAAGCCTTCCATTCGACTATCTGATCCTGGCACCCGGCACCCGCCACTCCTATTTTGGAAATGATTCCTGGGAGAAGCATGCTCCCGGACTAAAAACACTTTCCGATGCCCTAGACATAAGGGAGCGTATTCTTATGTCATTTGAAAAGGCCGAACGGGAGCCGGATCCCGAAAAGCGAAAATACCATGAGACGTTTGTGGTAGTCGGCGGTGGGCCCACAGGAGTGGAGGTTGCCGGCACCATTGCGGAAATATCCGCAAGAACCATGCGGGAAGACTACGAGCATGTCGATCTGGACCTTCTCGAAATCATCCTGGTGGAAGGACAATCACGCATCCTCAACACCTATCACGAATCCCTGAGCGAAAAAGCAGCTCGTGACCTGGAGAAAATGGGTGTGAAGGTGATGCGCAATAGCATGGTCACCGATGTCAACGAAGAAGGCGTGCGCATCAAAGTTACGGAAGACACCTCCGGAAACGGACAGTCTTCCGACACCAATGAGATTTTTATCAAGACCGGAACGGTGATCTGGGGAGCTGGAAATGCCGCTTCTCCGCTGCTCAGAACACTCGATGTCCCGCTGGAGAAAGACGGGCGCCTTCGGGTGGAAGCGGATCTGAGCGTGCCCGGACACCCCGATATTTTCGTGATAGGCGACGCTGCCCGGCAGGTGAATCCCAATGGCAGGGAAACGCCGGCCATCGCCCCGGGAGCGATACAGCACGGCGATCATGCAGTACGCGTCATACGGGCCGACATGGCGGGAAAAGAGCGGCCGGTATTTGAATATTTCGACAAGGGAAGCATGGCCACCATCGGCCGGGCACGGGCCATTGCGCAGATCCGCAGCTGGCGGTTCAGCGGTTTCTTTGCCTGGCTGCTCTGGTCCCTGGTCCACATCTTCTTCCTTATCGGTTTCCGCAACCGGTTCCGGGTCATGGCGGAATGGTTCTGGTTTTACCTGACTTTCCGGGGTGGATCCCGTCTGATCACCCGAAAACGCATGGAACCCGAACAGGCACTCCAGGATCACGAATAGCCGACGAGTACCGCTATGGCAATGGCCGCCATGGCAACAAGGTAGAACCAGAGCAGGCGCACGGCCAGCCACGAAGCCCATGTGCTCCACGGGATTTTGGCCATTCCGAGCACGGCCATGGTCACTCCTGATGTCGGGATGATCATGTTGGTGATTCCGTCGCCCATCTGGAATATCAGCACCACGGTCTGCCGGGTGATCCCCACCAGGTCGCCCAGCGGCGCCATGATCGGGATGGTGAGCGCCGCCTGTCCGCTGCCGCTCGGCACCACGAAGTTGATCACCGTCTGTACCAGCAGCATGATCTCGGCCGATACGACCGGATGCCAGCCGTCAATGGCATTGGACAGGCCATAGAGGATGGTGTCGATGATCTGGGCGTCGGTGATCATGAGCAGGATCGAGCGCGACAAGGCAATGATCACCACCGCGCCGAGCACATCCTTCATCCCGTCAATGAACGCATTGGCGGCCGTATTGCCGGAAAGCCCGCCGATGACGGCCGACAGCACACCGATCACCAGGAAAAGCGCCGCCATTTCGGTGATGTACCAGTCCAGGTTCGTCGCTCCGTAGATCAGCACCACAATGCCCGTCACGAATACAAGCAGCACCAGTTTTTGCCGCCAGGTGAACGGTTCGTTGTCGGAGGCATCCGTGCTCAGCTCCTCCTCCCGGGTCCTGTCAAAAGCATACATCGGCGAGCGGGCAGGATCCCGGTATATTTTTCGCGCATAGCTGCTCACGACCCAGATGGCGGTCGCCGTCGTGAAAAGCCAGAGAACCATGCGGAATTCCCAACCCGAAAGGATCGGGATCTCGGCCAGACCCTGCGCCACACCGACGGTGAACGGGTTCACCACCGCACCTGCGAACCCCGCGCTGGCACCGATGAACGGCACCGAGGCACCCACAATGGAGTCATAGCCAAGCGCCAGGGCCAGCGGCACGAACAGCGGGATGAAGATGATCACCTCTTCGGCCATCCCGAAGATGCTGCCCATCAGCGAAAAGAGCACCATGAAGACCGGGATGAAGAACGGCCGCAGGGAATCATGCCGGTTGAACAGGATGGCCGCCTTCCGGATCCCGAGCATGAAGGCCCCCGTTTTCTGGATGATGGAAAAGGCGCCGGCCACGATGAAGACAAAGGTGATGATGAGGATTGCGAACGAGTCCGTAAAACCCCTGATGGGCGCCAGGATCAGCTCCACGAGTCCGGCCGGCTCCGATTCCACCGGATGGAACGAACCCGGATCCACCACAATGCGCCCGTCCTCCTCAATTCGATCATAGCTTCCCCCCGGGATCACCCACGTGAGCGCGGCAAAAAAGCAGAGCAGCGCCAGGATCAGGATGACCGTATTCGGGGCCTTGAACCGCGTCAGCCAGTGCTGCTTTCCGGTGGATGGAGACCCGGCCGCCGCTGGATTACCAGGATCCGGGGCCGCACCCTTGTCTGCTCCCGATTTACTGTGGGAATCCCTTTGCGCACTGTCATCGCTCATAATCTTCCTCTAAGTGAGTTACGGATGGTTTCTGACCGTCACCAAGTATAAACGTAACGGCACTCATTTAAAAATGAATAGCTTCCTGCCTTTTTAAAATGTGCCAGGGCATTGGTTGTCATTTTCTCCCTGTCGTCTTTCCAAAGCGGTAAGCGACAAATAGCAAAATCACAAAGGCGATGCCGGCTATCGGAGGAAGGATCCCCATCCATCCGGATTGAGAAGACCCGTCCGTTCTGTTGATTTCATCTTCAGCCACATCAGATTCAGATAACGCCCGGCTTTCCACATCCCCCTCCTCCGCTTTAATCCCAGGATCAGCCTGGCCAGCATGGTCTCCATCCCATTCCGTATGATCCCTGTCCCACGCCGTTTCGATAAACTGGTCGTCACAATCGGTGTCCACTTCCAGGGTATCTTCATTTGAGGAGACATCACCACACGGGACAATAGCCAGGGTATCCGGTCCGGTCCATGCTGTTGCCGCGGAACCGGACAATATGGAGGCAAGCAGCACCGCAAGCAGAAGCGCCATTGCCCTGACGATACTGATGTTTTTGTTATAGAATGGCATAAAGGTACTATTTCAGCTTATTCAGCCGGTTTGAATGATCTCATGTCAGTGACTGATCTCAAATAAGCACAAAAAACGGAAAAAGGCACTCCTTAGTGTCAATTTCTTCAGTTTGACAGCATTTTTTCCGCCTCTTCATAGCCGATTTTGATCAGGTCCCTGATCTGCCTGGTGTCCACCTTGTCGAACGATGAAAGGTCCGGCTTGATCAGCACATCCACATCCTCCAGATACGGCTTGCTGATGTTGGTGATCATGAACTCGAAGGTGTTCAGCAGCACTTCGATGATGTGCTCGGGCCTTTTTGCCGCCGCGCTCACCGTCAGCATCACGCCGATGATATGGTCGGCACCCATATCCACCAGCGGGGTAACGGGCACGTTTTCGACAATCCCGCCGTCCATCAGCATCCGTCCGTCGATTTCCATGGGTTTGAAGATACCCGGGATGCAGGCGCTGGCCCGGACCGCATCGGCCAGGTTCCCCTTTTCCAGGACCACCCTCTCACCCGTAGCGATGTCCGTGGCGATGATCCTCAGCGGGATGTCCGCATCCTCGATGTTCTTGTCCCCAATCTGCTCGATGAGCAGCTCCCCGAACTTTTCATTGGACATGAGCCCGAATTTGGAAAGCGACATCTTCGAGATGTCCAGCCAGCTCAGATCCTCACTGACCTTCTCGATGTCCCCGGCACTCACGCCAAAGGCATACAGCGCAGCCATGAACGCCCCGATACTCGTGCCCGAAATACAGTCAATGGTGATGTTTTTCTCTTTCAGCACCTTGAACACACCGACGTGGACGGCCCCGAGCACCGCGCCTCCACCCAGTGCCAGCCCCGTTTTCTTCTTTTTTTTGCCCAATAATTCCATCTTTTCACCCGAAATTCAATATTGACCCGCGATTGTCATGACAAATCGTAATGATCTTGACTGCTCGCAACGAACTTGCCAGTTCACAATGGTCTTGCCTGCTCGTAATAATACGGAAGGATCCCTTCTTTTTCCCAATCACGCAATCCTGAAGTTTGCGGGTCCGTCCCTTCCGAAATTCCCGCTCTTTTCGGGTGGATGCGCTATCGGCCACACATCCGGTCGGTGCTATCCAAGCTTCTGCAAAGCCGCATCCAGCCGTCCGGTCACCTCATCGCGACCGAGCAGCTCAAGCGTCCCGAAAAGGTCCGGACCGGAACCCGCGCCTGTGACGGCCACGCGCAGCGGCATCATCAGTTTGCCGAATCCCACTCCCTCGGCCTCCACCATTTCCGTGAGGATGCGCTTCAGCTCGTCCGCCCGGAACGCGGCATCATCCAGGCCGGCAATCTGGTCCCGGTAACGCGTGATACGTGCCGGGGTGTCCTCCTTCCATCCCTTTTTGACCGCTTTTTCATCGAATTGCGCCGGTGCTTCAAAGAAAAAGCCCCCCGCCTCCAGAAATTCCGGGAGCCGCGACACACGCTCCTTGAGCAGCCGCACCATCCCGGCAAGAAAATCTTTGTCCGATGCCAGGGCCTGCTCTTTTTCGGAGAGCGACTCTTTACCGGGGAGACCGCGCTCACGGATGAGCGCCATGAGCTCTTCCGCCAGCTCCCCTTCGTCGCGCTGCCTCATATAATGCTCATTGAACCAGAGCAGTTTCTTGAAGTCGAAAATGGCGCCGCTTTTGCCGACGCGCCCGATGGAGAACTCGCGGGTTATCTCCTCCAGGGTCAGCAGCTCCCGGTCGTCGCCCGGACTCCAGCCCAGCAGCGTCAGGAAATTGATCACGGCGTCGCGCTCGTACCGGTCGCGCCGGTAATCGCGGACGTTCACCGGAATCCCCTCCTCCTCGGCCTTCCGCTTGGACAGCTTGCCGCCGCTCGGCGACATGATGAGCGGCAAATGGGCCATCACAGGCGGCTCCCATCCAAGGAACCGGTACAGGAGGATGTGCTTGGGCGCCGAACTGAGCCACTCCTCCCCCCGGATCACGTGCGAGATCTTCATTTCATGGTCATCCACTACGTTGGCCAGATGATAGGTGGGCATGCCGTCGGCTTTCAGCAGCACCTGATCGTCAAGTTCATCGGTCTCGAAGGACACCGGTCCGCGGACCATGTCCTCAAACGGCACGGTCTCGCCCTGCGGCACCTTGAGCCGCACCACATACTCTGCCCCCTCTTCCACCAGCTCCTGCAGATCCTGCTCACTGAGCGTCAGACTGTTGCGCATCTGCATGCGCGTCTGCGCGTCGTACTTGGGATTGGGGTTTTCCGGCGTGCGAAGCCGCTCACGCATGTGTTCGATCTCCTCGACCGTGTCATACGCATAATAGGCATGTCCGGAATCCACCAGCTGCTGGGCATGCATGGAATAGCGGGACCGGCGGCGGCTCTGGTGATAGGGACCAAAGGTGCCCTTGTAATCCATCTCACCATCCATTGCGCCCTGACCATTCTCAATATCCGTGTCAAAATCGATCCGCGAGATATTTTTTGCCTCACCCCCGGTGGCATCGGCATCGGAGGTCTTCTCATCTGTGCTGATGACGGCCGGACCCTCATCGGGATGCAGACCCGCCCAGGCCAGGCTCTTAAGGATATCCTGCTCCGCCTCATCCACATACCGCGCCTGGTCCGTGTCCTCGATGCGCAGCACAAACGTGCCGCCATGGTGACGGGCAAACAGGTAGTTGTACAGGGCGGTGCGGAGTCCGCCTATGTGAAGAAGTCCGGTGGGGGATGGTGCGAAACGAACGCGTACGTCTGGATTCATGTCAGGACCGTTTTTCTTTGCAAGGTAATTTCGATACCCCAAGGTAAGGGGTATTGAAATAAGATGTGGCATGGTGCCGGGACTCTTCTCCGTTGAAATGAACATGCCTTGCGGACCGGGCTCTTATCACTTCCGGCAAAACGTTATATTCTCATGTTCTCTCTCAGAAGAAATTCCTGTGATGCGATCCTGCTCCTTACCGCCGGAGCAGCCGATCCATCGATCCATTGACCCATCGATCATCCAACCTGGCACTGCCATCCAATATGACGACGGCATCCCGCACCGATCCCAATTCCACCCCCGGTCCGGCCGCACCGGTCACCGCCCTGCTGCTGCCCGGCTACTCTCCCGACCTGGCATGGCTGGCTAGGGCCGTGAACGCCGACAGGGTGATCCTGGACGACCGGCACCCATTCTCCCGGAAAAGCAGGGTCCACCGGACAAAGATCCGAACCCCGGACGGACACCAGTGGCTGACCATCCCTTTTGTGAGCGGGGATCGCCGCAAACCCATCAACCAGGTGCGCATCGACGACCGCCGCCCCTGGCTCAGAAATCATTTGCAGGCGCTGGAATTCAACTACCGCAACAGCCCCTATTTCGACTTCTACGAGCCGGAAATCCGCGCCGATCTCGAAACGGCCGCCAGCTGTGTTTTTCTGGTGGATGCGGTCCGTCACCTGATGCAGCGGCAGTGGACCTACCTGGATTTCGCGGATTTTCCGCTGTGGTCAAGCGACCTGATCCCCGGAATGGATGCAGGGACGGATGCAGGGACGGACCCACCACCCGGCCCGACCCTGTACGATTTGGTGGCAGATGACAGTACGATCGTCTGGCAGGAGCCGGACAGCCGGCACTACCAGAGGCCCCATCCCGCTGCCGTTCCAATCACTGCCGACCAGAACGATGCCATCCAGAATGATGCCGACCAGAACGATGCCGACCAGCCCGTCTTCCGGATTCCAGAATACCGCCAGCATTTTCCGGGGTTTGTCCCGGGCTGCGGAGTGCTGGACCTGCTCTTTGAATACGGTCCGGATGCCTGGCAGGTGCTGGATGGACTGACCTTGAAAAGCAAGTCATAGCCGGGTTTTTGCATCCCGGCTATGCCATCATCAGTGCCGTTTCACACTACAATCCGGGCTCATCTGACACTTTCGTCGTGCTCGCGTGACATATCCTCCAGCGTACGGCCCTTGGTCTCATTGATCACCTTGCGCACAAACACGAAAGCCACAATCCCGAAGAAGGAGTAGATTCCGTAGGACAAGCCCAGGCCAATGGACGCCAGCAGCATCGGGAAGGTCATGGTGATGAGGAAGTTGGATCCCCACTGCGAGATACCGCAGACCGCCAGGGCAGCACCACGGAACTTGTTCGGGAACATCTCCCCGAGCATGACCCACATGACCGGACCCCAGGTAGTGGCGAAGAATGCGATATAGGCGTTTGCCGCAAGCAGTGCCAGAACACCCTCTGTTCCCGTGAGCTCAAGACGGCCCGCGTCACCCTCGGCGGCAAATCCGAATACCAGGGCAAGCACGCCCAGCATCAGGGCCTGCCCGAGCGCGCCGACCAGCAGCAGCGGCTTGCGGCCGACCTTGTCCACCAGATAGATGGCCAGGAACGTAAAGGCGACATTGACCGACCCGCTGATGACATTGGTCAACAGGGCATCGGCCTCGGTGAATCCGGCAGCCTGCCAGAGTACCGCGCCATAATAAAACACCACGTTGATGCCCGTGAACTGCTGCAGCGCGGCCAGGCCAAGGCCCGCCCAGACAATGGGATGCAGGTTCCCGATCCGTTTGTTGACCAGGTCGGACAGGCTCGGCTTCTCCTCGCGTTTGACCGTCAGATGGATCTCTTCCACCTTTGCTTTGGCATCCAGCTTGCGTGACAAGCGGTTCAGGACCCCCTCGGCGGCATCGAATTTCCCGGCCGCCACCAGGTAGCGCGGCGATTCGGGAATGAACATCAATGCAATCAGGAAGATGGATGCGGGGATGAGTTCCATCCAGAACATCCATTGCCATGCGCCGAACCCGAACCAGAACGGTTCTGTGGATGCGCCCGCTGCCGTGGCAATTGAATAGTTGCTCACAAAAGAGGTAAACAGCCCGATCACGATGGCCAGCTGCTGCAGGGAAATCAGGCCACCACGGAAACGCGCAGGTGCGATTTCACCAATGTATGCCGGTGCGATGATGCTCGCGGCACCGACTGCAAGTCCACCAAGGATGCGGAACGCGACGAATTCAGCGGAACTCCCGGCAATTCCCGAGCCCCAGGCACTGATCATGAAAGCGGCCGCCGTAACAAGAAGCACCGGTTTGCGCCCGAACTTGTCGGCCAGGGTCCCGGCAAAAAAGGCACCCACCGCACAGCCGAGCAGCATCGAAGCCACATTAAAGCCGGTTCCTACGGCATCCGAATCGAATGCCATTTGAAGCGCATCGACCGTTCCGTTAATAACACCGCTGTCGTATCCGAAAAGAAATCCACCCAGGGCGGCAATGACGGATAGAAATATAACGCGGCCCATGTTGTCGCCGCTATCGTTGTTAGTCATGGCAATCGTAGTTTTTTCCGTTTTCTTGTTATACCAAAGCGGAACGTTTTATCTGTAAATACCACTGCCCGCCAGGCGCATGATGCAGGTCCAGAAGCGAACCGTAATATAGAAAACTCACCAATTGTTGCACAGAATTTTTAAATGTCATGGGTGTGGGCTTTTTTCAAAGGGCGACCGGCAGACCGGATAAGGCGTCCGGCGATGTTTTAATCTGTCTAATTATCGCCTGAATTTCTATCTTACGCTGTCATTACGCTGCAGCAAGGATATCCGGTGATCACACCCTGCAACCAGCAATGGCCTTCATCCCCTGCTGCGATGTCTCGTCTTTAAATCCATTTCAGAACCATTCATGTCATCCAGACTCCCGTTCATTACCGACACGCTCACGCGCCAGCTCTATTCCAGCGACGCTTCCCTGTACCAGGAACTCCCCGCAGCCGTCACCTTCCCAAAAGACCGGGATGACTTCCGCCTGGTCATTGAACACGCCCGCCGTGAGAACCTCTCGATAACCATGCGCGCGGCCGGCACCAGTCTGGCCGGACAGACCACCGGGGACGGCATCATCGCCGACATCTCCCGGTTCATGCATCATATTGTCGAAATCGACCCCGCAGGTCGCACCGCCCGCGTGCAGCCGGGCGTGATCCGCGACCAGCTCAACCGCGCGGCCGGCGAGCACGGACTCCTTTTCGGTCCCGACACCTCCACCACCGACCGGTGCATGCTCGGAGGGATGATCGCCAACAACTCCTGCGGCTCCTACTCCATCAAGTACGGCACCACCCGTGAGCATGTCGTGAAACTGGATGTGATGCTGAGCGACGGCTCCCCGGCCACGTTCAAGCCGCTATCCGAAACGGAACTGAAGGAAAAAATGCAACTCCAGTCGCTGGAAGGACGCATCTACCGGGAAATGTACCAGATGCTGACCGATAACCGCGAGCTTATCCTGGAAAATTTTCCTCACCCGGATGTCAAGCGGCGCAACACCGGATACGCCCTCGACCGGCTCTGTGAAATGCACCCGATCACGCCCGGCGGACGCCCCTTCAACCTGTGCGAGCTGCTCAGCGGCAGCGAAGGCACGCTGGCCATGATCAGCGAGGCCGTCGTCCGGCTGGAACCGGTCGAAAAGCACAAACTGCTGCTCATCCCTCAATTCGCATCCCTCCAGGAAGCGCTCCGCAGCACCGTGGACGCCGTAGCATTCGAACCGGCCGCCGTGGAGCTGATCGACAACTTTATCCTCGATGCCACCAAAGGCAACATCGAACAGCGCCGCAACCGGTTCTTCCTGGAAGGCGAACCGATGGCCCTGCTGATCATCGAGTTCCAGGGTGACGATATGGACGAACTGCGGGACCGCGCCCGCCGGCTCAAGGAGAAGCTGATCGCCGAAAAGAAGGGCTACGCGCATTCGCTCATGGAAAAAACGGAGGAAATGGCCCGCGTCTGGAACCTCCGCAAGGCCGGGCTCGGCCTGCTCATGGGACACCTGGCCGATTCCAACTCCCCCGAATTCGTGGACGACACGGCCGTGCGCGTCGAAGACCTGCCCGACTACATCGCCGAATTCCAGCAGATCCTCGATAAATACGGCACGCAGAGCGTCTACTATGCCCACGCATCGGTCGGCGAGCTGCACCTGCGCCCGATCCTCGACATCAAAACGCAGGAGGGCCTCGACAAGATGAAGGCGATCGCCGAAGATGTGGCCGGCCTGGTGAAGAAATACCGCGGTTCGCTTTCGGGTGAACATGGTGACGGACGCCTGCGGTCGCACCTGATTGAAAAAATGGTGGGACCGGATGTGATGCGCCTTCTCCGAAAGGTCAAGCAGATCTGGGATCCGGACCACATCTTCAACCGCGGCAAGATCATCGATCCCGACCCGATGGACACCGACCTGCGCTATTCGCCCGGCTACCGGGAGATCGAAGTGGATACCGTATTCAAGTGGCGGGCGGAGAATGGGTTCGGTCCGGCCGTCGAGCTCTGCAACGGCGCCGGCGTGTGCCGGAAAAAAGTCGAAAGCGGCGGCACCATGTGTCCCTCCTACATGGCCACGCTCGATGAAAAAGACAGCACCCGCGGGCGTGCCAACGTCTTCCGCCAGGTCTTCTCCAGCCAGCAACAGGACGGTTTCACCTCCGAGGAGATCAGGGAAGCGCTCAGCTTGTGCCTGAGCTGCAAAGCGTGTAAATCCGAGTGTCCCGCCAACGTCGACATGGCCAAGCTGAAAGCCGAATTCACCCACGGCTGGCACCGCGAAACGGGCATCCCCCTCGCATCACGCTTCTTCGGCAACGCGGCTCTGGTCTATCCGCTTGCCGGACTGTTTGCCCCCATCGTCAATTACCTGAACGGGCTCGGGCCGGTCAAGGGCGTCTACCAGCAGCTCCTGAACATCCATCCGGATCGCAAACTCCCCGACTTCGCGCTGCAGACCTTCATGCGCTGGTACCGGAAACACGGTCTGGCCGAGATCGGAGATACTACAAACGGAACTCCGCAAAGCAGTCAAATCCATACCGGGAGCGGGCAAAGCAGTACCGGACAAAACGCGACCGGGCAAAACGATGCCGGTGGAAAAGGCAGCAGCTCCGCCGAAAAAACCAAAGTCGCCCTCATCATCGACTGGTTCACCGACTATCACGAGCCTTCCGTCGGCCAGGCCGCCCTGAACGTGCTGCGCGCCCTGAACTGCGAAGTCAAGGTCATCGGCCCGCTCGAAAGCGGCCGCACCCAGATTTCCCGCGGGATCCTCGACACGGCCAAAAAAATCGCCGTCCGTAACATCCGGGACATGAAACCCCTGGTGGATGCGGGCTACCGCCTGGTCGGACTCGAACCCAGCGAAATCCTCACCTTCCGCGACGAATACCCGGACCTGTGCGATGAGGAACAGCTGGATGACGCCCGCAAGGTTGCCGCGGCCTCTTTCCTTCTCGAAGAATTTCTGGCTGCGGAAGCGGACCCGACACTGTTCCGGACCCTTTTTGGCGGCGGCGGACAAAAAGTATATGTCCACGGACACTGCTACACCAAGGCGCTGGTCGGAACCTCACCGGTCCTGGAATCCCTGCGCCTGGCCGGTTACGACCCGCTCGAGCTGAAAACCGGCTGCTGCGGCATGGCCGGCAGTTTCGGTTACGAGGAGAAAAACTACGAGGTCTCCATGAAGATCGGCGAACTGGCGCTGTTTCCGCAGATCCGCGAGCTCCGGGCAGATGATATCATCTGCTCACACGGCTTTTCTTGCCGGCACCAGATCTCCGATGGAACCAGCCGTAAAGGACAGCATACGGCCGAAATCATCTGGGACAGTTTTCGGCACTGATATAGCGAATCCCCGGGTGCATCCCTGCACAGACGTGCCTCATAACCAGAACTTAGGCCTTGATGCACATGAAACCGGAACGGCAGGAACTAACCCTGTCCGGCCGGGGATCAGCAGCGCTGCCGGTCAGTCTTCTTCCTGCGGCTGCTTGACCAGCGCGACGGCACCTTTGATGTCGAAGGTCTGCACATCCACCGGCTTTGCATAATCCATGACCGGAATGGCATTTCCCTGCTTGTCCACAATACGGTATTCCACGCACATGGACCTTCCATCGGACACTTTTTTCAGGTGCTGTATGGCCGTTTCCTGGTCGTCAGGATGGACCAGGCGTTTCCAGCCATCATGGCCTTCGCACTCACCGACCTCATAGCCTGTAATGTTGGTCACATCCCCTGAAATCCATCGGAATTCGGGCTCGCCCTTTTCACTGAAACTGAGCCCGTACTTGAAATCGCTCTTGGTGTTGAAGATCCGGTTGAAATCCTGGTTCCGCTGGTAGAGTGTCTTGAGGACCTTCTTCCGCAGTGAGATGTTACTCACCTCGGTGCGCATCACTTTCTCCGTTTTCAGCTCCAGCGGCTGGATGGTGGCTTCCACCTGCACCGGAAGGCCGCTTTTGTGCTGGAAAATGAACCGGTAATCCGACTGGGTCCTGAAATCCTCCTTCCAGAGCTCCTCGAACCGGTCCTTGAGGATGTTGCCGTGCTTCTCCGGCATGATCTCCCAGAACTTCATTTTTTGAAGCTCCTCTTTTTCAAATCCGATGAGCTCCTGCAGCGATTTGTTGGCAAACCGGATGGACCCGTCCCGGGCAATGTCAAGGATGGTCCGCTTCGATGTCTCATAGAAGTCGTCCATCTCCACCTTGCTGTCGACAAGCGACTGCTCCACACGCTTGCGTTCGGTGATGTCGTGCTGGTAGGAGACCCAATGTGTGATCCTGCCGCCCTCATCCACCAGCGGATGGATGTCCCACTGGTTGATGAATTCGGAACCGTCCTTCCGGTAATTCACGGTCTGTCCAAAAAATGCCTTGCCTTCGATGAGCGAATCTTTGAGGCGGTCGAGCGTCGCCCGGTCGGTTTTCGGACCCTGAAGGATCCTTGGAGTCTCGCCGATCACTTCCTCTTTCCTGTATCCCGTCATCTTTTCGAAACCCTCGTTGACATACACGATTTTGGGTCCGGGCTTGTCCAGGTCGAGTTCGGTGATCAGAATGGAGTCGTAATCGTTGCGAATAGCTGCCTCGAGCAGTTTCAGTTCTTTCCTGGCGGTATCCCGCTCATCAATAATTTTTTCGATTAAATCTTTCAGAGCTTCTGCTGAGGTATCATCCTTGGCGTGTCTGCGTACGGCACGCATGGCTTCCAAAATATCCATGACAATGGTATCTGTTTATAATATTATGCGTAACAAGGAGTTACGACTAAAATTGCCTCTATATCCTGTAAATGACGGGCAAAATTTGAGCGAGAGACGTATTCTATCACTATGTGAAGCCCGTTACGGGTGCAAATCGTTCCCGTTTTTTTCATTTTTTCTGAAATAATCTCACAGTGGCAACCCGCTTTTCGAATTCCACCGGCCTATCTCCCTGATAATCCGGTTCCGCAAAGAGAGTCCGGCACGGAGGGGGGTTGTCTTACCTTCACTGATTTCCCGCTCGAGTTCGTCCAGCATCCCTGGAAACCCCCGGTCATCCTCCAGCAGCTGGAGCAGTGAATCCTCGGCCAGGGAGCGGATCCACTGGCGAAGCTGCGTGCGGCGCTTCTCATCAAAACTGGAATCCTCTTTTCGGGTGGACAGCATCTCACTTGCAACCCGCCGGCACTCGTTTACCGATGCCCGGTCCAGGGCACTGCATGTACGCACTGTCGTCCCTGATCCGTCAACGTCTGTGATCTGAAGCGCATTCCTGTACTGTTCCGCTGCCTCTGCGGCCGCCTCCCGGCGGGTTCCGTCTGCCTTGTTCACCAGGATGATATCTGACATTTCGAGGATGCCACGCTTGATTCCCTGAAGGACGTCGCCGGCGTTCGGTAGCATGAGCACGATGAAGAGATCCGTCATGCTGCTTACCCGCCACTCGGATTGTCCGGCTCCCACCGTCTCGACCAGCACGGTATCATAACCGGCCGCCTCGCAGAGCAGCATCGCCTCCCGGGTCTTGCGCGCCACACCGCCGGGAGTGCGTCCGGCCGGGGATGGGCGGACAAACACCTGATCCATGCGTGAGAGATCGGCCATCCGGGTTTTATCGCCAAGGATACTCCCACCGGAGACCGGGCTGCTGGGATCCACGGCCAGCACAGCCACCTTGTGACCATCCTCCGCAAGTATGCGTCCCAGCATTTCGATGAACGTGCTTTTTCCGGCACCCGGCATGCCGCTGATCCCTATCCGGTCGGCGCTGCCACTGAACGGGATCAACCGTTCCAGCAGCTCCTGGGCCGGCTCCACATCCTCAATGCGGTTGCTCTCCACCAGGGTGATCCCCCGCGCCAGATCCCGCCGGCTGCCCGTCCTTATCGCATCCGCCCATGCATCAAACCCTTTTGCATCAAGTCCGCGTGCATCAAATCCGCTTTTCCTGCTCATGAGTTATCCGGTTCTTGAGGAAATTGTCCGGACCGTTCCGCGAGAAAACGCAGCACCTTGCGCGCCGCGTCGGGTATCCTGGTGCCGGGTCCGAATATTTCGAGCACACCTTTTTCCTTCAGCCACCTGGCATCTTTATCCGGGATCACACCGCCGGCCACCACGGCAATCTCCCCGGCTCCTGCCTGTTTCAACTCCTCCAGCAACCGGGGGATCAGTGTCCGGTGCGCCCCCGCCAGTGTGGACACACCCACCATGTGCACATCGTTCTCCACGGCCTGTCGCGCCGCTTCGGCCGGGGTCAGGAACAACGGCCCGAGGTCGACATCAAACCCGATGTCGGCAAACGCGGATGCCACTATGCGGGCCCCGCGGTCATGGCCGTCCTGCCCGAGCTTGACCACCAGGATCCTGGGGCGGCGGCCTTCCCGGCGGGCAAATTCCTCTACTTCCTCCACTATTTCCATGATTTCTGACTTGTCCGTGTACATTTTTCGGTATACACCGGTTACCGGCATCGAATCCGCCCGGTAACGTCCCCATTCCTGTTCGAGTGCCGACGTCATCTCCCCGATCGTTGCCCGGGCCCGGGCCGCATCCACCATAAGCTGCAGCAGATTCTCTGCCTGACTGTCTTCCCGCTGGTCACTTGCGGATCTGTTAGCGATCCTTCCGGCCGCCTCCCTGAGCCGGTCAAGCGTCCCGGAAACATGTTGTGGATTGCGATTTGATCGCAGCAAGGCCAGTTCCCGGATCTGGTGGTCACGCACTTTCCGGTTGTCGACATCAAAAACCTCCGCTTCCCCGGCTTCCTCCTGCCTGTAGGCATTTACCCCGACCACGGTTTCCTCCCCGCTGTCGATGGCGGCCTGACGGGCGGCGGCGGATTCCTGGATTTTGCGCTGGGGCATGCCCCGCTCAATGGCCTGCATCATGCCTCCCATCGCATCCACCTCACGGATGAGCGCCAGGGCTTCTTCCACCAGACCGGATGTGAGCGACTCCACCGCGAACGATCCGGCCATGGGGTCGACCGTCCGGCACAGATCGGTCTCTTCCTGCAGGATCAGCTGGGTGTTCCTGGCAATGCGGGCCGCCGTATCCGTCGGCAGCGAAAGCGCCTCGTCGTAGGAATTGGTGTGCAGGGATTGCGTTCCGCCCAGGACGGCGGCAAGAGCTTCTACTGTCGTGCGTACCACGTTGTTCAGCGGATCCTGAGCTGAGAGGCTCCAACCCGATGTCTGGCAGTGCATTCGCAGCAACAACGATTTTTCGTTGTCCGGCTGGAACCGTTCTTTCACAAGTGTTGCCCACAGTTCGCGCGCGGCTCTCAGCTTTGCGATTTCCATGAGGAAATCCATGCCGACACCAAAGAAAAAGGAGAACCTGGGGGCCACATCATCGACATTCAGACCGGCCTCCCGGGCCGCCTCAAGATAGGCCAGTCCGTTGGCAATGGTGAATGCCAGTTCCTGCACCGGTGTGGCACCGGCTTCCTGCATGTGGTATCCCGACACCGAAACGGAGTGGTACCGCGGCATGTGCCTGTGGGTCCAGGCCATGATATCCGATACGATCCGCATCGACGGACCGGGCGGATAAATGAAGGTATTGCGGACCATGAACTCTTTCAGGATATCATTCTGGATGGTGCCGGAAAGTGCTTCCGGCGGCACACCCTGCTCTTCCGCAGCGACAATAAAGCATGCAAGCACCGGAAGTACGGCTCCGTTCATGGTCATCGAAACGGAAACCTTGTCCAGCGGGATGCCGTGGAACAGCCGTTTCATGTCCCCGACACTGTCAATGGCCACCCCGGCCATGCCCACATCCCCTTCCACACCCGGATGGTCCGAATCATAGCCCCGGTGCGTTGCAAGGTCGAATGCCACGCTGAGCCCCTTCTGTCCGGCAGCGAGCGCCTTATGATAGAAGGCATTGGTCTCCTCAGCCGTGGAGAAACCTGCATACTGCCGTATGGTCCACGGCCTGTGAGTATACATGGTTTCATAAGGTCCGCGCCGGTACGGAAACGAGCCGGGCAGGGAATCCTTGTGATCACGGGCTTCCAGGTCCCGGGATGTGTAAAGCGAATTGATGTGCGACTTTTTCATGGGCACGGCTTCGGCTTCGGATTACCGGTATCCGACGGCTGCTGTCAGCTGCCTTCCAGCTCGGACTGGCGGAAACCGGGGAGATCGGGATCGGCCATCTCCGTATCACCCAGGTGTTTCTGCATCTCATAGCGAAGCTTCTGGATGGTCAGACCGCTGGTAAGTGAACCATTCTGCGCGATGGAAATCCGGCCGGTTTCCTCTGAAACCACAACAACAAGGACATCATTCACCTCGCTGATGCCAAGTGCCGCCCGGTGACGGGTCCCGAAAACAGAGGAGATGTTCGGATTCTGGCTGATAGGCAGATAGGCGCTGGCCGCCACGATCTTGTTGTCGCGCATGACCACTGCGCCATCGTGCAATGGGGTCTCCCGGTTGAATATGGTCAGCAGCAGTTCGCTGCTCACACGGGCATCCAGCTCCACTCCCTTGTCCACCAGATCGTTCAGCGGGGATCCTTTTGAGAAAACGATGAGCGCCCCCGTCTTCGTCCGCGACAGGACCTTGACCGCATCTATCACCTGATCGATAACCGAAAAAGAGCCGCCACGGTCAAAAAACTTGTACAGGGAGGTGTTTTGTCCGATGTTGTAGAGCAGCTTCCTGATTTCCGGCTGGAATATGATGATAACGGCGAGGATACCGACATCCAGCAGGCGGCGCAGCACCCAGTTGATGGTGGAAAGGCCGAACAGGCTGACAACCGCATTGACCATGAAGACGATGAGCAGGCCGATGACAACGGGAACGGCAAAGGAGCCGCGGATCCATCGGTAAAGCAGTACAATGACACACGCTATGATCAGCGTCTCGATCAGGTCCTTGAGACCGAATTCAAGAAATCCGAGTGGTAAGATTTCCAACGTATTTTGACCGGTTGTCGGTTAGGGGTAACAAATGCGGCCCGTAGCATGAAGTCCGTCACCGGATGAATGAACATCAATGCAACAGTCGCGCGATCCGCTTCAAGATACGCCGTTCCTGCTATAAAACGGAAGAAAGTGCCCTGAAAACTTCCAGGGAATCCCGCGCCTCGCGAACATCATGCACCCGCAGTATGGCTGCACCTTGCATTAATGCATGATAATGAAGCGCAAGCGTTCCGGCAAGTCGTTTGTTTACCGGCCGGTTGCCGGCATCATCGGCCAGGAGATGCCCGATCATGGACTTTCGCGACGCGCCGATCAGCACCGGGTACCCCAGGGAACAGAGCGTACTGAGCCGGGCAACGATCTGCAGATTATGCTCCAGATTCTTCCCGAAACCGATACCTGGATCGATTACGACCTGCTTCACCCCCGCTCTTTCCGCCACCTCCGCTTTCTCTTTCAGAAATGTGGCAATTTCAGCAACCGTATCGCCGTATTCTGGTTTTTGCTGCATGGTTTTCGGTGACCCTTTACTGTGCATGATCACAAGCACAGCTCCGTATTCCGCACAAAGGTCCGCCAGGCGCGGCTCATTCCGCAACCCGCTGACATCATTGACCATGTGCACCCCACATTCCAGGGCCTGTCTTGCGACCTCGTACTTGGTGGTGTCAATTGAGAACATGGTCCGTGGAAATGCCGGGACCGCTTTCTCAAGAACCGGGATCACGCGCTTCAGCTCCTCGTTTTCCGGGACAGGATCAGATCCGGGACGCGTGGACTCTCCCCCCACATCGATCAGATCCGCCCCGTCCGCCACCATCTTTTCTATGCGCATCAGCGCCGACCCGGTATCCCGAACTTCACCCCCATCGGAAAAAGAATCCGGCGTGACGTTAAGCACCCCCATAATGGCCGGAGCAGAAACAGAAAGCGCCCTGCCCGAAAGGACAAGGCGCTTTTGAGACTTCTGATCCGACATGGAACCGGTATTATCCACTCTGTTTCCTGTCAGTCTGCAAGAAAGCTGGTAACGGTCACTCCTTGATCATGTCAGGAGTTTTCCCTTTTTCTGCCCATTCATCAGCATCAGGCAGCGGATCTGTCGATTCGTTGATGACCGCGTCGTTCCAGACTTCGGCGAGACGCTCATTCAATTCGATGTAATTTTCCCATTTTTCAGGTACTTCATCATCCGGGAAGATAGCTTCGACGGGACACTCGGCTACGCAGGCGTCACAATCGATGCAGTCGTCGGGATGGATTACTAGAAAATTGGGACCTTCACGGAAAGCGTCTACCGGACAAACGGCAACACAGTCCGTGTATTTGCAATTGATACAGGGTTCGGCTACTACGTATGTCATGCTATTGTTCCTTGCTTGGTTACTAATTTCGTTTGATGTGCAACTCCAAAAAAATTATCAGATTACATTGGACCTCCTAAATTACAGATGAAATTATCTGAAAAATAACTCAGATTCAATCCAAATAGAGTCACGTAACCCTGTCACTGGCTACGAAGACAGCAAATTCCGGAAGCTGAAACTTCCTATTTCCGGATCATGTGCCTTACTTCGTTCAGCGATCCGTCATTGGGTGCCGGCTCCAGATCCAGCAGATAGCAAATCATCTCGTAAATGTGCACGAGCTCAAAGGGTCCCACCCGTTTCGCTTCGTGGAAACCCGGTCCCCGCGCCAGGAATATGGTCCGCATTTCAGGCTCCCGGTGGTCCCATCCATGGTAGCCGCCCAGCAGGCCCCTGCGCTCAAAATTGGACCGGCTGGTAATGACCGCAGGCAGATCGGCAACCATAATGATTTCCGGCGTTCTGCGGTGATTGCCGATGCGATATGCTTCGGGGAGATCTTCCCGGTAGTACACACGGTAGCTGTCCTCCGCCTCCTTAAGCTGACGGTAAACTTCCTCTTTTTTGCCCTCATTTGGCCGGATCATCGCCACGGGACCCCATCCGACCACGCGAACGTCGTCCAGATCGATGATTTCATCCAGGAACACCGCTTTGTCTTCATCAGGCGCGGCCATTCCATGATCCGATACAATGACAAGATTCGTTGTTTCCCAGTGTCCGGTGCGCTCAAGCTCGGAGATCAGGTACCCGATATCGCGATCCATGTCGGCAATGGCCTGCGTGACCTCCTCGCTGTCAGGACCGTGACGGTGTCCATAAGAGTCAACACGGCTGAAGTAGAGCGTGATGAAATCGGGACGCGTCTCATCCTCCAGCGACAGCCAGGTGATTACCGAGTCGATGCGCTGTTCATGAGGGATACTTCCATCGTAGTCGTTCCAGCGGGTTGGACGCACACCAGCGATTTCGGCTTCACTGCCGACCCAGAACATGGAAGCGGTGCGCACTCCCTGGTTTTCCGCGGTCACCCAGAGGGGTTCGCCCTCATACCACCGGCCCTTGACCAGTTCCTCCCTGTTGCCAAGACTGAAAGTCGCATTCCACTCCGGATCGTACATGGTGTTGGAAAGAATGCCGTGGTTTTCAGGATACAACCCCGTCACGATGGAGTAGTGGTTGGTGAACGTAAGGGTGGGAAACACCGGTATCAGGTAGTCCGAAAGCACACCCTCGCGGATGAGCCGGTCAAAGTTCGGGGTTTCGGTCCGCTCAAAATACTCAGGCATGAAACCGTCGATGGAGATCAGTACAACGGCGTTACGATCTTTAGCCGATATTGACAGGGATGTTGAAAGTACGATGAGGACGATGAGCACGATGATCGCCCGGGACATGGAATTCTTCCTCATGGTAGGTATGCCGTGGTTTGCAGATGTATGTTATGGTAGATATGCACTGTTAGTTGGTTGTCCGTATCCGCACCTCCCGGTTTGGGGGTGGATACAAAGCACAGTGCCTGTATTGTCACGTCACACGGAATATACTATCTTTGGCGGAGTGTTGACGCTTTGTCATACCATGAACAAAATATTCCCGGCCGGCAAAACAGACTGCCTGATGCAACCGGTCATAGTTGCATATCCTAAAAAAGTTACTCATCAATTAATCCTTTCAGAAATGAAAAAGATTTTAACACTGCTCGTGCTGACCATCATTTTCGCCACTTCCGCTGAGGCCCAGAATACCCAGCGCAACAAAGGACTTGGGGCAATCATAGGCGACCCGACCGGTGTCAGCGCTGCTTACTGGACTTCAGACTCCAATGCGTTCAGTGCAGGTGCTGCATGGCATTTTGTGAACAACCCTTCCCTGCACCTTCATGTAGACTATCTTTTCTACCGTTTTGATATCATAGAACCCAATAAGGGCTCTATGCCGCTGTATTTTGGTTTGGGTGGACGTGTCCGGTTTGACAACGAGGACAAATTCGGCGTGCGATTCCCCCTGGGTGTTGCCTATCATTTCGCAGACGATCCGCTGGAGCTGTTTTTGGAGATCGTCCCCGTCCTTGACCTGGTTCCTGGCACCGGATTTTCCGGTAACAGCGGTATTGGCATCCGCTATTACTTCTGATCAGGTTTTCACGCTCCTTATCCCGACATGTGGATGGTCTGGCCCTCCCGTGCAAGCTCTGCGTGCATGCTGGAGTCCCTGGCCATCTTTTTGACCTTCTCTTCCACTTTAAGGAGTTCGTCATCCGTGAATTCTGGACCAAAGTGGGTCAGGATCAGGTGTTTGACCCCGTTCTTCTTGGCCCGCTCCACTACCAGTTCCCATGCCGAGTGGCCCCTGTTCTCCATGCTCCGGTACTCTTCCAGATCATACTGGGCATTGTGGATCAGCAGGTCAGCATCTGAGACGAACGCATCAAACTGCTTGAGATAGGGAAGGTTCTTCCCTCTCATACTGCTGTTCTCAAGGGTGTTGAGTTCGTTATCCGGGCAGAAGACAATTTTCTTCATGCCGATCTCGAATTTGTAGATGGCGGTTTCGACCGGATGGTTGGCAGAAATGTACCGGACGCTGTATCCCTCAAAATTCTGCCCGTCACGCTTGATGGCATGAAAGTCCAGATGGGCTTTGAACATCTGTGCCGTAATCGGTGAATAGGTGTAGGAAACCTGATCCACCAGTACTTCTTTCGTAGAGCCCGTAATCTGCTGAGGCATGTAGACGTCGAACTTGTTCCGCTCGGAGAAGAGCGGCTTGAAAAACGGGAATCCCTGGATATGGTCCCAGTGCGGATGGGTGATGAAAATACGCCCGGCAACCGGCTCTTCCTCTTCCAGCAACTGATTCCCGAGATTTCTTATTCCGGTACCGGCATCCAGGATCAGCAACTGCTTCTGGGCAGGGACCTTGATCTGAACACAGGTTGTGTTCCCGCCGAACTGTGAGAATTCCTTGCCCGGGCACGGAATAGATCCGCGCACCCCCCAGAAGGAAACCTGGATGGCATCGCCCAACACCTCTTCGATTTTTTCAGCAAGCTTGCTGTATACCATCGGCTTGTGAAAGAAATCGGTGACGCCTGCCTTCAGGGCAATATCTTTCTCGACCGGATAGTCACGACCGGTCAGGACCAGGATTGGAAGGTTTTCAAAGTTTTCATCATCCTTGAGCTGCTTGCAGAGATGAAGACCGTTTCCGTCAGGGAAATGAAGGTCCATGATGATCAGATCGGGCCTGACATCATACACACTTTGGATTGCTCCCTCGAACGTATTGTGCTGGTAGAATTTGTATCCTTTTTTCCTGAGGAAGGAGCCAACCAGTTCGCAAAGCGTAAGGTCATCTTCAATCATCAGGATTTTCATTCCCCTTTCAGTTTTCGCCATATAGCCTATCCGTTTGTTATTTGTCAGGGTAATAACTTACACTTGATAAAATTTGCAAACAATATAAGGGATTGCCTCAATAAAAAGTCTTTTAATTTGCAGTAAATTACCAATTATACCACTGTTAATCTTCCAGTTTCTGCCTAAGCTCTTCCAGCTTATCCTGTTTTTTGTCCAGAACCTTCTGGGCGTCGTCGATTTTCTGTTGGATTTCATCAATCAGATCGTTTCCCTTGCCTCCGGGATTGATGAAGGTTTTCGTATCCCGGTACCTCATGATTTCATCGTGCAGGCTGTCACATTCCTTCCTTAGCTTGAAGAATTCGGCGCGCAGCGACTTGTCCGCCGACGTATGGGTATCCCCTGCCGGTCCGGCCTTCCTGCCCGCTCCGCGATGTCTCTGGTAAATCGTATCGCATGCCTCCTTGTACTCCTTCTCGATCTTCTGCTTTTTCTTGATAGGCACAAAACCGATGCTGCGGAATTGCTCCTGCAGCTGTTTTGCCTGCTGAACGGCCTCCTCCGGATTCTCATGCTCACCCAGCTTCACCAGCTCAGCGACGATCTCCTTCTTTTTGTCGTAGTTGTCTTTCTGTTCGTCCCTGATCGTCTTGAAATGGCTCCTGCGAGCTTCATAAAAGGCATCCATCGCTTTCTTGAACCTCTTCCAGAGTTTGCCCGCCTTCCTTCGCGGAACAGGACCCGACTCTTTCCATGCCTTCATAAGGGCGTCCATTTCCGCAGTTGCCTCACTCCAGTCGGTGCGCACTGACAGGATCTCCGCCTTTTCACACAAGGCCTGTTTGTCCTCCAGGTTCTGCTGCTCCTGATCACGGATCAGGTCAAGATTCTCACTTTTACGATCATTGAATTTCCTCGTCGCCTCATTGAACCGCTCCCACAACTCGTCGTTGTTCTCCTTCGGTATGGGCCCGACTTTCTTCCATTTTTTGTGGAGATTGTTTATCTCCCTTACGGCAACGGCAAGATCCTCCTCTTCCAGAAGGGCCTCAGCAAGCTCACAGAGGCGGGTCTTCTTGCGGATGTTCTTCATCGTCTGTGCACGGAACTCCTTGTTGTGCTCCATTTTTTTCGTGAAGTACTCATCACGAACCGACTTGAACCGACCCCAGATGGTATCGGACTGCTCGCCGGGCACATGGCCGATTTTCCTCCACTGCCGGGAAAGCTCCTCGACCTCCTGGTCTTTCTGTTCCCAGTTGCCGGTTTCCGGTCCAACAGTTGAAATGACCTGGTTGATCTTGTCGAGCACAGCCAGTTTGCCGGCGAGGTTTTCTTCCTCCTTTTGTGCTTTCTTTACCAGGAATTCTACTTTCTTGTCGTTGAACTCCTGGACCAGCTCCTGATATTTTTTTCCCTGCTCCTCGGCTTCCTGTTCGTTCGGGACATCCCTGATCTCTTCCCAACGGCTGATCAGGTTTCCGACCTGTTTGAATGACTGCCATTTTTTCCTGTCGATGACATCCTGCAGCTGATCCAGGATCTTGGCACGTCTGTCCAGATTCTCCTTGCGTCGCTCCCGGCGTTTTTCCACCCATTCCGCTTTTTTCGCGGCCACTTTCTTCTGGGCGGCATCAAGATGATCATGCAGTTCACCGTAACCGGTTTCCGAAGCGAGGGAGGCATCTTCACTAAGCAACTGATCCCATTTGAACCGGATATTGTCCAGCTCCGATTGCATCTGCTGCCAGTTTTTCCCGCCGGCTATCTCATCGGCTTTACTGGCAAGCTCCAGGAAACCGGACAGGGATTCAGGGACAGATTCCTCCTTGATGGCCGGTTGAGCAGGCTCTTCGGGTGATGCACCGGCATCGGCTCCGGCTTCCGTTTTGGCTCCGGTTCCGGTTTCAGCTTTTGTTTCTGCTTCAGCTTGCGTTTCTGTCTCAGCTTCGGCTCCGGCTTCCGTTTTGGCTTCTGCTTCTGCCTCAGCTTGCGTTACCGTTTCGGATTCGGATTCGGTTTTTTCTTCCGGTTTCTTTTCCGTTTCAGATTCAGATTTCGCCCCGGACTCCGATTCGCCTGTTGGTTCCGGAACCTTCTCAGCATCAGATATATTTTCAGCATCAGTTATATCCGTGGATTGCTGTGATGCATCTGGCCGACACTCGCGGATCACCGTGTCGATTTTCCCGACGAGTGTTTCAAAATCACCAATCGCACGTGAGGATATTACCTCCTCCCGCAGTTTTTGAAGCTTCTCCAGAAGCTCCGGACCGCGAACCTCGTCCCGTACAGACTCCAGAAAGGTATCCGCATACTTCCCGATACCTGAAAATTGATTGGTAAAATAACGAAGAGCTTCCTCCGCTTCGGCCGGATCGACCTGCGCAAGCTCTTTCCCCTGAAAAATCGCATTGTCCTTCTGAAGGATGCGACCATCATTCGTAACGGTTGCGTACTCGTTTTCCATCAAAGTCACTAAGACACGGATTATGATATTACAGGTCTTACACCTGCATGCCTGCACTGCCACCAGAGACCGTCCGGATTTTCCGGTACGGACCCAAAGCACTCACCACTTTAAACTGGTAAAAACCAGAGCTTAAAAGAATAACAAAAATCTGGTCAAGAGTAAATGATTTTTCCTGTCCAAACCGTGGATACACCCTACTTTTTCATGGCCAGACCACCGATCAGGAGCCCCAGACGAACCGGCACCCACTTGCTGAGCAGATAGGGAATGCGCAGAAGGGTTCTTGAAAGCTTCAGGGGTGAATTATCCGCCAGCCCTCTCAGACCGCGTATTGCTACCGATTCAGGTGACTGTAATCCTCGAAATGCTGCTTTTTTCCTGTCCACACCAGCCACCTCCATGAATTCCGTATCAACCGGGCCCGGACAAAGTGCGCTCACGTGGACGCCGGTACCCTGCAGTTCTTTCCAGAGACTCCAGCTGATGTTGATCACAAACTCCTTGGTCGCGGAATAGGCGGCAAAATAGGGTATGGGCAGAAAGCCGGCCATGGAAGATACGTTCAGAATCCCCCCGCTGCCACGCCGCACCATGTCGGGAAGCAACAGACGTGTGAGCATGACCAGTGCCCCCATGTTCACCTGCATCATCTTCTGGTACATTTCCGGCGACCCTTCCAGAAACGAACCGTTGAAACCGAAACCGGCGTTGTTGATCAGGATATCGACAGCAACCTCCTGTTCCTGTATGGCGCGGACCAATGTTTCCGGTCCGCCTGGCTCCGAGAGGTCGCAAGGCAGCACCGTGACCTCGCACTCAAATCTGGCCCGGATTTCCTTGGCGAGGGCGTCAAGACGGTCTTTTCTTCTGGCGGTCAGCACCAGCGAGGCGCCGTATGAGGCCAGTTCATGAGAGAAGGCAATCCCGATTCCCGATGAGGCACCGGTAACCAGGACGGTCTTCCCGTAAAAATACTGCATGTTTGATGAGGTCTTTTAGATACGCGGTTACTTCTGTTCCTGATAGTAGTGCACATCGCGCTGCGGGAACGGAATGGTGATGCCTTCCTTGTCAAAGCGCTCCTTGATATCCTTGATAAGCGCGAAACGGGTGGGCCACAGGACGGATGCGTTCACCCAGGGCCGCACATAAAGGTCGACCGAACTGTCGCCGAGCTCACCGACAGCCACAAGCGGTGCCGGATCCTTCAGGACCCGCTCATCGGCAGCCAGCGCTTCGTTGATGATCTTCATGGCTTTGTTGATGTCATCGGTATAGCTGATGCCGAACACCAGGTCAACCCTCCGGGTGGGATTGGTCGAGAAATTCGAAATGTTGGCTCCCCAGATATTGGTATTCGGGATGATCATGAAAATGTTGTCGAAGGTGTGCATTTTGGTCGAGAACAGGCCGATTTCATCCACAACACCCAGTACGCCGCTGATATTGACCGCATCACCGACGTTGAACGGACGGAAAAGCATCAGCATTACCCCGGCGGAAAAGTTGCTAAGGGTCCCCTGCAGGGCCAGGCCAACGGCAAGACCGGCAACACCCAGCAGAGCTACAAGGCTGGTGGTCTCCACGCCAAACCGGTTGAGCACGGCAATCACCGTGGCTATCAGGATAAGGACTTTCACCGTCTGCGCCAGTACCGGCGTCAGCGTCGTGTCGATCCGCTCCGATTTATCACAGGCATTGCGGACTCGCTTGCTCGCCCAACTGGCGATCAGCCAACCGATGATCAATATGACAATGGCACCAATGATGTTGAATGCATACGGCACAACCACCACGGCAACGATTTCTTCAATGTTCTCCATATTTTCCATGACAATCTTCTTTACTTCGTTAAGTTTCTCTTTCTGTTGTGTTCTTGCCAGGTTTATCACCAACAGATAATATGCCCATCCGCACATTACTGCCTCTTCCCGCAGACGGTCCCATCTGCGTACTGCATGCCGGACCGATTACGGAATGTACACCATATCAATGGAATTGTCTATGTTGAATGTTCCCGGTGACTTTTAAAAAAAAACTGGCTGAAAAAAAAGGCAGACCGAAAAAAATCGGCCTGCCCTGGCATTACAAATGCAATGTATTGCGTTGTCTGGCTGGCTTCCAACGTAGCCAGTCAGCACATCAATGAAGGTGGCTGCGCAGCATCCACGCGACTTTGGAATGCGTGGCAATGCGCTGGGTTGCCAGATCCATGGATGCCTCGTCCCCCGCTTCCTCACACAAGGGGATCACCTTGCGGGCCGTCCGTATTACCGCCTCGTTGGCTTCCTGCAGTTTTTTCACCATAGTGCGGTCATCCGGCAACCCCTCTTCTTCCGTGATCGAGGTCCTTTTGGAATATTCCTTGAACGATCCCGGTGCATAATGCCCCAATATCCGGATCTGCTCGGCAATCTCATCGATGGCTACAGCCAGTTCCGTGTACTGCTCCTCGAACATGGAATGCAGCGACTGGAAGTTCATGCCTGTCACGTTCCAGTGGTAGTTGTGGGTCTTCAGGTAGAGCATGTAGGAGTCAGCCAGCAGATTGCCAAGTGCCGTTGCAATTTTACTGCGCTGCTCATCTGAAATACCAATATTGATGCTTTTCTCTGACTTCTCGAGTTTTGTGGCCATAATCTTTCTCCTTTTTCTCTTCTTTAGCTTAGATAATATTTTACTGAATTACTTATCTGTCCAAATCGTGCTTTGACGCATTAATCAAAACAACGACGGCTGCTGTCGATTCGTTCTTCACTTCTTCCTATAATACACGATAAGGCGCTTAAAATCCTTGGGGATTTCCGCCTCTACCCCTATGATGTCGCCCGTTGAGGGATGGTGGAACTCCAGCCGGGAAGCATGGAGCGCCTGGCGGTCGATCAGTTTCTCTTCTTGTTCGTCACTGGCGTAGTGGCGGTCCCCGACCGTGGGATGACCGATCTCAGCCAGCTGCACCCGGATCTGGTTCTTCAGTCCGGTATCCAGGGCGATCTCAATGAGCGATGTGTCACGGAAACGCTCAATGACACGGTAGTGCAAGCGCGCTTTCGTACCCTCCGGATCACCTTCCGGGACGATCACATTCCGAAATCCATCCAGGATCCGCTTCATGTAGTGGACGAGCTCGCCTTCAGGCGGATCCGGAATGCCCCTGACCAGCGCCAGGTAGATCCTGGCCGGCTGATGGCTCCGGAACTGCTCCATGAGCCGGGTCCGGGCACGGGTGCTCTTCGCAAACAGCACAACCCCGCTGGTATACCTGTCGATGCGGTGGACCGTCTGCGCCCGGCGCTTCTGGGGCTCCAGGTAACGGTCCAGGGCCTCTTTCATGTTGGCCGATTTCATGCCCGCGATGGGCACGGTCAGGATACCCGCCGGCTTGTTTACCGCAATCACCTGGGGGTCTTCATGGAGGATTTCCGCCCTGGCGCGCGCATTCAGGGTCACATACCACTTTTTCTTTTTCATGGGGTCGGCGTTTTGCTTGTTGCGGGCGAATCGAGCTGTTTCAGGAAGGACCGGCTTTCCACATCGTCGGGAAACCGGGCGATACAGTTGATCATCACCAGTTTTGCCTCGTTGACCCTTTTCAAATGCACCAGAACGGCAGCAAGGTTCCGGAGAATGAGCGGCGTCTCACCGCCGTGGCGGATACTCTCCCGGATCACCGGTTCCGCCTCTCCGAACTTCCGCTGCGCCACAAGCGCATCGAACAATTCATTGAGCAGGCCCACATGATCGGGCCAGGTTTGCAGGGCGTCCCGGTATGACGATTCCGCCTGGTGCCAGAAGCCCAGCAGGCTGCAGACCGATCCCATCATGAACTGTGCAAAGGCAAGATCGTCACCCCCCGCCCCGGCCAGATGGTCCACCAGTTCGTCACCTATGTCCCGCAGCCGAAGCACACACTTGTGTGCCATCCGGTCGTCCTTCCCGGCCCCGGCCGCATCCAACCGGTCGGAAAGATCCACGATCTCCTCGGAAAGCGTGAGAAGCCTGGGTTTCAACGGATCGGGCCGTTCATCGGTCATGGTTCTCAGACACCCAACTCCACATTGTGGACATTTCTCAGGATTTCAACGGCGTTCTTGTCCTTGTTCTGCATCACACGATGCTCAAGGTTGGTCACCAGTCCGGAACGGGCCTCTTCGAATGCCTGTGCACGGGCTTCCTCCGGGGTGGTGTTCCGGATCAGTACGTAGATATCATCGGCACGGATCACACTGTAAAGTCCGTCCTCGTTGAAGGCGTGCGATCTGAGCTGCTCATATTTTTCGAACAGCTGTGAAAACTCGTTGGATTCCGCCGCTTTCTGAATAATCTCGACATCCTTCGGGCCTTCGGCGCTCAGGGGTACGTGGCAGAGATAAAAAAACTTTTCCTGGTAGAGCATAAGGGGTAATGACCTGGGTTTATCGGTGAATCTTTACATCCTTCAAAGATACGGAAATATCCAATCAATTGCCCCTGCCTGCCTGTTCAAGCCAGCGGATCATGATGTCCCGGACACGGGCAATATCCTTCAGATACACCGATTCGTTTTTCTGGTGATAGGGGAATATGGCGGGTTCCAGCGCAAGGGAGGGGATGTCCGATTTCCCATCCCTGTTCAGCACCGCCCCGTAGTGCAGATAGTCGTTGGTATTGTTGGAGAGGTAGAGTTCCCGGTCGATCGCCAGGAACTGATCCCGCACCTTTTCGGTGTGTTGACGCTCCCCCTCAGAGGGCTGTTGCCCCGTGAATTCCCAGTGGCCGCTGTAGAGTGCAGCGCCCGGCTCCCCTTTGAACAGCGGGGTGGTATCCAGCGTGATCACAGCCGAGGGAAGCAGCTGTTCTTCCAACAGGTACCGGGCAATGCGCTCGGCGCCCATGCCGTGATGAAGCCCTTCCCCTCCGTTTTTTAACAGGTGTGGATGATGTTTGAGGCCGAAACTCTCTTCCATTTCCGAAAAGAGAAGCAGCAGGGGCGGGAAAGCGTGTCCGGCGCTTGCCCTTGCCAGTGAAATGCAGAGCGCAAGACCAACGGCGTTGTCCATCTGACCGGTCAGCCGTTCCTCGTCCATTTCAAACGGCAGCTTGTCAGGCGGAGTGTTGCCAAAATGATTGATTTTGTCCAGATGGGCCGTCAATGCCACCGGTGTCCGGCTCTCGTCACCGGGTACCAGGAAAACAAGGTTATTATCAGGTACGCACCGGTACTCGGTCCCGGGGACGGTTCCCATAAGACTTTTTACAAGACCATGTATCCGCTCCTCATAGGAAGAGAAGGAGGGCACTTCTGCAAGGTCGCGAATGAGTGAAATCAGTGTATCCATGACCACCAAGGTACAAAACATGCCGAACAGTTGCATCGTGGCGCCGGCCGCCGCAGGAACCGGCATGACCAGCGGCCATAATACCTGCCATTCTTTCTTCGTTTCAACACGGTACACAATGATTGTTGCATATCTTCAAGACCGGATGTATTTTCGAGGTCATACGTATGCTTTGAATCAGTATACAGGAATCAGCGTGTGCCCTGATCAGATTCAACAAACATTTCAGCACTCAGAAATATGAATATAGATACCCGAAACAGAATCATCAGCGGTGTTCTGACCGTTGTCATTATTGCCCTTGCCTGGCTGCTGTATGATTCCATCACATCCCCGTACCAGAAGATTGAACAACAGCGGGAAGTGACCGAGCAGGTCCGTCATCGCATGACCGTTGTGCGTGATGCACTTGTGGAACATCAGCGCAGAAATAATAACTTTCCGCAAAGTCTCGACGATCTGGTCGAGTGGCTCAAAACCGACGAGAACATGGTCGCCAGGGGAGACACCCTGTTTCAGTTTCGTTCGCCACATCGCTACAACCCCGATTCCCTCGTCTACTCACCCAGAACCGGTAATCGTTTTCAGTACGCCCTCAACGATACCATCCGGCCAAATATCTATCTTCTGGAAGATCCCGACACTGACGATGCCATCGGTTCCCTGGAACGGACCACCCTGCTGAACGCTACAAATTGGAACTAAACCGAAAGCCATGCCGGAACCGGATGCGCGACTTGGAGTTACTCTTGACGCCAACAAGCTCTTCTATGCCGTGTCCGCTTCGGCGAGGCCGTCATTCATCGAGCGGATAGGGCAAATCGATTTTTCATTTGACCTGATCGATTCCCTTTCCCGCCGCGATCCGGATACGTTTCCTGCCCTGTGCGATACCCTTCGGAAACTTATCGGTGAAGAGGATGTCTCAGGGGTCGGCATCGCCTACCCTTCGCAGCTCGAGTGCTGGAGCATCGTCCCCAAGTCGGTTTTTGACCAGCAGGATGAGCGCCAGGCACATCTGGACATCCTGATGCAGGGTACGGACCCGCAAAGGATCTCGCCGGAATGGCACACGATCAGCAACCGCGACTTCAAGCTGCTTTCCATCCGGAGAAAACAGCACCTGGAGTCCTTCTCCATCATGATCAACGGTCCTGTTAACGGCAACCTCTTTTCAGAGTTCCAGATCGGGGAAAAATGGATGCAAAAAAGCCATTTCCACGGATCTTTCCTGACAGTGTCATCCACGAAAGGCGTTCTGAGCATTTCCTCCTTCCTGCTGGGAAAACTGCGGGCCGCTACATTCATCTCCTACGACGATATCTCCGACCTGCCCTACCTGTGGCTTCAACACTCCTCTCATCTGCAGTGGATGATGGGAATGCATGAACAGATACTGGTATTTGGCGGTGAGGCAGGCAGGATCGTCGACGAAATGCAGTCATACTGGGATGATGCCTCCGACATTGTCGTCATGGACTCCCTTGACAAGATGGGGTTCTCTTCCGAAGAGAAGACCTTCAGTTTTCCATTGGAACGGGCATTTCCGGCCACGCTACTATCGATATTCTGACCCATGCGGATCATCACAGGGACCCTTAAAGGCAGAAAGATCACCGTTCCGCCGAACGTTGACATGCGGCCCACGTCAGACCGTGCCAAAGAGAGCATTTTTTCCATGATTGAGGTGCGCAGATATCTCACCGGAAGCGCGATACTGGACCTTTTCGCCGGTTCCGGCAATCTTGGTTTTGAGGCCATCTCACGCGGGGCGGAAAGGGTGCTGTTCGTCGAACAGTCTTCCCAGGCTATCGACCATATCCAAAAAACCGCCGGTCAGTTCGGCGTTGAGAGAAAGGTGCAGACCGTCTGCTCTACGGCCGAAACCTTCCTGAGCGGTCCCCCGCACCCGTTCGATATCATCTTTGCCGACCCCCCCTACGACTACCCGGAGATGACCCGGCTTCCGGAAACCATCCTGCAGGATGGCTGGCTCAAACCGGATGGATGGTTCATCCTCGAACACGACAAGAGGCACCATTTCGGGGAACATCCGAACTGCGTATTCACAAAACCGTACGGACGGACCATCGCGACCATTTTTCTGGCAAAAATGCCGTCATAACAAACCAACTGAGGACAGCACCGTGCAAGTCTTGTATCCCGGCTCTTTCGACCCCATCACATTTGGACACCTCGACGTGCTGGAAAGGGCCACCAATCTGTTCGATAAGGTCATCATCACCATTGCGGTGAATACCCGGAAGAATGCCATTTTCACTCCGGACGAGCGGATTGAACTGATCAGGAACAGCATCAGGGAGGAATCGTGGTCCGGAAAAGTCGACATCCGGAAGTTCACCGGACTGCTGGTCGATTTTGCGCATCAGAACAACGTCAAGACCCTCATCAGGGGCGTCCGGCAGTTCTCCGACTACGAATATGAATTCCGGATGGCGCTCATGAACCGCAAACTGGGCAAGGATATCGACACCATTTTCCTGATGCCGAGTGAACACCTGACGTTCGTCTCGGGGTCCCTGGTGCGGGAAATAGCCTACTGGGGCGGCGACGTGAGCCATTTTGTTCCGGCAAATGTGGCCGAAGCGCTGAAAAAGAAATACGGCTGACCGTTTATCCGTCGGGTTTTGATCGGGGAGGCATGGCCCGCCACATTTCCGCTTCACAAATTATTTTTTCGAAAGTTTGTTGCACCCCTTGGCAACTGCATATCGACTTTCGTATCTTGACCCGTTTTATAAGCATTTTCCGGACTGTATTCCCTTCCCAAAAATCATATTATTAATCGGTTGTACAAACAAGGTCATTCTGACATGATTGCGAAACGTGTTAAGGCCATTGCGCCTTCGGAAACAATGAAAATTTCAGGTCGCGCCAAGGAGTTGCAGCGCGAAGGAAAATCGGTCATCTCCCTCAGTCAGGGTGAACCCGATTTCAAAACACCACAGCATATCTGTGATGCTGCCGTGCAGGCCATCCGTGACGGCCACCACGGCTACACCATGAATACCGGAAACCCGGAACTTCGCGAGGCCATCTGCGCCAAGCTTAAGGAGGAAAACGGCCTGGAATACCGTCCCGACCAGATCATCCTTTCCAACGGAGCCAAGCAATCCATCGGGTTCTCGGTGCTGGCCACCATCGATCCCGGCGACGAAGTGATCATCCCAGCCCCGTACTGGGTATCCTATCCGGAGATGGTCAAGCTGGCCGAAGGCACGCCCGTAGTTGTATCCACGGAATTCGACAACGACTTCAAGATGACGGCCGCACAGCTCCGCGAGGCCATCACTCCAAAAACCCGGATGCTCATCCTCTGCTCCCCCTCCAACCCCACCGGAAGCTGCTACTCCGCGGAAGAGCTTGAGGCACTGGCGGAAGTCCTGCGGGAGCATCCCGGAATCCTGGTGCTTTCCGACGAAATCTATGAGTACATCGTCTTTGAGGACGATCACGTCAGTATCGCACAGGTGGCTCCGGACCTGATGGACCGCATCCTCGTCATCAACGGATTTTCCAAGGGCTTTGCCATGACCGGATGGCGCCTCGGCTACCTTGCCGGCTCGGCCGATATCGTCAAGGCCGTTGCCAAGATACAGAGCCAGGAAACCTCCGGGCCCAGCTCCATCTCCCAGAAAGCCGGTGAGGCCGCCTATCTAAGCCCGCGTGACGCCGTTACGGAGATGGTCTCCGCATTCCGCGAGCGGCGTGATTATCTGGTGGATGCGCTCAACCGCATCGACGGCGTGAAGTGCTTCAATCCGGGCGGTGCGTTTTACGCATTTCCGGACATCTCCGCCTACCTCAATTCCGAAACCCCCTCCGGCGACCGCATCAGTAACAGCACGGACCTGTGCATGTTTCTGCTTGAGGAGCGCGGACTGGCGGCCGTTCCCGGTGATGCCTTTGGTGAACCGGCCGGAATCCGGCTCTCCTATGCCGCCTCAATGGAACATCTCAAAGAGGCCGTAAAGCGGCTGAGCGAAGGTCTTGCGGCATTGAAAAAACAGTAAACGTTTTCCTTTTTTTCGGCGTTTAATGATTCATTCCAAAGCAACGCCAACACCAACCAAGAAGAAGTATGCCTACTTATCAGTACAAAAGGGATGACGGTACGATGTTCGAAATCATGCAGAAGATTTCGGACGAAGCGCTGAAAACCTGTCCGGAGACCGGCCAGAACGTGAAACGTGTGATCACCGGTGGCAGTGGTGTGGTGTACAAGGGAAGCGGCTGGTACGTCACCGATTACAAGAACCGTTCCGGCAACGGTGCCAACGGGTCCAACAGCAGCACCAACGGAGCCGACCCTTCCTCCGCCGGCAAAGCGTCCGTCCCGGGCGGTGCATCTGCCAACGGATCTGCCGAAAACAAAGCAGGCGGAAACGGCCAGGCCTCCGGCGCAACAACAGATTCCACTGGCAAAACCGCTTCATCGGAGAGCGGATCCTGAACCGCCACCTTACCCTGGACTCATGAATCATGTGGAGCTTGGCCGGCTGGGCGAAGAGCGTGCCACCGAACACCTGACATCCAACGGTTACCTGGTGCTTGACCGCAACTACCGGTTCATGCGCGCCGAAGTGGATATCGTGGCCGCTACAGATCGGGAAATCGTGTTTGTCGAAGTAAAGACCAGGAACAGCACCAGCTTCGGTGAGCCGGAGGAGCACGTGGACGACAGGAAAAAACGGCAACTCTTCAAAGTGGCCGAGGCATGGCTCCACGAACGCCGTATGGAGGGTTCACCCGTCCGTTTCGACGTAATCGCAATCCTGCGTCCCGGCAAGGACGACGAGCAGATCAACCACATCAAGGGGGCATTCTGGTATCTTTAGATATTGAAAACCTGCGGATGCGTTATAGTTTAAAATAAATTATTTTAAGGGGACTCATTTCATTCATGTTCGAACCCCTTTCCCATGAGCCTCCGATTTTTCAATCCACTCCGCTGGCGCAGACCATTCCTTTTTTCGGTGTTGCTGCTGATGCTGGTGATCTGGTTTGGCTTCATCGACACGTACAGCATCCGCACCCGTATACAATTGAACACGGAAAAAAACGAACTGATCCGCGAGACGGAGCGTCTCCGTGAAGAGACCGCCGAATTTCAGCAGAAAATGGAGGCGCTTGGGTCGGATCCCGGACTGTTGGAACAACTGGCCCGCGAGGAATATGGCATGCGGAAGCCGGGTGAAATCATTTATCGCGTTCAGGAATAACAGCACGGCCCTCTCCACAGAAGCCACTGCTCCTGTCACATAACTTTCTATCTCAACTCGTATTTCATGATCTCCATAGGTATTGATCTTGGCGGAACGAACATCAAATCGGCAGTTGTCGACCGCGAAAAAGGACTTCTTTCAACCTACTCCATCCCGACTGAGGCCCACAAGGGTCCCGAAGCCGTACTGGACCGCATCGCGGATGCGATTTCCAATGCAACCGCTGACGCCCCGGAAAAACCGGTCGGCGCCGGCATCGGTTCCCCCGGCGTCATTTCCCTGGACCGGACCACGGTTTCGAATCCGCCAAACCTTCCGGGTTGGGAGGTGATCAACGTCCACAAGGAGATCAAAAAGCGGACCGGACTGGATGCGATCGTCGAAAATGATGCCAATCTCATGGCTCTGGGATCCTCGCGGTACGGTGCGGGAAGCGGGATGGACAGTCTCATCATGCTCACGCTTGGGACCGGCGTCGGTGGCGGGATCATCTACCACCGCGAACTGTACCGCGGCGTGACCGGTGGTGCGGCCGAACTGGGGCATGTCATGATCGACTATGACGGGCCGGAATCCAACAGTACCGCCAAAGGCGGCATCGAGGCCTATATCGGGCAGCGGTTCCTGATCCGCAACGCCCTGCCGCTCATCCGGCAGCACCCGGACAACCCCCTGTCCGCCTACCTGGAAAACCCGGACGAACTGGAACCCAAACACCTGAGCAGGCAGGCCGACAGCGGCAATGAACTGGCCATACGGATCCTGGCCGATGCCGGAAGGATGCTCGGGTACGCCATCGTCAACTACATCCATATCCTGGATATACGCAACATCATTGTCAGCGGTGGCGTTGCCAAAGCAGGTGACTGGATACTGGAGCCGGCCCGGATTGCAGCACTGGAACGCCTGATGCCACCGTTCCGCGAAGGGTTCGAAATCCGCTACGAGACACTGGGCAATGATGCCGCTCTGCTTGGTGCAGGCAGTCTGGCATTTGAATTTCTATAGCACTTCACCGCTAAGCTAACCTGTTTGTGCCTTTTGCGCTCCTTTGTATCATAACGCTTCTCTCTTCCGCTCCGGGGTTGTCATCAGCACCATCGGAGGGGTATGCGAATGCATGGACGCCATCGGCAGGTGCCGTGGTCCGGGACTCTATTCCCGATACGCAGAACCCCGTTCCTCCGGATTCCAACCCGGAGCCAAATGGCGCCATTCCGCCCGGTTCGAATGCCGCTCCAACCGACACCATCCCAGAGCGTGACACCCTCACCGTCCGTGACACCCTCACCGTCCGTGATACCCTCACCGTCCGTGA
>SKWQ01000170.1 GCA_007128855.1 Balneolales bacterium
CGGTTGATGGTGCTTTCAGGTGTCGTATAGGTGTACACCGCCAGGTAGTCGTTCCCTTCATAGTGGAAGTACTTCATGCCGTTGCGGCCGCCTGTTCCTGGAAGTCCTGAGTCGGCAATGAATTCCCCGTCGCTGTTGTACCGGCGCGGTGTGGCGCCGTTTCCGGTGATGTAGAAATCGGAAGTACGACCCAGTCCAAACGGCTCCACAGCGGAGTTGGCCGGCATGGCCGTAGATGTTCCGGAGAGCGTGATGAGTTCCCAGTCCCAGGTCACACCCTGATCATCCGTGGTGAAAACATAGATCAGGCCGGGGGTGGTGCTGGCGACAGAGGCCCAGATTTCGATGGTGTTGTCTTCCAGGGAACCGAGCACCCGGAATTTGTCACCGACGCGACGTCCGTCGGCGGTGGGAAGTTCTACAACACGCATGGGCGCGCCGCCTTCCTCATCCCAGATATAGAGCTTGAACCTGGCTTCCTCGGCACCGCCGAGGGTCAGGTTGCCGATGAACATGTAGCCGTCATCGCTGAATTCAAGGTCGTTCCAGGGGATGGTGCCACCGGTGATGCCCGAAATGTCGAACTCGGTGGTCAGGGTGATTTCACTGCCGTTTACCGGATCCAGAACCCGGACCATATCACCCCTGCTCGGGACATAAATTCTTGGGTCCCCGTTGAAACTCCCCATGCCAAATCCACGAATGGATCCGGGAGCAAACCAGGAAGGCAGGTTGCCTTCCACCGTGTTCAATTCCCATGCTACATCCGCTTGTACCTGTGCATTTGCATGGGTGTGGCCCGAAAGGGTCAGCCCTAATAGCAATGCACATAGAGCGATGGTTTGTAAAAGTCTGTTAGCCATAGTGCAAACTCCGTTTTATTGGTTGATGAAATACCACTACGTGAACTGCAACTGCTATGTGAACGATCATACGCTTGTAATGCGAAATACCCCTTTTCAGCACAACGTGATCTCCAATCGGAAAGATGGGCCTTTGGTAAGATTTTGTGTATCCCCGTAATTCGTTTACCAACACCCATCGATTAAAATGGTTAAAATTTGGACAACTATCAATTGTCGACTATCCCAATCCTGTGATTGGTCAAAAAAAAACGGCTGCCCGGATATTTGATTCCGGACAGCCGCTTTTCAAGGCAGGTATTATCGCTGCACCCCTACTTGATCAGGGTCATCTTGCGGGTCTGGACGAAGCTGCCCGCCGTGATGCGATAGATGTAGACACCACTGGCCACCTGTGTGCCGTCAAACTCGACGGTGTGCTGGCCGGCTTCGCGCTGCTCGTTGACGAGCGTTGCCACACGCTGTCCGGCGATGTTGTAGACATCCAGGCGGACATCCATCGTCTCGGGAAGCGTGAACTGGATCCGTGTGGCCGGGTTGAACGGGTTCGGGTAGTTCTGGTTCAGCGTGAACTCATAAGCCCGTTCGATTTCGGTATCGGTCGGAAGGATACGGGTGAGGTTGATACCGAACGGTTCGTCGGCAAACACGACCAAATCACCCAGCTCGGCGGTGACGGTCCACTCGCCGCTGAACGATGCGCCTTCTTCGATGCCCAGCCCGGCAAGGGCGGCGTCGACCTGGTTGGCCGTGAGCGTCAGCGTGCTGGCCTGACCGTTGCGATCGGAGGCCAGGCTCAGCGCAGGATCGCTGAAGTCGCTGCCCGGTGCATCGATATGCCATGTAAACCGCATGCTGCGGAACGCTGTCCAGTCTTCGAAGTCCTCGTCAATGACGATCTCGTCAAAGGTGAAGCTGTCGACCATGACATCGTCCAGATAGAACGAGCCGGTGACGCTACCTGACTGGCCGAAGCGGACATAGAATTCACCTTCGCGGTTGATTTCAACTTCGTGGAAGGACCAGTTGACGTTGATGTCACCGGTTCCGCCGTCGCGGGCTTCCAGTACCTCGACTTCTTCCCAGGTCTCGCCATCGGCGGACACTTCAATCGCCATATCAAGTACGGTGGCGTTGCTGAAGGTGGATGCCCAGAAGCTGATGGTGCCCGGGTTTTCGAGCAGCGGGGTCTGCACCCAGCCCTCAACATCATTGCGTGTACCGATGTAGCGGCCTTGTCCGCTGGAACCGTCACCAACGTGTGCGAACTGATCATCGGCAAACTGGCCGTTCATGTGCGCCCAGGCCACAGTCGACTGCGGGAATTCCCAGCTGATGACGATATCGTCGGAGACATCGCCCAGATCAACCGAAGCGCCGGTGGGAGGTGCCAGCAGTGCGAACGGACGGATATCCGGCTCGGGAATGAGCTGGATGTCACCTTCAGAGGCACCCATGTAGGGGTTGGATTCGTCGCGGGCGTTGCCGTCGATATCGGTGGTCACTGCGGCAAGCGGCGTTCCGGCCAGGCGGATGTCACCGATGGACTCGCCGGTCAGACGGAGATCCGAATCCGAGACAAACTCGACCGATGCTGAAACAGAGCGCAGATCACGCGATGTGGCATCAGCCCATTCCTGGACAGTACCGTATTCATCATCACCTGCCTTACCAACAAGTGCATCACCCGGGAAGTAGATGTTGTTCCAGTTGGAATTCAGCGATCCGGCAGCCCACTCAAAGGCAATGCTGTTGTCGGCGTCGCGGTCACTGACCATGATATTGTTGACCATGTTCAGTGTCAGGCCTGTCGAGGCATCCCCTGCCCTGCCAAGCACGGCGTGGACTCCAGTCTGACCGGTGTCACCGATGCGGAACGAGTTGTGGTAGAAGTTCAGCGGACCCGTGGTCGCCGTACCGCCATGTCGTATCGCGTAGAAGCCGTGACCGGTTCCTGCTCCGTCATAGTTCACGGCCACGGTGTTGTTGTGGAAGTTGGCTTCCACCAGCGTGTTGGTGATATTGAAGGCCACGTGCGTGGCTGCATCGGCCAGGTCTCCACCTACGAACTCAAATTCGTTGTTCCGTGCCGTGAATCCGCCGATTGGCGTATTCAGGTTGATGCCCTGGGCAGCAACGCGCGGGTACATCTTGACGATGTTGTCGTCGAACGTGGTATTCACGTGGGTCTGCGTGCGAAGGGCACTTCTTCCAACGTAAAACTCGTTGCCTGCGATGCTGGTGTTTTCGGGCATGGCACCATCGGCGGCACCGGCATCACCAAACAGCCAGATACCGTCGTTGAACGGCTTTTCGGCCGAGCCGAATTGTACGTTTTCAATCAGGAGGTTGCTGGAGCGGCCAGTCGGCTGCCCGGAAGCTATCCAACGGTTAACAATGATGGCATAGGAATCAAACCCGAGCATCTCGTCATAGGTGAGATGTACATTCCGGACCGTGATATCGTCGGTATCCTGGAGAAAACTGAGAATAGGCCCGCCTGCATTGACCTTCTGAAGCGTCAGGTCACGGTTGTTGCCACCATCGGACGAACCTTCAATGGTAATATATCCGGTGTTAGCAAAGCGGAAGTTATTCACACTGACTACCGGGGATGTGCCGGAGAGCGGACGGATGGTGAGGCGTTTCGATTCGTCCAGGTCCCCGCGGTCAAACACGATCATCTCGGCGCTTTCATCGAGATCCTCGGTGATGAAGAACGTGACCGGGCCACTGGTACCGACGGCGTTCACGGAGTCGACGGCTTCCTTGAGGCTGGCAAATCCACGGGGGAAGTCACCTTGCGGAATGTAAAAGGAACCAATGAGCTCATCGGTGACGATCTCGTTCACATCCAGCGTGAAGTTGAAGATACCGCTGTTGGTGACCAGCATGGAAGCCGTTGATGTTGCTGCGTCAAAAGCAACGTCGGCTACGCGGAAGTCATTGGGATGGATAGTGAGGTCACTGGTCTGTGCTATCACGTA
>SKWQ01000158.1 GCA_007128855.1 Balneolales bacterium
ATTCCACCCTTGGGGACAAAAACTGGAACAACCTGAACTACCTGCTGAACCACAGGCAGTATTTCATGGACAATGTCGAGGGTACAACCTATAAGGAAATCCAGGCTGCCATCTGGGCATTGATCGAATTCAAGGAGTTTGATGTCCAATCCAACCGGATATTCGACAATCTCAACATAGAAGCTTTCAATAAGATCCTGCGCAATGTCCGTGAACGTGGCAGTCTTTTCCGGTTCAAGCCGGGTATGATCTACGCCGTATTTGCCGACATGTCGGTAAATGAAACCGATGGCGAAAGTACCCAGACCGTGATCATCGAGCGCGGCGAGACTGCCTGGGGCGGTAACACCGAAGGACCTGGACCCGGATGGTGGTGGTACTTTAATGCTGAGGATGGCGAAACACAATATCTGAACATCGCTGGTCGTCCTAACGATACAATCGGAACCGTAACGGTTTCTGCTGACAATGGAAACTGCCTCGTAAACTTTGCTTTCGATGAATTCTGGGGTGTCCAGAATGCCCCCGAGGTCGTTAAAATCCGGGGTTATGCCAGTGCAAGCAACATTCCTTCTATGCGGCCGCCGGCAGGACATTTCACCGCTTACAAAGGTGGGCTGGTTGAGGATATCAGTGTCGGATGCTATCCGTTCTACGCGATCCACCTGGATGCCTGGTATTTCAATCCTGGCACTCTCTGATTGAACAAAGCATACGCAGTAAAAAAAACCCGCGGCATAAAACCACGGGTTTTTTTATGTTCCAAAACTGACATCGCAACCATTCCACCAACCTAAAGGATATCACTCAAGGGATATAAATGAGCCACAAGCCAGCCAAATTCATTGGATTCCTGCTTTTAGTAATGCCGTTATTGTTCATCGCCGCGCCAACCCATGGCCAGGGCCTTCAGTACGGTCTGCAGCTCAGTAAAAGCTATTCACACATGCATGGCAGCTTTGTCACGACAGCTGCCGAGGATATCACCGTCACCCTGAACCCAAAACTCTCATCACGGTTTTCAGGAGGTGGCTTCCTGCGCTACCATATCACCCCCGCACTTTCTATTCAGCCGGGAATCCTTTTTTCAACCAAAGGCGGACGCATCAAGGAGGATGTGGATATCCGCGGGCGCGAAATGGAAATCGAGGGCAACCTGATGATGAGATACATCGAGGTTCCTGTTTTACTGCGTTTCGGTACCTGGATACCCATTCCCGAGCCACCCCGTTATCATCCGCCCGGATACACCTATCATGTCTTTACGGGACTTTCCATCGCCTACAACACCAGCTCCAGATTCTCGGGTGACCTCAAGGGGGATGTTTTCGGGGTCGACTTCGACGAGGAGTTCTCCAACAGCGTACGCGACCAGTTCCAGGATACCGATCTCAGCATTATCTTTGGTGCCGGATTCGAATACGGCCTGAGTACCCGGTTCACCTTTGACATCCGCTACGTGCTCAGCATCCTTGATGTCAATGATACCCCGGGAGTAAGCAGTGAAATCCGGAATGGTACCATTTCGGCCATGATCGGCGTCCTGTTTTAATAGCCGATGCCTTTTGACTGCCGGGAAACCCATATTTATTTGCGTTTGTTATCACATCCTGTGTATTCTTGTAAAAGGATGAAAAAACAGGAGGCTTGACTCCCTCACCGAATGGGTAGTCTCCGTTGCGGCATGACACCGGATGATGATATAATTATGCTCATTTCCTGGCTGAACAAGCCACTTGTAAAGGCGATACTGGCAACGGTGCTGCTTTCCTTTCCTGCCGGACTGAAAGCCGGGGATGCAGGCAATCCGACATCCGGCGAAACCGCAATGGGCACGATTTCCCCAAAAAACGCGGTTTTTGTGGAAATGTTCGGCTCGACCCTTAACCTTTTCGGGATCAACTACGAACGCACATTCCGTGACAAGCTGCACGTGCGCATAGGCGCTTCCCGCCTGACTTATGTCGATGAGATCACGTATGAAGAGACCGGGGAGGACATCAGCATCAAACTGCACACGCTCCCCGTGTCGGTCACACACTCCTTTTTCAGCGGCATCCGCAAGCTGGAACTGGGAGTGGGAGCCACACTGTTCCATTTCGATTTCTGGGGCGGACCATACGACGTTGGCTACAACGATATTGAACTGGGAAACCGCTTTGTCGGCCTGGCCCTGACCACCACCATCGGTTACCGGTTGTCCCTGGAAAACTATCTCTTTCGCATCGGCCTGCACCCCCTGTATATGTTCCCGATCCACAATGAAATCTCCGGATTTTTCGAAGAACTTGACGACCGGGGAGTGCTTGATTTCCGTGATATCATAGATCCCCGTGGCTTTATGGTGGTTCCCGGAGTGAGCTTTGGCAGGCGTTTCTAAGCAAGATCATGTCACTATTCCGCTTCCTGATATTACCACTTTTCCTGACCGGGCTGCCGGGTCTGGCCATAACCGCATCCGCAAGTCCGCAAATTGTCATCAATGAGATTCTTGCATCCAACAGCACAGGGATTGAGGATGAAGACGGCGATACGGTTCCATGGATTGAGCTCTACAATAGCGGCGAAGAACCGGTCAGGCTGTCGCTTTTTGGGCTCTCGGACGATCCGGAACGTCCGTGGCGCTGGCTGCTTCCGGACACCACACTGCAACCCGGCGCCTTCCTGCTCATATTCGCTTCGGGCAAGGACCGAACGACTCCCGGCAGGCCCCTTCATGCCAATTTCAGGGTGAGCCGGGACGGCGAACCCGTATCGCTCACGGACATCAACGGGAACCAGGTCGATCATGTGCCGCCCACGCCCATGCCGGTGGACATCTCCTTTGGACGATTCCCTGACGGCTCGGACAACTGGGTGTTCTTCGATCGCCCCACTCCGGGAGGTCCGAACCGGGAGGATGGATTCGACGAGCTGCTGGCACCACCGGTTTTTTCGCACAGCGGCGGATTTTATACCACAGAATTCGACCTGTCTCTTGGCAGCGGGAATGTCCATGGGGGGACATCCACCATCGCAACCGAACCGGCTGCCACTGGTACCGTCATTCGGTATACACTGGACGGTTCTGAACCGGACAGTACCAGTCCGCATTTCACCGGGCCTATCCGCATCCGGGACCGGACACCGGAGCCCAACAGTATATCCACCATACCGACCTCTCCGCCGGACATTCCCCTGGTTCTTGGATACGAGTGGAAAGAGCCGAGGGGCAACCTTTTCAAGGGGACCGTCGTCAGGGCACGTACATTCCGTCAGGGCAGCCGTCCCTCACCAACAGTCACACATACGTACTTTGTCGACCACCAGGGTACCGACCGTTATCACATTCCCGTGGTTTCCATCGCCACGGATTCGGTCCATCTGTTCGACTATGAAACCGGCATCTATATTCCGGGGAAGTATTACGATCTGGGCGGACAGGAAGGCGACAGTAAAAAGGACGAGCCGCATCTGTTCGGCAACTACGTCCAGCGGGGAATGGAATGGGAGCGTCCAGCATCCTTCGAGCTGTTCGAAAATACCGGCGAGCGGGCCCTGGCCCAGGACATCGGCATACGCGTGCATGGGGGAAGGTCGCGAACCCTGCCACTTAAGTCGCTCCGGCTTTATGCACGCAGCGATTACGGCGAAAGCCGGTTCTACTACCCGATATTCCCTGATCTCCCGTACCGGGAGTACAACCGCCTCATCCTGCGCAATTCGGGACAGGACTTCTTCGGCAGGTCGACCATGTTCCGCGACGGATTCATGCAGACTTTGGTCAGCGATCTGAACCTGGACACGCAGGCATATCGTCCCGCTGTCGTGTTCATCAACGGCGAATTCTGGGGCATCATGAACTTCC
>SKWQ01000248.1 GCA_007128855.1 Balneolales bacterium
CTCTGCCGGGAGCATGACATCTGGTTCGTGGTGGACGGGATCCAGGCGGCGGGGGTAACGCCGGTGGATGTGCGGCGCTGGCAGGCGGATGCGTTCGCCACGGGCGGACTCAAATGGCTGATGGCCCCGATGGGCATTGGATTTCTTTACTTGTCGGACCGGCTCTGCGAACGGCTCAAGACCCCTGATCCCGGGTGGTTATCGGTCGAGGAGCCCTGGGAGCTGCTGCGATACGACCAGCCATTGCGCACCGATGCAACGCGTTTTGAATCCGGCGTTTCCAATATCCCCGGGATATACGGTCTGAACGCCTCGATCGGGCTGCTGCTGGCTGCCGGGATCGATAGGATCCATGATCACGTTGTATATTGCAACCGGGTCCTTCGTGAAGGAATCAGGCATGCCGGCCTCGGCAAGATGGGGATAACCCCGTACACTACCGACGATCCGGGACATCAATCGGGCATCCTGACGTTTGATCTCCCGGGACATATGGATCATGAGCTGCTTGAAAAGTCTTTCCGTAATCACGGAATTTTTGTCTCTATCCGTGATAAAAGACTGCGTTTTTCACCGCACGGCTATAATACGCTTGAAGAAATAGAGCATGTACTAAATACGACAGAAATGATATCTTCCGAACTGTTATGATCAGCTTTATTCCAGAAAGAGTGCGATTTGTATTCAAGGAGATCGGCATTGTGATCCGGGATACGTTGTCAAACTGGTTGAAGGACCAGATACCGACTTTCGGCGCGGCTCTCGCTTTTTACACCATCTTCTCGATTGCGCCCCTCCTTATCATACTGGTGGCGGTAGCCGGTTTCATCTTCGGGGATGCCGCTACGACCGGGCAGCTGGAGGAGTACATGTCCCAGCTCATGGGAAATGATCTCGCCGCCACCATTCAGAATTTCGTATTGGATGCGTATAAACCGGCTTCGGGCATCATAGCGACGAGCATCAGTCTTGGCCTTATCCTGTTCATGGCCACGACCATCATCACCCAGCTGAAATCCACCCTTAACATTATCTGGAATGTATCCACCCGGACCGAAGTAAGCGGATTCAAGCGGTTTGTCATTGACCGGTTCCTCGCCCTGGCGCTTATCCTGATCTTTGCCAGTCTGTTCATTCTCACCATGGTGATCGACCTGGTCATCTACTCTCTTGAATCGTATCTGGAGCAGCTTGTGCCTGGCGGACTCGGGTTCTGGTCCACCCTCAATACAATGATTTCATTCCTAGTCCTTTCAGTGCTTTTTGCCATCACTTTCAAGATGCTGCCTGATATACACATACGATGGACGGATGTCGCTGTTGGAGCCGTGGTGACCGCCTTGCTCTTTCTGCTGGGTGTGCAGCTTATACGATTTTACATGGGCATGGCCACGACATCCACCTACGGAGCTGCCGGTTCGTTTGTCGTCTTTCTGATCTGGGTATATTACAATGCCATGGTGTTCTTCCTGGGCGCAGAGTTTACCTATATCTACACCATGAGGTATGGATCCAAGGTGAAACCCGCAAAATATGCTGAATTTACCAAATTCTATAGCGACGGTCCGGATGAGGACGCGTACGGCGGATAAAAAACCTGTATATTATGCAGGATGAGTGATGCCATCAATCCCAAAACCAAATCCAACGCGTTTTGAAGAAAACAGACAGGAAAATAAACACCGGAAAGAGCAACAATAATAAAGAGAAAGAGAAAAAAAAGGAGGAGCTTCACCTGCAACTGTTCAGCATCCACGGGCTTATCCGCGGTGATAACCTGGAGCTGGGACGCGACGCCGACACGGGCGGTCAGACCAAGTACGTCGTGGAACTGGCCCGCGCGCTGGGCGAACTGCCGAGAGTGAAGCAGGTGGACCTGTTCACGCGGCTTATCGACGACAAGCGCGTAAGCTCCGACTATAAGCAGGAGACCGAGCCTCTTGGCGAGAAATCACGTATCGTGCGCATCCGTTGCGGCGGAAAACGGTACATGCGCAAGGAGCTGCTCTGGCCCCACCTGCCGGAGTATGTGGATAACGTATTGCGCTTCAACAAGAAGGAGGGCATCAAACCCGACCTGCTCCACGGCCACTATGCCGACGCCGGATTTGTGGCCCGCAATCTCTCCAAACTGCTCGGCATCCCCTATGTGTTCACCGGACACTCACTCGGCCGCTCCAAGAAGCATTCGCTGTCCAGCAAGGGCATGACCGAGAAACAGATGGTGGAGAAGTTCAACATCAACGAGCGCATCCAGGCCGAGGAGGACGTTCTCAAGACCGCGGCCCATGTCATCGTGAGCACCAGCCACGAGATCGAAAAACAGTACAGCCTGTACGACAACGGCAAAAAGGCCCGCTTTACCGTCATCCCGCCGGGAATCGACATTGAGAAATTTTATCCCTACTACTACGACCACGACGAGAACTGGCAGAAGCCCGAATCTTATACCCAGGCCCGGGAAAAAATGAGCGGCGAGTTCGCGCGCTTCTACTACAACAAGGACAAGCCGCTCATTCTCACCATCTGCCGACCGGACCGCCGCAAGAACATCCAGGGCCTCATCACCGCCTACGGCGAGAACAAGGAGCTGCAGGCCATCGCCAACCTGGCCGTCTTCGCCGGCATCCGCAAGGATATCGACAACCTCGACGAGAACGAAAAGGAAGTACTCACCGAGATGCTTCTGCTGATGGACAAGTACGACTTGTACGGCAAGATGGCCATGCCCAAGAAGCACAACCCGACCACCGAGGTACCCGAACTTTTCCGCATGGCCGCAGACAGCAAAGGCGTATTCGTCAATTCCGCCTTCAACGAACCCTTCGGCATCACCCTTATCGAGGCCGCCTCGGCCGGCGTGCCCATTGTGGGACCCGATGACGGCGGTCCCAACGACATCGTCAAGAATTGCAGCAACGGGATACTGGTGGATACGACCGACGCCAAAGCGCTGGCCAATGCCATCAAGTCGATCCTGATCGACCAGGAAAAATGGCGGGAATATTCCAACAGTGGTGTCAACGGGGTCCGCAAGCACTATTCGTGGTCCGCGCACGCCGAGTCGTTCCTGGATGAGGTCGACAACGTCATCGGCGACTTTACCAGGTCATCGAGTGCACACGGTGTTTCCGAAGCTCCGGGCTGGCGTTTCGCCGATCTCGAAAAAATGCTGATCACCGATATCGACGACACCCTGGTCGGCGACGACAAAGCACTCAAAGAGCTCCTCAAAGTCATCGAAAAGCACAGGGATTCTGTTGGATTCGGGGTGGCCACGGGCCGCAGTCTGGAACTTGTGGAGGAGATCCTCAAGGAGAAAAAGATCCCGACCCCCGATGTGATCATCTCATCGGTCGGCACCGAGATCTATTACGGGCCGGACCGCAAGAATCTGAGTAAGGATTCTGGATGGGAGTCGCACATCTCCTACCGCTGGAAACCCGACCGGATCAAGAAGGTGCTCTCGGAGTTTGACTTCCTGCGTCCGCAGGAGCGGGACGGCGAGCGGGATTTCAAAATCAGTTACAACATGGAACCCAACGACGACAACCTGGCGCTCATCCACCAGCGGCTCACCGAGAACAAGCTGCCATACCAGTTGATCTATTCACACGGGGCCTATCTGGACATCCTGCCGCAGCGGGCATCCAAGGGTCGGGCCATCAAGTACCTGGGCAACAAGTGGGACATCACGCCGGAGAACATCCTGGTATCCGGTGATTCCGGCAACGATTACGAAATGCTCTACGGCAAGCGGCTGGCCGTGGTGGTCGGGAACCACAGTCCGGAGATCGAGAGCCTGCGCGGCAACAAGCGCGTCTATTTTGCCGA
>SKWQ01000140.1 GCA_007128855.1 Balneolales bacterium
CCGCCATGGAGCAACGGTTCCAGGCCATGCTGCAGCGGGAGAAAGAGGCTCTGGGACACGAAAAGGGCGTGCTGCGGGAAGAAAAGACCGTTGTGCAGGCAGATCAGGAGAACCAGGATAATGAGACAGCGGGCCGGACATCCCGGTTGCGATTCCTTCCGGGGCTCTTCACGGCAGACGGTGCCTCCCGGATCCGCCATCTGCAGTCGGCCGCGGCCATCGCCGCCGTGTTCCTCGCCGGGCTGCTGCTCGGCCTGCTCTTCCCCGACCGCGGTACAAACGACATGCAGGTACGGCAGTTGGCGGCCGAAGTGCATGACCTGCGCGAAACCATGATGATTTCCCTGCTGGATGACGTTTCGGCGTCTGAACGGCTTAGGGCAGTCAATATCAGCATGGATATCGCCTCGCCTCAGGACCGCGTGATCGATGCGCTGGTGCAGACGCTTCGCCACGATCCCAGTGTCAACGTACGCGTGGCCGCCGTGGAGGCGCTGGTCAGGCACGGAGCGCATCCGGCCGTGCGGCAGGAGCTGGTCCGTGCCATCACGCGCCAGCCCTCGCCTATCGTCCAGATCGCCCTGGCCGATGCCATGATCGCCTTGCAGGAGCCCGGCGCGATCAGGGAATTCCAGCTGCTGCTCGAGCAGGATGAAGTGGAGGAACCGGTACGGGACAAGATAGAACAGACCATGCTGGTCCTGCTTTGACATCCATGACACGCCGGCACACTTCAATAATGACCATACGTCGATTATGATGAGACAATCACATTCGCCGGTCCGGCAGCATATCCGGCCGGACCCGCACTGCCGCAACACATCGCAACCTTTTACAGACAGACAAACCTCACGGAGCCAATGATGAAACCGCACAAACCCACAAATCACGCCAGCAAACGGCACGGAACCGCATCCACCCGGGAAACCAGGCTTTCCGGCACTTCAAACCGGCCGGCTGGACCCTGTGGACGGAACCCCTTCACCGAAACGGATAAACCCGCCATGAAATCCAAAGGCCTCCTTCTCCTTCTGGCACTTCTTCTTGTGCTTCCTTCCGGACACACCTCATTGCAGAACGTCACCGAAACCATCCAGAAATCCTTCAAAATGGCATTTTCGGCGCGCAACACCGAAACATTTGCGGCATCTGCAGGCACTTCGGCTTATGCGGCCGGACCCGGGATGGAGATATCTATATTTGAGGACATGCCAATGTTTGAGGGAATGGTCGTATTTGAAGACATGTCCATGTTTGAGGGTAAGAACTTGTTTGAGGGGATAACAATGCCTGAAGGGTTGCCCATTTTCGAGGGTATGGCCATGTTTGAAGGCGCCGCGACTTACTTTTCGGAGGATCGCGAAATCGTGCTTCCACTCAGCCGGCCCGGAGAGCCCGGTCGCCTGAACGTGAACATCATGCGCGGATCGGTGGAAATCAGCGGCTACGACGGTGACGAGGTGATTGTCCGGTACGACAGCCGATCGATGTCGGGTCGCGAACGCCAGGATCCGCCCGAAGGGATGCGCCGCATTTCCGGATCCATCCCCGGATTCCAAGCCACAGAGGATGACAACGTCGTGGAGATCCGCAGCGAAGCGCTCATGGGTCAATCGCGGTTCCAAATCCAGGTGCCCCGCAATTTCTCCATCAACACCAAACTCATGCAGGCCCAGGAGATTGTGGTATCCAACGTCAGCGGCGACCTGGAAATCGGCGTGGTCAGCGGCGAGGTCACCCTCACCGATGTCAGCGGAGCGGCCGTTGTGAGCACCGTAAACGGCAACATAAAGGGTGTCTTTACCAATGTTCCGGCGGACAAACCCATGTCCTTCAAGACACTGACCGGCGATATCGACCTCTCGTTCCCGGCCGGCAGCCGCTTCACCACCCGCCTGCGCTCCGAATTCGGCGACATGTTCACCGATTTCGACATGGACATCCGGGAGGATGCGACCCGGCGCAGGGACAACGCGAACGGCCTTCGCCTATCCGTCAACGAGACCGTTGTGGGCGATGTGAACGGGGGCGGACCCGAATACACCATCACCACGCTGCGCGGGAACATCTACCTCCGCAAGAACTGAATCAGCAAAAACCGTTTTCTTACCCGCACACAGATATGTAAATTGGCTCCGTAATCAGATACGTGTTCGCCACACTATCAGCAAAAAGGCAAATATCTCCATCTTTGGAAACAATGGCATTATGGAACCAGTAGTCAATCTTCTTGAGGACCGCATCCGGATCGGATTCGTGCGCGCATACGGAATCCGGATCGAGCAGGATTTCCGTTTTCCCGATGATCGCATGGACCTGTTGCTGGAGCGGCGGAAAGAGCCGCTCACGGAAACCGAGGACTCATTCCGCAAGGCCTGCCGTGACATGATGCGCATCGGCACCTACAAACCGACCGGCAGGGGCAAGCCGGCTTCGGAGTACCTGCTCCGGGCCGCATCGGAAGGTGCCTTCCCGCGCATCAACACCGCGGCCGACATCAACAATTACCTGTCACTGGCATACCTTGTGCCCATTTCGCTCTGGGACACCGACAGGGTGACCGCCGATTCGTGGCTGTTCCGTCCCGGCGGGGAGCAGGAGGAGTTCGAGTTCAATCCATCCGGACAGACCATATCGCTGCGCGACCTGATAACCGGATTTGCCCTAAAGGGCGGGCTGGAGATCCCTGTCGTGACCCCGGTCAAGGATTGCCAGAAGACCAAAACCGATACTGACACACGCAACATCGCCGCCGCGGTCTATTTTCCGGCCGGCTGGACCGCCGCTCCGGCACTTGATGACATCATAAGTGAATTCACCGAACTGCTGGAGGCGGTTTCGGAGAAAACGGAAAGCGGTTTTTTCTGACCCTTTTTATTAGAAATTCTGAATTTTTTAAAACTATTTTCCAAAATGCACGTATATTACAGTCGCTTAGGCATAAATCACCCGGTATCCCGCCGGTCTCATTTGCAAAATCCTATTTACCCGTCATGTTGTCACACTATTCCAAAAAAGGAGCGGCCGCTCTGCTGATGCTGCTTGTTGCAGCAACCGGTGCATGGGCACATCCCGGACACGGCGAAACCAGTGGCCATTCAGTGGCGCATTACCTGACCGAACCGCATCACGTACTGCCCCTGGTAGCCATGATCCTTCTGTCCGTCGGAATTTTCCTTGTCATGTATGCGAGAAGGAAGAAGCGCACCATTACCACCGCCTGACCCTGGTCACTCATTCCTATCCGCCGGAGCGTCCGTTGCCCGGCTTTGCGATCCCCGCCGCTGTCCCTGGCCGGTGCCATCCCTTTTTCCGGTACCCAGGCCCCTGCCTTCCTTTTGGACAACCTCCGGGGTAAGCTGCTCTGTTTCCTGCAGGCGGTCGGGACTCACATAGGCGCCATGTCCCTCCCGGTCACCTGCGCCCAATCCGCGTCCCGATCCGGGCGGTGTCTCCTGTCTGTAATGTTCCTTGATGGCATCGCTGCCGTCATGAAGCCAGCCGAACGGGGCAATGAACGTGAGGGCGCCGGCGTACATGATGGCGGCAACCACGAGAGCTGCAATCAGCTCCCGCGGCACGCGGAATCGTTTTCCCTCCGGTCCACCCCCCTCCCTGTCACGGTCCGCCTGCCTTTTGGACCTCATATCCCTCAGATAGCACATGAAGGTCTTCCAGTTGTAGATAAAAAGGTGGATGATGGCCAGGACCAGGATAAATACGGCGGTTACCTGGTGCATGGAGGCCCACTGGTCCTTGCTCAGGGCCATCACGGTCCAACCGAGCCTGTCCGCCACACTGCATGGCGGGGCGATATACATGATGA
>SKWQ01000204.1 GCA_007128855.1 Balneolales bacterium
ATTCCGGTATCCGTAAGCGGCACAGCGTGATAACCGATTTCACCGACACGGGCAGCCCACCCCTGTTCTTCAATCCTGACGGGACCCGCACCGCCACGCCGGACACCCGAAGGCGCAACGAAGTCTACACCCGCGAGGCGCGCCGGCATTTCAGCGGTCTCGGCGAAAAGCTTCTTCAAAACGCACCGGGATTCGATAAGGACGACGTCACGCACCTGATCACCGTGTCCTGCACCGGCTTTTTTGCAGCCGGACCCGACTACTGCGTGGTCCGCGATCTTGGACTGCGCAGCAGCACCCTGCGCTACCACATCGGCTTCATGGGGTGTTACGCCGCCTTCCAGGGGCTCAAAATGGCGGACGCTTTCTGCAAAAACGATCCCGATGCCGTGGTGCTGGTCCTGTGCGTGGAGCTGTGCACCCTGCACCTTCAGTTCAGCGACGACACCGACGCCATGATCTCCGCATCCGTCTTCGCCGACGGCGGTTCCGGCGCGCTGGTCAGCGCCCGTCCCCCTGTCGCCGGAGGTTCCGTACCCCTCGAAATGACCTCATTCAACAGCGACCTGACCTCCGAGGGCGAGGGCGACATGGCCTGGACCATCGGCAACGAGGGGTTTGAGATGCGGCTGTCGACCTACGTCCCCGACATCATCCGCAAGAACATCGGCCCGGCGCTCGATGCCATACTCACCGGCGCCGGCCTGAGCCGAAGCGACATCACCCGCTGGGCCGTACATCCCGGCGGACGCGCCATCCTCGACAAGGTGCAGGAAGCCCTGGAGCTGGACGATGAGCAGATCGCCGCCTCCCGCACCGTGCTGCGCGAATACGGCAACATGAGCAGCGCCACCATCCTTTTTGTGCTTAAGGAGCTGGTGGATGCGTACCGCGGCCATGAACCGCAGACCATCTTCGGAATGGCGTTCGGTCCCGGGCTCACCATCGAAACCGGGCTCTTCCATATTGTCCCGGAACCCGTCGGTGCCGGATCCACAACCCGGTCCACCTCCGAATCCACTACCCAATCCACAACCCAATCCACCCCCGGAAACGAAACGAACGGCGCCCCATGACGCCCCGCCCCCTCACCTCGCGCCGCGCCGACCTTGTCGAGTGGATGGACCGGTCCGACTGCGACCCCGTCAAGCTGCACAACACCTACCGCTACTTCCCGGTCATCAACCGTCTTATCTCCGGGTGGGGTGCTGTCTACCGCCGTTTCATCCGTCCACAGCTCCGCACCGGGCAGCATTATCACCTGCTGGATGTCGGTTCCGGCGGGGGCGACATCACTACCAACATCCACGCATGGGCGGCCGGGGACGGTTTCCGGCTCGCCGTGACGGGCGTCGACCCCGACCCCCGTGCGCACGAATACGCCCTGGCCGGGTTGCGGTCCCGAAATAAAGATGCTTCGCCCGCGACCCTCACTTTCCTGCAGGCGGACACCGGCCAGCTTCGCCGGGAAGGCAAAACCTTCGACTTTGTCACCTGCAACCACGTCCTCCATCACCTTGACAATGAGGAAATTCCCGGTTTTCTGGACGACCTGGCGGCCCTGGCTGTGCGTCGTGTGGTCTGCAGCGACATCGAGCGGTCCGCCATCGGGTACGTCCTGTTCTCCGTGGCAACCTGGCCGCTGTTCCCGAACTCGTTCATCCGCGCCGACGGGCTCATATCCATCCGAAAAAGTTTCCGGGTGGATGAGCTTCGTGCCATTCTGCCGCCGGGATGGCGTGTGATCCGGCAGTTTCCGTTCCGACTTTTGCTTATATTTGACAATCATCATGCTGTCAACAGAGAAAACATATGACCTGATCATCACGGGGGCTGGCCCTGTAGGATTGTTTGCCGGGATCATGGCGAATCAATCCGGGCTGGATGTGCTTGTGCTCGAGAAAAACCAGGAGCCGGTCATACATTCGCGGTCCATCGGTATCCATCCGCCATCGCTCCGGTTGCTGTCGGAAGCGGGCCTGCTGAATGCTTTCCTGGAGAAGGGCCTGATGATCCGGCAGGGGCACGCCCTTTCGCACCACCGCTCGAGCCTGGGAACGCTGGAGTTCCACGATCTCACTCCACCGTTCAATTACATCCTCACCGTCCCTCAGTGGATAACGGAGCTGATATTCATCGAAAAACTGGCCGATCTCAAACCGGGCATGCTGGAGCGGGGCGTGGCGGTTACCGGTATCCGGCAGATGCCGGACCACTGCGAGGTAATAACCGAGGATGCCCACGACGGAAAAACCCGCGCTCTCCGCGCACGGTTTGTCCTTGGATGCGACGGGAAAAAGAGCATTGTCCGGCAGCTGGCCGGGATCTCGTATCGCGGCGGACCCTATCCGTCCAGATATGCCATGGGTGATTTCACGGACCAGACCGGCTACGGGACCGACGCGGTGATCTTTTTGAGTCCGGGCGGACTCGTTGAGTGTTTTCCCCTGCCCGGCGGCAAGCGGCGCTGGGTGATGCAGCTGGATGTGGCCGATCCCGGATCGCAGACAGCGGCATTTGTGGAGCAGATCCACCGTCGCTGCGGCATTTCGCCCGAGGCGGAGAGCTGTTCCATGTATTCTGTCTTCGGGGTTGAGCGCTATCTTGCGGACCGGTTTTGGCATGACCGGGTGGTGCTTGCCGGGGATTCGGCCCATGTGGTCAGCCCGATTGGCGGACAGGGCATGAACCTGGGATGGATCCATGCTGCGGAGGCCGCGCGTGCCATGGCATCGGTGGTCCGGAACGGGTCCTCCCTGGATGAGGCCTCACGTCGCTATGACCGGCAGGTCAGGCACCGGGCGCGGAAGGTGATCCGGCGGGCCGAGTTCAACATGATGCTGGGCAATCGCAGCCGGATGCCGCGCCTGCGCAACCAGTTGGTGCGCCTGTTGCTGGGCACGCCTTTCCGGCGGTCACTGCGGCAGCGCTTCACCATGCAGGGCCTGTGATGCAAAAAAAAAGCCCGCTCATCCGTGGATGGCGGGCCAATGCAAGTAGTAAGGCCTGTTTTTCCTTACGTTGGTTAAAGGTGTACTTGTAATAACGTAAAAAACGGATTTGATGTCAAGCCGGGTTCAGCAAAAACCGGGTGCAACGAATTGCCGGATGCGAAACCAGGCCGGCTGTGATGAATCGCTCATCCGAGCATCTGACGGGCTTCATGGTAGCGCCGGGCCACCGCTTCCCAATCGACGACGTTCATGAAGGCACGGACGTAGTCACCGCGCCGGTTCTGGTATCTCAGATAGTAGGCGTGTTCCCAGACATCGATCGGCAGCAGCGGCACCGTCACCATCGGCGACAGGTTCTGGTGCTTTTCGGCCTGGAAGACCAGCAGGCGGTCCCCGAACGGCTCCCACGCCAGGATACCCCATCCGCTGCCCTCGACGGCACCGGAGGCAGCAATGTAATGCGCCTTGAACTTCTCAAAGCTGCCGAACGATCTTTCGATGGCCCTGCGCAGATCGGCGTCCTGCGGCTCACCGCCGCCATCCGGACTCATCACATCCCAGAACACGGCATGCAGAAAGTGTCCCGCACCGTGGAAACCGACCTCCTTGGACCAGTGCTTCACCAGGGCGAAATCATCCTTCTCACGAGCTTCGGCCAGTTTTGCCAGTGCGTTGTTCAGCCCGTTCACATAGCCCTGGTGGTGGATGCTGTGGTGCAGCTCCATGGTCTGCGCATCGATATGCGGCTCCAGGGCATCATAGGAATAGGCGAGCGGCGACAGTTTGTATTCTTCCGGCTGGTTTCCGGCAAAAGACGCCATTCCGGCGGACCCGGCCAGCCCGGCAAGGGTTTGGGAAGATGCTG
>SKWQ01000040.1 GCA_007128855.1 Balneolales bacterium
GCGCTCACACGTGCCGTGATGGATTCGGGCTGCATCGCCATTGCCTACGAAACCGTCGAAAGCCCGGACCGCTCCCTGCCGCTGCTCATCCCCATGAGTGAAGTGGCCGGTCGCATGTCCGTCCAGCAGGGCGCCAAATATCTGGAAAAATCACAGGGTGGACGCGGTGTGCTGCTCGGGGGCATCCCGGGCGTGAAACCGGGCAACGTGCTGATCCTGGGCGGCGGCATCGTCGGTGTGAACGCCGCGAAAATGGCCGCCGGCATGGGTGCCAACGTCACCATGATGGACATCAGCCTGCCGCGCCTGCGCCACCTCGATGACATCATGCCCCGCAACGTCACCACCATCTACTCCTCGGAAGCCAACATCCGCGAGATGCTCCCGACCCTGGACCTGGTGATCGGAGGCGTGCTCATCCCCGGTGCCAAGGCGCCCAAGCTCATCACCCGCGACATGCTTAAGCTTATGCGTCCGGGTTCGGTGATCGTGGATGTGGCCATCGACCAGGGCGGATGCATCGAGACCGCCAAGCCGACCACGCACGACGATCCGGTATACATCGTCGAGGACGTGATCCACTACTGCGTGGCCAACATGCCCGGCGCGGTGCCCTACACCTCCACGGTCGGACTCACCAACGCCACCACTCCCTATGCGATCCAGATCGCCGACAAGGGCTGGAAAAAGGCGCTCCGCGAAAACCGCGACCTGATACCCGGACTCAACGTGGCCCTCGGCGAGATCACCCACAAGGACGTGGCCGCCGCATTCGACCTGGATTGGAAACCGGTCGAGGATTTCATCAACTGACCTTTCGCCGTAGGGATCAGGAATCCCTGATACACCATCGGCAGGATCGGCATCCTGAGCATCCTGCCGGTACATGCGATCTCATGAAGGCCGGGGCAATTGCGCTTCGGCCTTTTTTACTTTCCAAAGCATTTGAATCAGTCAGTACTTTTATACAGGTCTGGCAAAACAGGCACAAACAGGAGAACGTTGTCCGTTGCGGCAGACATTTGCAATACGTATATTATGTAATACGTATTGTAATACAATTAGTATGAGAACGGTCAGACTCACGGAAGAACAGGAGCGCCAGCTGGATTACCTGGCCAGGCAGAAAAATGCTTCACGATCACAGGTGATCAAGGAAGCACTGGTGGAATATTACAAACAGCACACAACGGAACAGACACCGTACGAGAAGGGGCAAGCCCTGTTCGGGAAATACCGAAGCGGGGAATCCGGCCGGTCGCAGGAGAGGAAGAAGCGCATCCGGGAAAAAGTCCGTGGCAAAAAAGGCCGCAAAGTAAGTCTCATGAAGGACCATAAGGCGAATCCGGGAACGGAAAACAGGCATGATCACTGAGGGGCAATGCATGCAGGAATCCATGCCACAGGTACTGGTTGACTCCGGGCCGCTGATCGCGCTCTTTGACAGGGATGATGCGCATCATCAAACGATTCTGCGATTCCTGATGGATTTCCGCGGATCACTGGTGACAACCTGGCCTGTGTTGACAGAAGTGATGTACATGCTGGATTTCCATCCGCAGGTGCCTGTAGATTTTTTGCGCTGGGTGGAGGATGGCGGAGTGACGTTGTTCCAGCTGGAAAGCCTGCATGTGGCACGGATGAGGGAACTGCTGGAAAAGTACCGCGATTTGCCTTCCGACCTGGCGGATGTGTCACTGCTAATTGCATCGGAGGTTTCCGGAGTCGACAAAATATTGAGCATCGATTCCGACTTTTCGGTGTACCGGACCATCAAGGGCCGCCACCTCCAAAATGTGCTCTGGAATAAGCAGGTTACCGTCCGTAAGAGATGACCGAGAGCGGATTCAGCCGGGCCGCCACACGCGCCGGCAGCCACGAGGCCAGGGCGCAGAGCACCAGTGTCACGGTGCTGACGATCACAAAATCGAACCATCGCGGCTGCACCGGCGCCGAACTCATGTAGTAGCTTTCCTCTGGCAGCGGGATGATCTGCCAGGTGTCCTGGATCACGTAAAACGCCAGGGAGAGGAAGATGCCGATGAGCAGGCCGGCAACGCCCACGATCAGCCCTTCGATAAGGAAGATGGACCGTACGCTCTTGTCATTGGCCCCCATGGTTTTGAGGATGCCGATATCGCGCGTGCGCTCGAGCACCATGATCAGCACCGTGCCGATCAGGTTGAACGCCGCCACGATGATCATCACTGCGATCACGAACGGGATGGTCTGTTCCTGCAGATTGATCCACGCGAAGATATTCCGGTAGCGCTCGTAGATGCTTTCGGTGTAGTAGGGGAAGGGCAGCCGGTCGTCGAGCATCAGCTGTACCTGCTGCAGCTCTTCCAGGTCTGCCACGCGCACTTCGACCTGCGTGGCCCGTGGCGATGGCACTTCGAACAGCTCGCGTGCATACTGCCGGTCCACCAGCACCAGCACATCGTCGAACTGGTCGATGCCGGTGTGATAGATCCCTGACACGTGGAACTGGCGAATCTGCGGCAGGTTGAGCGGGGAGGGCATGCCGCGGATCGCATATACGGTGAGCACGCTTCCGGGTTCGGCGTTCAGGTTGCGCGCCAGCCGCGCTCCGATCACCGCTCCGGGCAGGCCATCGGCGTTGCGGCCGAGGTTGTACTCGCCTTCGCGGATGTACTGCCGGATGTTCGAAAGATCGCCGTCCGCATCCACCCCCTTCACAAAACTGCCCTCGACAAAGTCGCGCGTCTGCACCATGGCCTGCGACTGGATGACCGGCTGGGCCGCATCCACCCCGGGAAGGGTATGCAGGAAAACGGTGAGCGTGTCGCCGCGGTAGAGCGGGTCTTCGGTGAAGGTCATGACGGAGATGTGGGTGCCGTAGCCGAGGATCTTCTCCTGGATGACGGACTTGAACCCGTGGACGATCGACAGGGCGATGAGCAGCCCCGCCGCGCCGATGGCCACACCGCCCACGGCCATGATCTTGATGAAGGACAGGAAGGAGCTGCCGGTGGTGCGGCCGCGGAAGTACCGGTATGCGAGGAACCAGGTGAAGTTCATGGGGTGTTAACGTGTCACTCCGGTCTCATATGCGGGAAAAAGAGCACATCGCGGATGGATTCCTGGTTGGTGAGGATCATTGCGAGCCGGTCGATGCCGATGCCGAGTCCGGCCGTGGGCGGCATGCCGTATTCGAGGGACTTGAGGAAGTCCTCGTCGACGACCATCGCCTCCTCGTCGCCGGCCGAACGCAACCGGGCCTGCTCCTCAAGCCGTTGGCGCTGGTCCACCGGATCGTTGAGCTCGGAAAACGCGTTGCACAGCTCCTTTCCGTTGCAGATCAGCTCGAAGCGCTCGACCAGACCCTCTTTGGAGCGGTGCTTCTTGGCGAGCGGACTCATTTCAACCGGGTAGTCGGTGATGAAGGTCGGCTGGATGAGCTTGTCCTCGACCAGTTCGCCGAAGATCTCGTCGATCAGCTTGCCCTTGCCCATGGTCTTGTCCACCGGCACGCCCAGGTCGCGGGCCGTCTGGTGGATCTCTTCCTCGCTCATGCCCGACAGATCTTTGCCCGTCTCCTCGGCAATCGCTTCGAGCATCGGCACGCGGCGCCAGGGCGCCTTGAAGTCGATCTCGTGCTGGCCGACCGGGATTTTGGTGGTGCCGTGGATGGTGGTGACCACGTGCTCGATCATCTGCTCGACGAATGCCATCATCCAGTTGTAGTCCTTGTAGGCCACGTAGAGCTCAACCTGGGTGAACTCCGGATTGTGGAACCGGCTCA
>SKWQ01000031.1 GCA_007128855.1 Balneolales bacterium
ATGTCCAAGTACGCCCGCTTCACACGCGGCACCACGCACATCAGTGTGATGGACAGAGAGGGGAACACGGCCAGCCTTACCACCAGCAATGGCGAAGGATGCGGACACATCATCCCGGGCACCGGCATCATGCTCAACAACATGCTCGGCGAGGAGGATCTGCATCCCGGAGGATTCGACCGCTGGCCCGAGGACACCCGCATCACCTCGATGATGACACCGGGCACGCTCACCGGCAAGGACGGTACCGTGGTCGCCTTCGGTTCGGGCGGATCCAACCGGATACGCACCGCCATCCTGCAGGTCATAATGAACCTCATCGACCACCGGATGTCGCTGGAGGATGCCACCCGGAGTCCGCGCATCCACTGCGAAAAAGAGCAACTTTCCGTGGAACACGGCTTTGATCCGGCGGCACTCGAACCGGTGCTCCGGGCCTGGCCGGACCATAAGCTGTGGAGCGGACCCAACCTGTTTTTCGGTGGCGTACACTCGGTCATGTGCGGTCCGGACGGGTTTCACGGAGCCGGGGACGAGCGCCGCGGAGGGGTGTCGCTCGTCGTCGATTGAGCGATACTGCGTTGCTGCGGACGAACCATTGTGGCGGATAATCGTACTGCGCGGAGGTGTACTGTCGCGATCAAAGAAGGAAGTTATGCCGCGCTTTTCTTATTTTAAACGGTTTGAAGGCATTCGGCAGCCTTGATCCATCCGGCAGTATCGCGGTCCCGGAAGCGTCATGGAACGTAAAGCATTACGGATCCGGATCCGTAACTGTCACGAAACCGGCATTGTGACGAAACCGTCATAGTGACAAAACCGGCATTGCGACTGACCGGGCACCCAAAAAGCTAATTTTGCACCAAACGCATCCACCATCGTGTTTTTTTCTCTTCCTTATCAGATCCACATGATCCCGGCACTTCTGCTCTTCCTTGTTCTGTCCTGCACGGATCCCGTATCCGGTCCGGTGGATGGGCAAGCCGCAAACCACATGAATGAGCAATCGGGCGGCGATGGTGAAGGCGGTGACGACTCGGATGGCGGTGACGACTCGGACGGCTCGGATGACGGGGATGATTCCGATGGCAATGAAAACGCCCCGTCACAGCCCGCATTCCAGCAACGCGACGTGATCATCAACGAAATCATGGTCCGGCAGCACGAGACCCTGTCCGATCCCGACTTCAACGCCTATGCCGGGTGGATCGAGCTGCACAACCGCGAGAGCACACCGGTGGATGTTTCCGGCTGGGTCGTGGGATTCCGTCCCGCCTCGTACAGCACCGCCGTGGAGTACTCGGTGCAGGATCTTCGCTACCACGCCCTGCCCGCCGAAACGACCATCCCGGAGCAGGGATATCTGCTGCTTTGGGCGAGCGGACAGGATCATGCCGGACAGGCGATCCACCTGGATTTCGTGCTTCCGGTAGAAGGCGGCAAGGTTGGCCTTTACGGACCCGAGGCGTCCGGGACACCGGTCGTCGACACCCTTTCCTTCCGGGCGTCGGATGTTGCCCATGACATTTCACTGGGACGGATGGATTTCGGATGGGGCCACCGCGGGTTCCTGGTCCCGATGAACGAACCCACACCGGGCGAAGCCAACCGGCTGGCGCCCCTGACGTTGATCGAATCACACTCACTGGGCATCAGCGACCCTTCCGGTCTCGGTCCTGACCACACCGGCAGATATCTCTGGTCTATCAGCGACGATTCCGGAGGCAGCATTTACAAGCTGGACCTGCAGGGCAACATCGTCGGTGAGCTCCCCGTGCGCGGCGACGACATGGAGGGCATCGCCCAGCATCCGCGAAACCGGTCGCTGTACGTGGTCGAGGAGCGGCTGCGGCAGATCGTGCAGTTCGACACGCTCGGCAATGAAATTGCCAGATACCCGGTGGATGTGGAAGTGCGCAACCAGAACGACGGTCTGGAGGGCATCACCATCGATCCCGCCACGAACCGCATCTTTGTCGTGAACGAGAAGAACCCGCGGGTGCTGATCGAGCTGGACGTGCTGCGCGGATCCGACCGGCAGGAGATCCGGCGCACCAGCATGGATTTCGGGGCACCGGAACATGTCCGGGGGCTGGATCTGTCCGGGCTATTTTACGATGAGGCCGACGGGCTGCTCTGGCTGGTCAGCGACGAGGCGCGCGCCGTGTTCGTGCTGGACCGCACGGGTCGTCCGCTCGCCGCATTCGATGCCGGCCAGCCCGACCTGGAGGGAATTGCGATCATCCGTTCCAGGGACCGCATCTACCTTGTCAGCGACGAACTGCACACCCTTTTTGTCTACGAATATCCGCAGCCGCTCATCCGGCTGCCGTCTCCGAATTGATCCGCATCCACCGAAAAAATTATCCGGCTCGGAAACGGCCGGCTTTTTTGAGAATCGCTACGGAATACCATCACCTTCAGCATTACCATTACCATCACCATCACATTCACCATTTTAACGTTCACCTGTATCCGTAAAGCCATGATCCACAACGACTCCGTTTTGCGCAATGCTTCCCCGGAAGGACCGTCACGACCGGTCGGCACTCCCTTGCACGGGAACAGATGTGCTGCCGGCACCAATCCCATCCACCCGAAACCCGGACTTCAAACAGCCAGGATCCTTGCCGTCGTGCTTTTCCCGCTTGTTTATCTTGCCGCCTGTTCGACCCCCGAGCCGGCAACGAACGGACCCGCAACCGGGCCGGCAGGTGTGGCGACCGGCGAAATGACCGTCGTCACGGAGGAGGACTACCGCCGTGCCGAGTCGCTTATGTCATGGAACCTGGGGGACAAGGTGCTGCGGAGCGGCATAAGCCCCAACTGGATCGACGGCGACCGGTTCTGGTACCGGACCCGCACCGAGAACGGGTTCCGTTTCTACCTGGTGGATCCGGATGCCCGGGAGCGGGGACGCGCTTTCGATCACGGGCGGTTGGCCGAGGCGCTGGGATCCGCCCAGGACAGGACCGTGTCCGCGGACGACCTGCCGTTCACATCCATCCGTTTTATCCGGGAGGATGCGGCCATCCTCTTCCGCGCCAATGAGAAGAACTGGGAATGCGATCTTGAGGAGTATGTCTGCATGGAATCGGAGCGTCCGGAGCGTCCGTCCAGCAGCGTGTTGTCGCCGGACGGCAGATGGGCGGCGTTTAATCGCGACCACAACCTGTGGGTGCGTGACATGGAGAGCGGTGATGAGTTCGCCCTCACTACCGGCGGCACGGAGCGGCACGGTTTCGCCACCAATTCGCAGGGCTGGTTCCGTTCCGACCGTCCCGTCCTGCACTGGTCACCCGATTCGCGCAAAATTGCCACCTACCGGCTGGATGAGCGGGAAGTGGAAGAGATGCACCTGCTGGAAACGGCGCAGGACCGGCCCATCCTCGACTCCTGGCCCTATGCGCTGCCCGGCGACTCGATCGTCCCGATGCACGAACGCGTGGTCCTGGATGTGGAAAACCGCTCCAAGATCTGGCTGGACATTGAGCCGTCCCACCAGCGCACGTCGAACTGCTGCGGACTGGAGCGCGGCGATCAGTGGGCGGACATTTCATGGAGCGAAGACGCATCCAAAATGGCTTTTGTTACCACGTCGCGCGATTACCGCGAGGTGAACCTCTACATCGCCGACACCGAAACCGGCGATGTGCGCCATGTTTACGGGGAGACGGCCGAAACGTTTTTCGAATCGAACCTGACCTCGCGCGGCGTGCCGAACTGGCGCGTGCTTTTTGACCGCGACGAGTTCATCTGGTTCACCCGCAAGGATGAGTGGGGGCATCTGTACCTGCACCGTCTGGAGGACGGCGCGCTGGTCCGGCGCATCACGTACGGCAACTGGAACGTGGTGGATGTGCTGCATGTGGACGGGCAGCAGGGCCGTGTCTGGTTCACGGCGGCCGGCAGGGAGGAGGGGCGCGACCCCTACCTGGAGCATCTGTATCGTGTGGATTTCGGCAAACCCGGTGAGCCAGCGGGTCTTCAGGACGACGCAACCAAACGCGGGGCAACCGAACGCGACGGGGACCGTACTGATGAGGGAAGGCGCCGGGCGGATGGCATCACCGGGACCTTTGGCACGTCGGCTGTGCGCGATACCATCGATATTGAGCTGGGCAACGGACATCCCGTCATCGACATGCCGGTGTTGCTGAGCCCGCAGGAAGCGAACCATGAAGTGACAGCCTCGCCCTCCGGCCGATTTTTTGTGGATGAGTACTCGGATTTCAGCACGCCGTCCGTCACCGTGCTCCGCACGGCCGGCGGTGAGCAGGTGATGACGCTGGAACAGGCGGACATCGGCCCGCTGCAGCAGACGCCGTGGGTCAAACCGGAGCCGTTTGTGGTCAAGGCCCGCGACGGGGAGACGGATCTGTACGGCCTGATCTACAAGCCCTCCGACTTCGATCCGGACAGATCCTACCCGGTGGTCGTCAACCTCTATCCGGGTCCGCAGATCGGCAGCGTGGGCACCCGCAGTTTTTCACCGATCCGGCGCGGACAGACCCACGCATTGGCGGAGCTGGGATTCATTGTCGTCCAGCTCGACGCCCTGGGCACGCCGTTGCGTTCCAAGTCGTTCCACACTGCGTGGTACGGTGACATGAGCGACAACGGGATCGAGGACCAGATCGCGGGGGTCCGGCAGCTGGCCGAGCGCCATCCCTGGATCGACGCGGATCGGGCCGGCATGTACGGTCATTCGGGCGGTGGATACGCCACCATGAGCGCCCTGCTCCGGTTCCCGGGTGTGTTCAAGGCGGGAGTGGCCAGTGCCGGCAACATGGACAACCGCGGGTACACCTACTACTGGGGCGAGAAATATCAGGGTCCGCGCGTCGTTGACGGTGATCACGACACTTTCGCGGACCAGGCCATCTGGAAGAAGGCCGGACAGCTACAGGACCGTCTGCTGCTGACCTACGGCACCACGGACAGCAACGTGCATCCCAACACCACGCTGCTGCTCATCGACGAGCTCATCCGCGAGAACAAGGATTTCGACCTGATCGTCATGCCCAACAGGGGGCACGGCTATGCCAACGAGCGCTACCACTTGCGGCGCACATTCGACTTTTTCGTGCGGCACCTGATGGAAACCGAACCGCCGAGGGAATACCGTATGGCACCATAGGCGGGCAAAGCGCATATGGCAACGGCACCCGCGTCCACCCGAAAATGCAACGACAACCGCATCCACCCGAAAAAAAACCGGCCGGACGGGCACCTGTTGCCATCGGTCGGGCAGCGGTCAACGCGGGATGAATGAAAACCGGTTGGGATTCGTTACATGCACGTAGCGTTTACATTTTAGAAACGCATGGACATTCTATCTGACAATAGAAATCAAAAATCATAAACAGATGAAATTAGTAGACAGAGACGGCAACGAGATCACAAGCAAAAAGAACGAAGAAGCGCAGGAGCTGGAACAGCAACTGGCCCAAATGGCACATGAGCTGCTGGAGCCGCTGGTGAAAAAGCTGCAGCTTGCCAATCAGCAGCTGGGACAGGAGCAACTCATGCAGATCACCTCGATGGCGCATCAGATGATCTTCAACCGCATGATTTTCAACCTCATCCGCAAAGTCGGCGTCACCGACATGAATGAGCTGGTGGGAGAGGATGACCTGGAAGAGCTTAAAACCGGCTTCAATAACCAGTTCAAGTTTTCCCAGTCCGGCCAGGAGCCGCCGGAAGCGTAAATCCGAAACCGTGCAATCATGAGAGTCGCATCTGCCATCCTGCTTTTACCCGTCCTGTTGATGCAGGCCACCGCGGTCAGTGCGGCAGGGCCGGGATCCGGCAGTGCGTTCTCCGGCGAGCATTTCCCATCCTCATATTCAGACCAATCAGATATGGCAAAAGAAAGCAAAGTGACACTGGGAGCGGGCTGCTTCTGGTGTGTGGAAGCGGTCTTCAAGCGTGTCAACGGCGTGACCGATGTCGTTTCCGGGTACTCGGGGGGACGCAAGGACGAAGCTTCCTACCGGATCGTCAGCTCGGGCGGGACCAACCACGCCGAAGTGATCCAGGTCACTTTCGATCCCGACGTGATCACCTTTGATGCGATCCTGCAGATCTTCTGGCGCACCCACGATCCCACAACGCTCAACCGCCAGGGTGCCGATGTCGGTCCCCAGTACCGGTCCGTGATCTTTTATCATGACGACTTCCAGCGGGAGCGGGCTGAGCACTTCAAAAAGAAACTGGATGAATCCGATATTTTCGACGACCCTATTGTGACGGAAATCACGCCTCTGGAGGCATTTTACGAAGCGGAGGAGTATCACCAGGACTATTTTGAGCGGAATCCGGACCAGGGTTACTGCCAGATCGTTATCCGTCCGAAAATCGACAAATTCAAGATCCTGTTTGAAGAGAAGCTTCGGGAGGAGTTCAGGCCCTGATTCGGTTTGGCCAGTACGGATAAGCATTTCTTGTTATATTCGGGTGATTACACGGCGCAGTTACAAGCACAATGCCGTGTGAACCCCCTGTGATGGCCGTTTGGCCATTCCGCTAACAAGACATCCAATAGTACCAACCATGAATCTGACACTTACCCATGCCGGATCTTTCCGGGTATTCGCACTCATCGGACTTCTCTTTCTTGGCACGGCCTTCCCTGCCGGGGCGCAATTGTCTCCCGAAGATGTGGTGAACATCAACCAGGTCGGCCAGGTTCAGTTGCACCCGCAGGCCACCCACGTCGCTTTCACGCTCAGCATCCCGCGCCAGGCGGACGAGGAGATCGGGGGCAACTATTCCGAGCTGCGCGTGATTGAACTGGAGACAGGCGACATCACCCATCTGGTCACCAAGCCATCCAATGTATCGTCACTGTCATGGATTCCGGGTACCAACCGGATCGCTTTCCGGATGGTCAACAGCGAGCATCACAACCGTCCCCAGGTGTATTCGATCGATGTGGTCGGGGGCGATCTTGCGCAGCACACATCGGCACCCGAGGGTGTGATGGCCTACGATTTTTCATCGGATCCGTCGGTCCTGGCCTACACCATGCGGAGCCCCTGGCCCGAGGAGGTTCAGCGCCGCAGGGAACAGGGTTTTGACATGCAGGTCTCCGGTGAAAACGAACGCCATGTGCGGCTGTGGATCCAGGAGGGCGACGATGCCCGCCCCCTGACAAGCGAGGACATGTCGGTCTGGGATTTTGCCTGGTCGCCGGACAACCACCGGCTGGCGGTCCGCATGACCTACGGAACGGGGCTGGACGATGATATGATGTTCAGCGAGATCCGGGTGGTGTCCGCCCGGGATGGTTCCTCCGACCTGCTGGCCGAGAGCCAGGGCAAGGTGGGACGTCTGGCCTGGTCGCCTGACGGCAACCGTTTCGCGTTCCTGGCGGCCAAATCCATCAACGATCCGCTTCCGCAGCGCATCTATATCACCGAAGTGGGCGATTACATCTCCACGGACATCACACCGATGGGCTACGAGGGGACCCCGGAGTGGCTGGAGTGGAAAGACAACCGCACCCTCCGTTTCGTCGCAGTCGAGGGGACCCGCACGGCCCTGCGCGAAATTCCCGCATCGGGCGGTGAGGCAACACGTATTGCCGGCGGCGACCTGGAAATCTTCCGCTCGGTTAGTTTGTCGCAAAACGGAAACCTTTTCGCCGCGGCCGTAAACCGGCGGGACCATCCCGCCGAAGTCTACATGGGAAGTACGACCGGCTCCGGATGGTCGCGCCTCACCCACCACAACCGCTTTCTGGATGACCGCAAACTCGGCCGGCAGGCCACCATTGAGTGGCTGGGTCCGGACGGACTCCTGATCGAAGGGGTGCTGACCTATCCTGTCGGCTACGACGATGGTCAGGCCTATCCGCTGGCCATCCTGCCACATGGCGGACCCGAAGGCGTGAGCATCGATGGATGGAACACCAATCCGCTCTATCCGGCACAAGTGCTTGCATCGGAAGGATATGTGGTCCTCAAACCCAATTACCGGGGCAGTGGTGGACGCGGTTCGTGGTTCACCATGGCCAACCATCGCGATCTGGGTGGCAAGGAGTTCGAGGATGTGATCAGGGGCATCGACCATCTGGCCTACCAGGGCCTGGTGGATCCGCGCAAGGTCGGGATCTCCGGGACATCATACGGCGGCTATTTCGCGGCCTGGGCCGGTACCCGGTACTCCGACCGATTCGCCGCTGCCATCACGTTTGCCGGGCTGTCGAACTGGATCTCCTTTATGGGCACGACCGATATCCCGCATGAAATGTCCATCACACACTGGGATCTCTGGTGGTTTGAAAACCAGGGCCTGACCTGGGACCGTTCGCCGGTGGCCCATCTGCAAAACGCGCGCACTCCCATACTTGTGGCGCACGGACTGGCCGATGACCGCGTCCACCCGGAACAGTCCATGCAGCTCTACCAGTTTCTCATGCTCAACGACATCCCGACGGAAATGGTGATGTATCCGCGGCAGCCGCACGGGCTTGTGGAGCGGGCGCATCGCCTGGACTTCATGGAGCGTGTCATTGACTGGTTTGACCGGTATGTGAAGTAGAGGGATTTTCCTGGCGGATATCCACACGGGCCTTGATTCCTTCCTGGTGCAGGCGAATTTTCAGGTTCATTTCAATGCCTTTCTGGATTTCGTCCACCACCCGGCGCTCCACTTCCTCGCGGATCGTCGCCTCATTCATGACATGTTTTGCGAAAAAGGCCGAAATGCGGCCTTTTCGCTTTCTTACGATGTCGATAACGTTCTTGATGTCGATGTCGACGATGATTCGTTTCATGTGTTTACATTTTCTGATTCATAATGTCACATGGAGCATCCATGGAAGTAATCATGTACCTGTGTGTCGGATTGCTGTCATGGACATTTCATCAGCTTGCTTGTTTGCTGAGATGTCAGCCGGTTACAGTCCGGCCGCGCCGCCGTCCCGCCTGGGGTCGGACACGCCGATCATGGTGCCGTCGTCGAGCACGCGGATCATCTGAACGCCGCCAAACAGCATGTTCATCGGGAAATTGGATGGCGATACCACGTAGCCGCGCTGTGTGAGGATCTCCAGCGCTTCAGCTGAGTATCCGCGTTCCAGCTGTACCACCGGTTCGTTGAGCATCGGGTAGACCCGGGGCATGCGAATGGCATCGGCGGGATGCAGGTTATAGACCAGGGTGTGCACGATCATGCTGATTACGGCAGGGGGGATGCGGCCGGAGCCGGGGGAGCCCACGACCAGTTCCACGCGGTCGTCGCTCAGCACAATGGTGGGGGCGGTGCTTGAGTGTGCCGTGCGTCCCGGCCCGCGGATACTGCCATAGCTTCCGCCATAATTGTGGTTGGCGGAGTTGTAGAACACCCCGTCGGAGAATACGGCGGACCCGAAATAGAGGCCAAGTGTATTGGTCATGGAGACCGCATTGCCGTGCCGGTCCACCACCGAGATGTGCGTAGTGTGTTGCTCTTCGGTGTCGGGATTGGAGTCCGGGTCGATGCCGGTGTGACCGGGAACAACGGTTTCTTCTTCCTGTTCATCGTCAGCTTCAGGTGCGGGGATGTGCTCCCTGAGTTCGTCATGGTCGCGCTGTGTGATGTTCAGCGGCGGAACAAAGAAGCCGCTTCCGGTGCATCCGGGAGGGGCGGTGTAGCGCGGTGTGGCGGGCCAGGGATTGCCGAAATGCAGTGTATCGGGCACCTCGCCGCCCATGGCCGTGGCACGAAGCGAAGCGTACTCGTCACTGATCATGCCGGCAACAGGCAGATCCATGAAGGAGGGATCGCCCTGCCACTCACTGCGGTCGGCGCGTGCAATGCGGATGGCGTCGACCAGCACACCCAGGGCATCGCCGCTGGAGATTGGATGTCCGTGACGCGCGATATTTCCCCGTTCGATCAGTTTCAGGCCCAGGATCACTTCATGTCCGGCCAGACTCGGAGGGGCGGTGAGGACCCGGTGGCCCATCCATTCCTGGCAGAGCGCACCGCGCCAGGTCGGGGTGTAGCTTTCGAAATCGGTGACGGTCAGCCGGCTGTTACCGACAGAGAGCTTCTCCACGGTCCGACGGACCACGTCGCCGGAATAGAAGCCGTCCCTGCCTTCCCCGGAAATGCGGCGCAGTACACCGGCCAGTTCGGTCTGCACCAGGCGCTCTCCGGCCCGAAGCGGCGTCCCATCGGGATAGAATTTCGCAGCGGAATCATCGTCATACAGGAGCCGGCTGGAGTACCCGGCAATGACATCGGCCAGCAGATGGTGGACGATGAACCCTTCCTCCGCAAGACGGATGGCCGGTTCCAAGACCGTTTGCCGGTCCAGAGTGCCATATTTGTCCAGCGCCTCCAGCAATCCGGCCACCATTCCGGGGACCGCCACGCCGCGTTCCGGTGTGATCAGGGAGTCGGGATCGGTGTCCAGTCCGAAGTCGGGGTCGGCGCCGGTGGCAGCATAGAAATCCAGATAATCGGCCATGCCGGCCTGCCGGTTCCAGATGGTCATGGCGCCGCTGCCGCCCAGGCCGGACATATTCGGCTCGAGTACGGCTATGGCAAAGGCGGTGGCCACGGCGGCGTCGATTGCATTGCCACCCAGGGCCAGCATGGCGCGTCCGGCTTCGCTGCCAAGGGGATGGGCCGAGACGACCATGCCCTCGCTGCTGGACGCCTCCCGGTAAAACGTGGGGGCATCGGCTTTTGAAAAACGCGGTTCGGGGGTGACGGTGGCAGGTTCCGGGGTGCCGCAAGCACTTGAAAGAAGCAAAATTGACAGAAATGCCGTCGCAATCAGGGTAGAATTCTTTCGGTTCATCTGTTTAAATGTTTGGATTTATATCGTCAGATGTAATACCATGACCGTATTTAATCATGCTCCTGTGTGTTCAGGGCCATGCCCGGTCATGGCTATTTCATGAAGCAGTTCAATAATGGATATGGGATGTAGTCGGATCGCACAAGGGACCGGAAACATCCACAAGCGTTGTCCACAAGAATTTCCCGCGCCATCGTCCCGGATGCCAGACATGTCCACCTGGCCTGTAATGGACGCCGACGCAGCAATATAGAAATTACCCCGTATAATTCACAGGAAGAACGCCCGTGTTCACTCCTTGCCGCCAGCCGGTCCGGGCGACGACTTCTGCCTCTTCTTGAAATTGACGTACCGTACCCCGTAGATCTTGATCATCTGTTCATCGCGGAATGCGATCGCCTTCTTGAGCCGGTCCTCATAGTTTTTCCGGAAATCCCTTTTGTTACTGGCTTTTGGTATGTAAAATGATTTGTTTTTGTGGAGTCCCTTTTCCGGAGAGTAGGAGACCTGGAACACATGCTCCTGGTAGACCTCACCGTTCCGGTTTTTACTCTTCACGCAATAGCTGATTCCCGGGTAGCCGATGTTGCTCTGCTTACCAAGATGCATGGCCCGATCCGGATTCCGGGCGAAATTCTGCCACTCGGACAGATTCCTGTTCCGGAATTCCCTGGCGGAAATCAGGGCTTTTTCCTTGCCGCTATAGCGTCCGTCGCTGAAAAAGCGACTGATCTTTTTGCCGTCCCTGCGGATTCGCACAAACCATCCGTACGTGTTTTTCGATGGCTGATCGATCCGACTTATGTTCTTCATGTCATCGTCTGTCATGATATGTTCCTCGGGTAATAAGGGTGTGGAACGGGTAACGCAAATGGGGAGCTAGTATTTTAATAATAAGTGGTTTAGGAGTAAAACACCAATAAAAGTAAATGCCGGGGGTGGCTGCCTCCGGATGTCCTCTGCACAGGTGTAAATAACGAGATGTCAGCGGGTGATTTTACGTCAGGTGGGGTCGTGACTTTGTACCGGGTCCGTGCCGGCCGGTTCCAGGTATGCGATGGTGGCTCCCCACGTTCCGCAGCCGTGTCCCGCCAGATGGTAACGGGTCACCCAGGGAATGGATTCAAGCCGGGAGTGGACGATCCGGCGAAGGGTGCCGGTCCCTTTTCCATGGATGATGCGCACGGTCAGGATCCCTTTCTCGCGGCAGGCGCGAAGGTACTCCGGAACCAGGTCGTGCACATCGGACGGTGGAAACACGTGCAGGTCCAGCACCCCATCGATGGGATACTCCATGGCACCGTCATGCTCCATCGGAAAATTGTCATCCATAATTAGAAATTGCTTGTATCAACTATCAGATAAAACCGCTCGTAACGATTACGTGCCCGTGCTCTACATTCGGCTTACTCTGTTTGACGGCACTGCATGAAAATGAAATCTCCATAGAGGAACGGGTACTCAGAAAACGGTCATTATCTGTCCGAGCGGTTTTCTTTGCAAGTCGGGGACCTGCGTATTCTCAGCCGGATATCCCACGGGAAGCAACACGGTCGGTGATTCGTTGCCCGGACGCTTAAGGATCTCGTTCAGGAACCGCATCGGGCTCGGCGTGTGGGGCAGGGTCACCAGTCCGGAGTAGTGCAGGGCCGTTATCAGCAGGCCGGTCGCAATCCCCACCGATTCGTTCACATAGTAGTTCTTCCGCCGGATGTGGTTTTCGATGCGGTAGGACTCCTTGAACACGGCGATCAGGACCGGGACATGCTCCAGGAACGGTTTTTCGAAGTTGGTCTCCAGTTTCTCAATATCCTTTTTCATCTCGTCGGAATACCGCATTTCATAGTTGATGCGTTCTTCGTTTTCCGCCGCCTGCCGGATCTGCCTCTTGATTTCCGGGTCGCGGACCACCACGAAATGCCATGGCTGCATGTGGGCCCCAGAAGGTGCGGTCCCGGCCGCCTCGATGCAGTTGCGGATCACCTCTTCGGGCACGGGTTCATCCGAAAACTCCCGCACCGTTCGTCGTTTTTTCATGAGATCGAGGAAGGACTGCGACTGCTCCATGAGCTGATCGGCAGTTGGTTTGATGTACTCAAGCGGTGAAAACGGGATTTTTGAGGTCATGGTACTCAGTGATGCGTTTGTTCAGTTAGTTGATGTGGATCGTCCGTTTGGATGTCAGCGATAATGCGACCAGAAGTCACGGGAAAAGAGAACGATTACAGCCAGGATTTCGAGCCGGCCGATGAGCATGAGAAACGAAAGCACCCATTTGCCTGCAGATGGAATGGCGGCATAATTTTCGGTCGGACCAAACTCGCCGAACGCCGGGCCGATATTTCCGATGCAGGCAATGCTGGCACTGATGGCCGAAAGCATGTCGAACCCCAGAAGGGTCAGAATGAAAGAACCGAGTGAGAAAAGTAACAGATATATGGCAAAAAAGCTCATGACCGTTCGTATTGCCTTGTCGGTCAGCACCCGGTCTCCAACCCGAACGGGGACCACGGCCCGCGGGTGTACCGCCTGGCGTATCTCGGAACCCATTACGCGAAGGACGATCATCCACCGGGTCATCTTGATGCCCCCGCTGGTGGAACCGGTGGAGCCACCCGTAAAAAACAGAATGAACAGGAGGAACAGCGGAAGTATGGGCCAAAGGGCGTAGTTGTCGGTGCCATAACCGGTTGTGGTCAGGATGGATACGGCCTGAAAAGCCCCGTAACGGAAGG
>SKWQ01000030.1 GCA_007128855.1 Balneolales bacterium
AATGATAAAACCGTGTTCCGTCCGGCTTGAAATGCAGGCCGCGGGAGTTGTCAATATGGTCATTCATATCCAGAGAAACCCCGTTGTACTGAGCACCTGTAAAGTCAAAAGCGCCCTGTGCCACGGCCTGACCGGACATCATCGTCGAGAAAGACAGGAACAATAGAATCAGTGAGTATTTAAATATATTTTTCATAGTTCAATCAATTTTGGTTTTTAGAAATACTGCAAAAAGTGAGCGAATCCTCCAAAAGTATCCTTTATGGGACTTGGACACTTCCTCTCCCCATATAATAGCAAAATACATGCCATCGAGGGATACTTTTATTGAAAACGATTTAAAAAGGACTCCCATAGTACACAGGTGGCCTTTTCAATTGTAACCGCTTTTCCAGAAAAAGAAGGGCAGATTTTAAAAACCTGTCCGGGTGGCGAAATTAATGGCAACTGGCGAAAAATCGCTAACGAAAAATCGCCATCAAACAATGTCGTTCCGATCAGCGGTTCGTCAGCTGCCGGCAGGCTCACCGCTGCCGGATGGGTTGTCGGAACGATCGAGGGGAATCCATAACGAAAGTTGCAGGCCGGGATTCCGGGGCGTGATTTCCAGCCGCCCCCTGAGCTGTGTGACCAGGCCGTGGATGATCGTGAACCCGAGGCTTTTCGGCCTGTCCAGCATCGCAAGATCCGTTACGCCACAGCCGTCATCACCGATGACAACCTGGCATCCGTCCTCTTTCCGTGTGAGCTGCACGGTGATCACCCCATGCTCCCTGCCATGGAAAGCGTGTTTGAATGCATTTGAGATGACTTCGTTTACGTAGAGACTGAACGGCACGGAATCATTCATGTTCAGCCGGATTTCCTCGGTTTTGATGTCCATCCGGATGCTCCGGCCGTTCGGCTGGTAGATCCTTTTTATGTTGCCGGTAAGCTGATGGAGGAGGCGGTCCAGCCCGATCTCCGTGAAATTGTCGTTTTCGTACACCAGTTCATGGACCAGTGCCATGGAGCGGATCCGGCTCTGTGTGATCTTGAAGATCTCTGCGGTGTCCTTCCCCTCATGGAAGAATTCGCTCTGGAGGGAGATCATACTGGAAATGACCGCCATGTTGTTCTTAACGCGATGATGGATCTCGGAAAGCAGGATGTTCTTCTCTTCCAGGCTTTTCCGGATGGATTCCTCGGCCTTCCTGCGCTCCGTGATATCTTCCACGATCCCGATGCCGCCCTGGACTTTGCCGTCCTCGGAAACGACCGGCTCAAAACTGACTTTTACGGGAGTGATTTTATCCGCGGTCACGGACTGATAGTTGCCTTCGTAGCTTGTTTTTTTGCCGGAGAGCACGGTTTTAAGGGCCGTGACCATTTCCGGGTCCGGCAGCCGGAGCGTTTCGAGTCCGATCAGCCGGTTGCGGGAGGATCCGATGATGCGCATGAAGTTGTCGTTGCATTCGGTGATCACGCCGTTGCTGTCGAAGTGAAATATACCCAATGGCGCATTTTCAAAGATCCCCCGGAATTTCTTTTCGCTCCGGTAGAGCTGTTCCCTGGCTACCTTGTGATCTTTCAGGAAAGCCAGTTTCTGCATCGCGAGGTGCACCTGCCGGTTGAGCGTTTCGAGGAATTCGAACTCCTCCCTGGTCCACTGTCGCCTGTACCGTACCTGGTTGAATACCAGGATGTAGAAGCCGTCGTCATGAAACGCGAAGGGATGCCAGAGCAGGCTTTTGATCTTCATCCGATCGTGGAGTATGCCGGCAAATCCGCCATCAACCAGATTCGGGTGGATCTGGTCGGCATGGCTCTCCAGATACTGCCGCGTTGTGAGCATCCAGGCAGTACCTTCCCCGAGGGAACTCAGGGGATACGAGCCAATACTGGGGTCGAGATCGGGACAATCCGGGTTGAGCCATTCGCTCAGTCCGATGGCCAGCTGTTCCTCGAACCGTATTTCGTAGATCAGGGCGCGGTCGAGCTGCAGCGTTTTTCCCATCACTTCGACGATGGTGTCAAGCACGGGTTCGGAGTGCTCCTCGCTGATGATGGTGTCCAGGATCCTGTTGAGGGCGCGTGAGCAGGCAAACTGACGCTCCAGTTTCTCCTCATAGACTTTGCGGTCGGTGATTTCGGTGAGCACACCCTGAACCCCGAGGGTGCGGCCGTCCTCAATGATGGGCCGGGCCGACGTCCTCACCCATGCCACCTCGCCGTTTTTCTTCAGAAGTCGGTATTCGGTGGCCTGGTTCTTACCCGAATAGGCATTCCGGAAACGCTCCATCCGCTGATGGAGATCTTCCGGATGGACAAAATCCGTGAATCGGCGTCCCGTCACCTCCTCCACCGTGTAGCCGCTGAAAGACTCGATGTTGGGGGTGATGTAGGTGATCTCCGCCCGTTCATTGAGCATATAGACCACCTCGTTCAGATTTTCCACCAGTGTCCGGTATTTCCTTTCACTTTCGCGCAGTGCCTGTTCGAACCGATCGTTCTTCATATGGGTGGAATTGCTGGAATGGGGCAAATGAGGTCACTAAATTTGGAAGCGTGGTGCACTTGTGGTGTCGCATGTCCGTCACTGACTGCCAACCTGTTCGAAGGCGTGGCATATCCACCACTGCAACAAGGGAATATTTATAATTTGTTGCGCTGTATAATGATAAAGTGACCCCACCAGGACTCGAACCTGGATCTAAAGCTTAGGAGGCTATCGTTCTATCCGCTTGAACTATGGGGTCGTTTTCAAGGATTAAATGTAACGGTAGATTGTCAGAAATAAAAACGCGGAGTCGGCAATCATGGGTCTTCGGTGCGGGAAACAGCACAAAATGGAGAGTGTTTTTTATTTCAATTATCCGCCCGGACAGGTATCATGGACTATGGAAGAACGAATCAACTATCTTATGTCATGTGCTGTCAGGGGTGATCTGACGCTGGATGAGGAGTGCGAGCTTCTGTCTCATGCTTCGCTGGAGACCGGCATCCTTCTGGTGATTGAACTGGAGGCACGCATGCTGGACCGGAAGAAGCGGGAGCGATACTGACGGTTCGCATCACGGGTCAGCCAACTGGCGGCGCAGAAATCCGCTCACGGCAGCGTGCACCTGGTCGTATTCCCTGGCACGATACGACGATGTGATCACATGCGCTTCTGCATCCGGGAAAGCGTGGAAATCACGTTGCTGTGGCGGTGTGCCCAATCTGACTTCCATTTCCCGTATGGCGGACACGGAGACTATCTGGTCCTGGTTTTTATCGTCCTTGTAATAGTAGCCCGTAAAGACGGGCTGGATGATCCGGGCGTACAGGGAATCGTCCACCAGCTCCCGTCTCATCGACTGCAGCACGGCCATCGATCCCAGGTGATAAAAGCTGTACCAGTATCGTGCGTGGCCATCGTTGTCAGGGACGAAGCGGATATAGGGTTCCCCCATGATCAGCCGGTAAAGCCGCTGTGCCCAGGTCTTGTCGAACAGCCGGGATGCCGGTGTCGCGAAATCGAGTAGTGGCGCAAACAGCACAAGCGCATCCACCCGCTCCGGATGCGATCCTGCAAGGTGCAGGGCCAGGAGGCCGCCCATCGAGTTGCCTATCAGGATCACTTTCTCCCCCAGCAGATGTCCGATGGCCAGGGCCCTGGCGGCATCGGCGATGAGCGAGTCGGGTTGCATGGCGGAGAGCGGGTCGGACGTGCGAAGTCCATGTCCGTGCAGCCGGCTGATGTAGAGATGGCATCCCAGGTCGCGGGACAGTCGGG
>SKWQ01000081.1 GCA_007128855.1 Balneolales bacterium
AAAACGACACACCCGAGCTCAATGAACTGCGCAAGTCGATCATTGAGATGCTGTTTGTCGAAGGCAACCACTTCTGTCCGTCCTGTGAAAAGAGCGGGGAATGCGAACTGCAGGCGCTGGCTTACCGGTACCGGATGACGGTCCCGCGTTACCCGTATTTCTTCCCCAAACGTCCGATCGACGCCTCGCACCCAAGGATCGTCAAGGACCACAACCGGTGCATCCTGTGCAAACGGTGCATCCGGGCGGTCAAGGATGAAAAAGGCAGAAGCATCTTTGCTTTCATGGACCGTGGGTTTGAAACCAGGATTTACCTGGACCCCGACCTGGCGGGACAATTGACTGAGGAACGCGCCCGCAAGGCGGTGGAAGTGTGTCCGGTCGGGGCTATCATGCCGCGCGGAGAAGGGTTCAAAACGCCGATCGGCCAGCGCAAGTTCGACCAACAGCCGATTGGCAGTGATGTGTGACCAGTATGGACTGGAAATAGGAAATCAAGTACACGCAAGTGCATAAGGAGGTCCGCCATGGAAAAACCGGTCATCGCTACCACATCCCTTGCCGGCTGTTTCGGATGCCATATGTCGCTGCTGGACATCGATGAGCGCATCCTGGAGCTGATCGAGCTGGTGGATTTCAACAAATCACCGATCAACGACATCAAGGAGTTCACCAGGGAGTGCGATATCGGCCTGATCGAAGGCGGATGCTGCCTGGATGAGAACGTGCATGTGCTCAGGGATTTCCGCAGCCATTGCCGTATCCTCGTCTCCATAGGTGAATGCGCGATCATGGGAGGATTGCCGGCAATGCGCAACGGCATTTCGGTGCGTGAGTGCATGGAGGAGGCCTACCTCAACGGCCCGTCGGTGCGCAACTACAACGAGGGCAAGGTGCTGCCGAACGACGAAGAGCTGCCGGTGCTGCTGAACCGCGTCTATCCGTGTCACGAAGTGGTCAAGATCGACTACTTCCTGCCGGGGTGTCCGCCGGATGCCGAGCTGATCTGGAAGGCGCTTACGGCGCTGATTCAGAACCGGGAGATGGACCTGCCCTACGATGTGTTCAAATTCGACTGATCCCAACGCCATGGCACAAAAAATCACCATATCGCCGGTAACCCGCGTGGAGGGACACGGGAAAGTGACCATCCACCTGAACGATGAAGGGGAAGTGATCCAGAGCCGGCTCCACATCGTGGAATTCCGGGGATTCGAGCGGTTTGTCCAGAACCGGCCTTACTGGGAGATGCCGGTCCTTGTACAGCGGCTCTGCGGCATCTGTCCGGTCAGCCATCACCTTGCCGCGGCGAAGGCTGTCGATGTCATCGTCGGGGCCGGGACGGGCGACGGCCTCACGCCCACCGCAGAGAAAATCCGTCGCCTGATGCATTACGGACAGATACTGCAATCCCATGCGCTCCATTTCTTTCACCTGGCATCGCCGGATCTGCTGTTCGGGGTGGATGCGGATCCGGCCCGGCGCAACGTGATCACACTGGCCCGGACGCCCGAGTACCGTGAGCTCGCCGTCCAGGGCGTGATGATGCGCAAGTTCGGCCAGGAAATCATCAAGGCCACGGCGGGCAAGAAAATCCACGGCACCGGCGCCATACCGGGCGGCGTCAACAAATCCCTCACCAAAGAAGAGCGCGATGTTTTCCTCAAGGGTAAAGATCCGCTCAACGCCGATGCCATGATCGACTGGGCGGAAGCGGCCATTGCCCTGTTCCGGGACTTCCACAAGAAAAACCGGGATATGGTGGATGAGTTTTCGCGTTTTCCGTCCAACCATCTCAGCCTGGTCGGCAGGGACGGGGCCCTCGACCTGTACCACGGAAGGCTTCGGGCTGTCGACTCCGAAGGCAAGAAGATCCTGCACGACATAGACTATCAGGAATATCTGGACTATATCGGCGAGGAGGTGCGCTCCTGGAGTTACATGAAGTTCCCCTTCCTCACCGAACTCGGCAAGCAGGACGGATGGTACCGCGTGGGTCCGCTGGCCCGGCTCAACACCTGCGAGCACATCCCAACGCCCCGGGCGCAGAAGGCCTTTGAGGAGTATAAATCCTACACCGATGGCCGCCCGAACGACATGTGCATGCATACGCACTGGGCCCGTCTCATTGAGACCCTGTTCGCGGCCGAGTCCATCAAACTGCTCCTGGAAGATCCCGATATCCTGAAGGATGACCTGGTCATCAAAGGCAAGCGGCAGCCCGAGGGTATCGGACTGCTGGAAGCACCGCGCGGCACGCTGTTCCACCACTACCGGGTGAACGAGCAGGACCAGATCACCATGGCCAACCTGATCGTATCCACCACAAATAACAACCAGCCGATGAACGAGGCGGTGGAGCAGGTGGCCAGGAAGCAGATGACCGGACAGAAAACCATCACCGAGCCCATGATGAATGCGGTGGAGATGGCGATCCGGGCGTACGATCCCTGTCTGAGCTGTGCCACGCATGCCATCGGTCGTATGCCGCTGGAGATCACGATCTATGACCGTCTCGGAAACCTGATCGACCGGAAATCCCGATGATCCGGAACTCCGTAATTGTGTTGCATTTGCACCGTGAAATTGATGATCTTCCGGAAACCAGGAATCGGGATCACAAAAGAACATATGGCAGATAACAGGCGAATGCTGATTTACGGCTACGGCAATCCGGGCCGGCAGGACGATGGGCTGGGCAAGGCCATGATCGACCTCGCCGGGGAGTGGGTGCGGAATGAGGATCTTGAAAACATCTCACTAGATGTTGGCTATCAGATTCTTGTGGAAGATGTTACGCTTATAGAAAACAAGGATGTGGTCCTTTTTGTGGATGCCAGTATGGATGAGGGGATTGCCGATTTTGACCTGGCTGCTGTTACGGCCGATGATAACGCAACGTTCACGATGCATCAGGTTTCCCCGGGATTCCTGCTGGCTTTGTACGAAACGCTGTACGGTCCCGCCCCGCCGGCGTATCTGCTGCAGATAAGGGGATATGAGTGGGAACTGGAGGAATCGCTGAGTCGGGGTGCGCAGGAAAATCTGCAAAAGGCGTGGAAGGTGCTCCGTCAGATTTTGAAGGATCCCGGCCGGCTGGATGGAATAGGCGATCCCAAGGCAACATCGACAGAAAACAAATCAAAAAAATGAATCCGGGGACGATTCACAGGCACAATGACGGGAGGATGATATGGATTTGAAAACGCGTTACATGGGGATTGAGTTGAAGAATCCGCTGGTGGTCAGTGCATCGCCCCTGACGATGGATCTGGAGAATATGCGTGCCTGCGAGGCCCACGGTGCCGGTGCGGTGGTTCTGCGCTCGTTGTACGAGGAACAGATTGTCAACGAGCTGGAGGGCCGGCTGGATGAGGAGGACATGTATCACTGGTATCCCGAGGCGGCGGAACATGTCAAGAAAATATCGAGAGGTCAGACCCTGCGGCCGTACCTGAGCTACATCGAAAAGGCTCGCAACGAAGTTTCGCTCCCTGTGATCGCGAGCATCAACTGCTTCACTGCGGGCAGCTGGACTTCGTTTGCCGAGGAAGTGCAGAAAGCGGGGGCGCACGCCATTGAGCTGAATGTGGCAACCCATCTTCCCGGCCCCGTGGAGCTGTCGAAGTTGCACGAACCGGAAGAGAACATCCGAAAAATCGTTGCCGAGGTCAAAAAGCGGGTGGACATTCCCGTTTCTGTGAAACTGGGACCCTATTTCAGCAATATGATCGCGGCGGCAAAAGGTATGGAGG
>SKWQ01000186.1 GCA_007128855.1 Balneolales bacterium
GACCATCCCGAGGACAAGCTCGCCCACTACGCCAAGGAGGCCGTGGATATTCAGTATGAGTTCCCGATCGGATGGCAGGAGGTGGAGGGCATCCACAACCGGACCGATTTCGACCTCGGGGCGCACCAGAAATTTTCGGGCAAGAAGATGGAGTATTTCGATCCCCATACCCAGGAGCGCTACATCCCGTACGTGGTGGAGACCTCTGTGGGACTCGACCGCACCCTGCTGATGGTGCTTTGCGATGCCTATCGGGAGGAAGAGGTGCCCGGAGACAAGGAGGGCTCTGTCGAGACGCGCACGGTACTCAAAATGCATCCGCGCCTGGCGCCGATCACGGCCGGGATATTCCCGCTGATGAAGAAGCCGGAGCTGCAGGAAGTGGCCCGCAAGATATATGAGGAACTGGCCGAGGACCACAAGGTGCAGTACGACGAAAAAGGGTCGATCGGCAAGCGGTACCGCCGCCTGGACGAGGCCGGCACGCCGTTCTGCATCACCATCGATTTTGACGGGCTGGAGGACCAGACCGTGACTATCCGCGACCGCGATTCCATGAAACAGGAGCGCATTGCCATCGACAAGGTGGGCGAAGTGATCCGCAGCCGCATGAAAAACTGGGCACCCGACGATTCGGAACCCGGCAGCTGATGAGGTTGTTGGATAGGGTCAGAAGCTTATTTTGAAACAGAAAAAATAGCATTCATACATAATATACCTTGACTGAATCAGTTAAGAGTGCGAATGCTAAATATGAATCCAAAAGAAAAACACATTGGCTACTATAAAAGAAGGCGACACCGTAAAAGTACATTACACCGGAACCATTGCAGACGGAACCGTATTTGATACATCAAAAGAACGTGAACCGCTTGAGTTCACCCTTGGTGAGGGCAAATTGATCCCCGGTTTTGAGAAAGCCGTCATCGGCATGGAAGTCGGCGACACCAGCAAGGTGACCATTCCGTCAGGCGAGGCCTATGGTGAGAAGCGTGAGGATATGGTAATCGATGTCGAACGCGGCCAGATTCCCCCTGACATCAAACCTGAAGTGGGTCAACAGCTTCAGATCCAGCAGAAAGACGGCGGTGCCATTCCGGTTGTCATTACGGATGTATCGGATGCGTCTGTTCAGTTGGATGCCAATCATCCCCTTGCTGGACAAGATCTTACATTTGAGATCGAAGTTGTGGAAGTGGTTGGATAGACCAGTCTGCGATTTCAGGAGACCATGATTGCCTTGCGCACTGCCGGGGCCACTTTGGTTCCGAACAGTTCGATGGCTTTGAGTACCTTTTTGTGCGGCATGCTGCCGACCGTGAGTTGCAGCAGGAACCGGTGATGTCCGAACAGCTCATGCTGGTGCAGGATCTTGTCGATAATTTCTTGCGGACTTCCGACAGCATTGGCGCCTCGCAGCGTACAAGAGGCGTCGAACTGCTCCCGAGACATGGGAGGCCAGCCGCGCTCGCGACCGATACGGTCCATGGTCAGTTTGAATGCCGGGAAGGCATCGTCCCGCGCCTGTCGGGAGTCCTCTGCAATGAAACCGTGCGAGTTGATGCTCAGCATCGGTTCGGGATGTCCCGCATTCCGGGCTCCCTGCCGGTGAAGATCGGCCATGGGTACGAACTGCTCGGGATATCCGCCGATGATGGCCAGTGCCATGGGCAGTCCCAGCCGTCCCGTACGGTATGCCGACTCCGGTGTTCCGCCGACCGCCACCCAGATGGGAATCGGGTTCTGCACGGGACGCGGGTATACGCCGCGATCCTTTATGGCCGGACGGTGCTTGCCCGACCAGGTAATTTTTTCCGAATCGCGGAGCGCCAGCAACAGATCCAGTTTTTCGGCAAACAGCTCGTTGTAGTCGTCCAGTTCATATCCAAACAGGGGAAACGACTCGATGAACGATCCGCGTCCGGCCATGATCTCCGCCCTTCCACCGGAAAGTTGATCCAGTGTGGCAAACTGCTGGAAGACGCGCACCGGATCCTCGGAGCCCAGAACGGTCACCGCGCTGCTCAGCCGGATGTTTTTGGTACGTGCTGCAGCCGCCGCAAGCAGGACCGGCGGGGCCGACGCCAGGTACTCCGTACGGTGATGCTCGCCAATGGCGTAGACATCCAGGCCGGCCTGATCCGCCAGCCCGGCCTCTTCCATCATGTTCTGCAGGCGCTGTTGCGGCGTCAGAACCTCCCCGCTCCCGGCGAGAGGTGTGTTTTCAACGAAGGTGTAGATTCCAAGTTCCATGTTATTATTTGGGCTAACGGGTGGAAATTGTCCGCTTTTGCGCAGGTACCACCGATTTGTCATTTAGTTTGTTATTTTGAGTGTTACAACAACAATCGTTGAAATATCATTGCAACCGTGAACCATTCTCCTCATAAGACAGTATTGACTGGCGCTGCGTGCATCGCACTGATTGTCCTGCTGTCGGGTTGCCTTGGGCCGGTGGCGGAACTGTATCCCGAGGATGTGGAGGAGCGGCCGATTCCGGTGTACGTCGTCCAGGTGGGCTGGCATGCGGGACTGGTGGTGGAGAGCGAGTACCTGAGCGGCTCCTTCCCGGATCATGAGGAGATGCCCGATGCGCCCTATCTGAAAATCGGCTGGGGTGATGACAAATACTATCCCGATCCCGACCCATCGTTTTTTGTGCTGATGAGAGCCATTTTCTGGCCCAGCCGGAGCGTGCTGCATGTCGTCGGGATGGATATGCCCGCTTCCGAGTACTTTTCCGGGGCGGATGTGGTCACGCTCCATATATCAAGGGAGGGAATGGACGAACTGACGGATTTCGTGGCACACTATTTCCGTCGCGATGATGACGGCCAGCCCGTCTTTCACAGCTACGGGCGCTACGGCAACAGTGCCTTTTTCAAATCCCGCGGCCGGTACTACATCCCCAAAACTTCCAACGTCTGGACAGCCCGCGCACTCCGGTCCGCCGGCGTACCGATTACGCCCATTTACGCCCCCACTGCCCGCAATGTGATGCGCCAGGCAACTCGTGCGGCCGAGAGAGACTGATTTCTAACGGCCATCATACGTTACCGCAAGTCTTTGCGATAGTGCGGAATTGAACCGGTGAATAGCTATAATTAACTGATATTCAACGCACTGCACAAACACTTTGAAATTACTTCAAGAGCAGAGCGTTACTGAAGCAGTTATTAATTGAATACGTCCTTTTTGATCATGAATAGTTGAAATGGTATCTGTGGAACAAAAATCGCTTGATGGCAACGACTCGGAAACGGCCTCCCAAAAGAGGTTTCTGGAGATGCTGTTGTCCGGCGACAGGATTGGGTGCTTTGATTTCGTCCAAAATTATGTTCACGACGAGGACTCACTCAAAGAGTTGTACGAAAAAGTCCTGAAAACATCGCTGTATGAAGTCGGGAAATTGTGGGAGCACAACAGAATCACCGTAGCCACTGAGCATCTGGCATCGGCCATTGTGGAATCCATCCTGAACAAATTCTATTCGGATATCGTATCCAGGAAGAGGGTCGAAAACACGGTCGTCGTAGCATGTGTCGAAAATGAACTGCATCAAATTGGTGCCAAAATGGTCAGTGACGTCTTTGAAATGAACGGCTGGAACTCATTTTTTCTCGGAGCGAACATGCCGGCCGTAGAACTGGTGGAGTATGTCAGGAATATTAGGCCGGACATCCTGGCCATATCATTGAGCCTGTACTTTCACTTGCCGGATCTTGAAAAACTGATTCGCATGATCAACC
>SKWQ01000163.1 GCA_007128855.1 Balneolales bacterium
CATCACACTTTACACTTCCCGAACTGACCGGAACTGGAACAAACTGAATTACTTTCTGAATAAAAGGGAGCATTATTCCCAGACAATTGACGGGGCTGGCTACAAGGAGATGCAATCCGTGGTCTGGGCACTGATCGAATTCAATGATTTTGACATTGACAGGGACCGGGTGCTGACAAACGTCAACAGGGAGGCTTTTTATGCCATGCTGGATGATATTCAGGAAAATGGCGACGGTTTCGAGCACACGGACGCAACCATACACGCTCTGGTGGCCGACATGTCCATTCATGAGACCAACGGTAAAAGAACCCAGACGGTTATCATCGAGGATACGAACTGAGCCGGGGGTTGTACACAGCGGAGCCCGGTTGCACTTCTGTTCCAGTCCCACATTATTGACGGTCAATGGGTTTCTGGAGGATGCATTCATTGAATACATTGATCATTGATTTCTGAAAACACTTCTACTGATTCCATGAAAAAACCTGCGAGCCTGCACCTTGTTGCTCTGATATTTTTGGTTATTGGTGGAATCGTTTTCGCTTTGATACCGTCCGATAGTGATTATTTTCTCAATCCCTATGAGCAGGTCGACTGGCAAACGGTAAATTATTACGATGCCAACCTGCATACCCACACTACCTATTCTGACGGGTCATACGATCCGCATGATGCCATCGATAAATATCATGACCTGGATTACCATATCCTTGCTTTGACAGACCACGACGTCCACCATCATGATGCCCGCCCCAGGTCACTCTACCCATGGACAAGTCTGAATGACATCTATTTTGAGATCAGGGATAAAAAGCACCGAAGCGGCGAAACGTTTGGTGAACGGGCTAACGCAGAGTGGCAAAATCGTGATCCCGGGCAACTCGGCATGCTGGCTGTGGAAGGAAGTGAACTGTCCGCCGGTCACCATATCGGCAGCTATATGAGCGACTATGCCGGTGCCAGTTCCGATGAACATGACTCCTTCAGGGAAGTCGGTGAACGTGACGGTTTGGCCATGTTCTTCCATCCGGGACGGTACGACCGGGATGCCGACTGGTATGTTGATTTTTACCAGACATATCCCCACGTAATCGGTCAGGAGATCTATAATCAGACAGACCGCTACCCCATGGACCGGGCAAAATGGGATCAGATCCTGCACCAACTGATGCCGGATCGACCTGTATGGGGTTTTGCAAACGATGATACCCACGGGACCAGCCATTTCGGACGCAACCGCAATATCTTCCTGATTTCCGATCTTTCGATTGAAAGTGTTCGTCGTGCCATGGCTGAAGGACATATTTATCTCTTCGTACCGGTTGAGCGGGGTGATCGACCGGATCTCCGAATACGGAATATTGATACCCGGGGTGGCCGTGTCGCGCTTACCCTGGACGGAGATTATAATGAAATTCAGTGGATCACGCACGATCCCGAATCAAATGAGAGCATCACCATAAGCAACGGCACGGAAGTACATCTCGACAATGTCCCATCGACCGCCACTTTTGTCCGCGCTGTGATTTTGAGTGACGGCGGTAGCACCTACACCCAGCCATTCGGTATCGTGAGGCGTTGAAACCTGACCCCGGGTCCCGCACACATTGCCAACATAACTCTCACGCTTTTACTGCCTCAGGCAAGCAATCTCCAGATCTGTGCCACAAAGAAGCAGACGAAAAGTCCCAGACCAAGCGGAATAATCGCTGCGAGCGTGGTCCATTTCACACTGCCCGACTCTTTATATATCGTATATAGCGTTGTTGAACAGGGGTTGTGAATCAAGCTGAACAACATCATGTTTACAGCGGTCAGCAGTGTCCATCCCCCGGCATGAAAGATGGAAGCGGTCGCACTGACGGAATCCAGCTCGAACATGACTCCGGAACCCGCACCCAGTTCGTGCAGACCCAGCGTGGCCACGATCAACATCAGTATCGTGGGGATCACGATCTCATTTGCGGGAATCGCAACGACAAATGCCAACAGGATGATGCCGTTCAAGCCGATAAACAAGCCAAACGGATCCAGCCAACCAATCATATGGTCGGCGATGCTTGCCTCACCGACAGTGACGTTCGAAACCAGCCAGATGACAACTCCTGCCGGTAGGGCAAACAATATGGCGCGCCACATGACAAAAATAGTGCGGTCGATAAGGGATGTATAGAGTGTTCGAAGTATGCGTGGCGGCCGGTACGGCGGCAGTTCGAGACTGAACGAAGAGGCCTCCCCCCTGAGGATCGTCTGTGATAAAAACCAGGAAATCAGGATACTCAAACCGATGCCAAGTATGGCAACGCCCACCACTGCCATTGCGGATACCAGACCGGCGAGATGTCCCGGCACCAGACTCCCGATAAAAATGGTTGCAACAATGATGAGCATGGGCCATCGCCCATTGCAGAGTGAGAAATTATTCGTGAGAATGGCGATGATCCGTTCCCGCGGACTATCGATGATGCGCGTAGAGATCACCCCGGCCGCATTGCAGCCGAACCCCATGCTCATGGTCAGTGCCTGTTTCCCGTGCGCGCCGGCTTTCCTGAACAGCGAATCCATATTGAATGCGACGCGCGGCAGGTAGCCGAAGTCCTCAAGCAGGGTAAAGAGTGGAAAAAAGATAGCCATCGGTGGAAGCATGACGCTTACCACCCAGGCGACACTGAGGTAGGCCCCGTCCACGAGCAGACCGCTCATCCACCAGGGCATTCCAATGTTTGCGGCGAATTGGTTGATGGCAGGGTGCAGTGTCTCCACCAGGATCAAATACAAAAAATCGGATGGAACATTGGAACCCACGATCGTTATCCAGAAGACAACGGCCAGAAGCGCGATCATGATCGGGAAGCCGAAAATCCTGCTTGTGACAATGCGGTCTATGGTCCGGTCCAGCGTATAGGCAGGTTCATCTTCACGCTGCCGCACCGCCCGTCCGGCTATCGAAGCCGCTTCGGCATAAATGGATTCCAGTACGGTATCATAGAAGCCCTCACCTGTTTCCCGGCGGTACCGGGTGGCGTTGGAAATGATGTCATCCGTCGGGTTATGTGTTTTCGTTGCCATCTGTCTGATTGTCGTTTTCTGCTGTTTCTGCCGTTTTCTGTCTTTTCTAATGGTTTCTGTTGTTTCTTCAGGATGTAAATCGTTCCGCTTCCATGGAGTTGTCGATTTCCCGGAGGTTGCCAAGACTTCCGGAACGGATGGCCTCAATTATCTGCTGATCGCCCTCGAGAAGGCGCAGCGCGATCCATCGCGCATTTGGAAGATCCGGAAATTGCTCGCTGATCTGTTTCGTCAGACTGTCTATCGCATGTGTCGCCTGTGTGGTAACTTGTTTCAATCGGTATGGCTTGCAGATATAGCTGCCGGTTGCAACATCATGTATGTGCCGGATGAGTTCATCCATCCCCTTTTTTTGCCTTGCTGCCGTGGGAACGACCGGAACACCGAGATCTCGTGAAAGCTGGCGGTCGTCGATTTCAAGGTGATGCCTTTCCGCTTCATCGATCAGGTTGAGACACACAACCACGCGGCCGGTGATTTCAAGGATCTGCAACAGCAGATTGAGGTTTCTTTCCAGATGTGTTGCATCAACCACAACAACCGAGACATCCGGCTTACCGAACAACAGGAAATCGCGGGCTATTTCCTCATCCGTACTGGTCGACAGCAGGGAGTATGTACCGGGCAGATCGACCATCTTGAATCGTTTCTGCTGATAGGAAAAACCTCCCTCGGCACGTGTCACGGTTTTTCCCGGCCAGTTGCCGGTGTGCTGCTTCAGGCCGGTCAGGTTGTTGAATACGGTACTCTTTCCGGTGTTTGGATTTCCGGCCAGTGCAACCAGATAATCAAACCGGCTCATATTGATTCCATGCCTTTTAAATGATTCTGTCGTTCGCACCGGACATTGGTCGCATGAATTGTCAACTGTCATTGGATTCATCCTCCACAGGGTGTATGAAAATTCCGTCTGATTGTGATCTTCTCAGGGCGATCATCGCACCCCGTATCTGATAGGCGACAAGGCCCTCCCCTGCACTCTTGAACATTGCCGTCACTTCCGAGCCGGGTACAAATCCCAGATCCATCAACCGGCGGCGCTGCTGGCCCCGGATTTTCCGGGAGACGGCAACCACACTCGCTTTTTCACCCTCTTTCAGGGAGGATAATGTTGCAAAATGGTGTTGAACCTCCTTTTTGTGACGAATCGGTTCGACCTGGATGTTATTGGCGAACAGAGGTGAGAGAATCCGTTCGTTGCCATCCGCTTCGATAACCAGTTTCTCATTTGTTTTTTCAAGAACCCGTACCTGCATCCCCCTGTACAATCCAAGCGCCACAAGTTGTGAATAGATGATCTGCGGCTCATCTTCGATATGCACGATGCGGGCGAATGCACCGCTATCAAGTTCACCGATCGGTATTCCCGATCTTTCGGCCACTTCACCTGTGGATGATGGTATGGGATCTCCGTGCGGATCGGTGAGTGGATGTCCCAGTTGCTCAGACAGCCTGTTGGCTTCGGCCAGCGTGACCTCATGCTCCTTGATTTCTGCATGCAAGTGCCAGTGCTCTTCCTCCACCCCCGTTTCATCAGCAAGATATCGCTCCCATAACCGGTGCACCCTGATTACCCGCAGCGCGTAAGACCTCCCTTCGGCGGTCAGGTTGATATTATCAAAACCAGGTTGGATGAGTCCGAGTGAATGCAGTCTTCCTGTCAGTCTTGCCGCTTTGTCGCCGGACGTGGAGAGGTGGCCTGCAATACTGTGCAGAGTGCAGTTCACCTGATTGTATTCACAATGATGGATGTGCTTTAACGCATCTTCGATCAGAATACGCTCGGTGTTTTTTCTGTTATGCTTCCACCGTGCCAGAAGGCCTTTCTCCGGATAGAAGAAAATAGTGAGCGAGCCGAGCACAAGCATGGTGATCAGCATAGCGGCAAGCGGATGAATGGCACTCTCCATCATCTGTTTTCACCTCCGGAATCCACAAATATGTTTCTTGCCACCTGGCGGCTCACGAATACCTCGTCGCTGTCAACCCGCAGGCGCATCGACCCGTCGAACTCCACGATCTCCAAAACGGTTACGCGCGAGCCGATCCGGATACCCAGGGTGGTCATGTGCTGCAGCAGCGATGGAGATGTATCATGTACGCGAACGACGACGCCGTTCTCATCAAACCCAAGATCCGCCAGCGATGGGTGATCATCTTCCACAATCTCTCCATTTTTTGTCGGAATGGGATGTCCGTGCGGGTCGTGTGTGGGATATCCAAGAGCCATGTCGATTCTATCCTCAAGGTTTTCCGATGTGATATGCTCCAGCTTTTCCGCCTCCTCATGAACTTCATCCCATGTATACCCCAGGAAATCAACGAGGAACATCTCCCATAACCGGTGGCGGCGCAGTGTTTGCAGCGCCATGGTACGGCCTCTGTCCGTCAATTCCACCCCCTGATATGGCTCGTACCTGATCAAACCCCGGTCCGACAGCTTTCTGATCATATCGGTGACAGACGCAGCAGATATGTTCAGAGCTCCTGCAAGGGATGAAGTACTGACCTTATCCATTTCCTCGTGGAGCTTGTAAATATTCTTAATGTAATCTTCGATGTGCGTTGACATACCAGTAATAGTATATGGGTCTAATTATATATTTAGACATGTCTAAATCAAAGGTCTGCATTTTCTCATCCATTGTCAAATGAATGGGAACCGCTCCCGTTTACATGTCAACTACCCGGCCCCCGGGCTCAGCGATTATCCCTTTGATTTCTAAAGCAAGTCATTGTCGCCATTCAAGTGTGAGTTTTGGGTGGATGTGGCCGTCCATTCCTCACACGCTTTCTATCGGATCCTCCGGTCTCATCCAGCCCTTCAGAAAGAAATCCGAATCAATTTTGTCACAAACCGGTTCCTTGCTGCTCCTATATAGACAAAGTATTTCCGTATTTACAGCGGCTTTGTGAGTATTGCAGTCCTGGCTGCATTTGCAATCTGCCGATCGCGCATGGCACTAGTTTGAATCAGGCGCCGGTCAAAAATGGCAGGTTAACATTATCTGATACTTTCAGGCAATCAAAAAAAACTCTTTCGGAGGATAGGAATCCCATGGTTATAAGCAACCACAAACGAATCGGTCTGGCACTGGAATTGCTCAAGATGGGAGTGGCACCGTACATCGGACGGGTAATCAAGGTGGCAATCAAGAAGGGACACATCTCCCGCCATATCATTCATGATTACGTGGAAGACCCGGGCTTGCTCAAGATCGAAATCTCGCAATGGGAACTGAAACCGTTGCTGAAATTGATGGATGACACCTGGAATGTCATCTTCCAGAACACACTTGGCTTTTCCGAGCACTCGATCCTGGGTGAACTCCGCGAATGGCTCGCCCGCTGGGACGACCAGGCCACCATCAGCAACGACGACACTGACCGAATCCTGGATTCGGTGGTCCGCTTCCTGAATGCGATCGGCACCACCGATGTGGCCGCCGACGCCGAGCGGATGAAAAAGGAATTCCGGAAATTCATTTACGAGGAGCAGGTCCGGGCCGAAGAACAGGTTCGGGCTGAGGAGCAGGTTCGGGCCGGGGAGCAGCCTGAAGCCGATGAGGAAAAACCGGAGCACAACCTGGTGGAGACATCCGGGACGGAAAACCTCAAATCCTGGCGCGATGTCATCACACCGCGTCCGGAAGTCACCAACGGCCGCTACCTGGAAGCAGAGTTTGCCGCTGACCTGTGGCAGGTGCACCAGAGCGAGGCAACCGATGAGTACCGCGATCCGGCCGAATTCTACCGGCGCACCCACCTCACCGAAAGCATCAAAAAACTGATCGTCAGGTCCATCCAGCGCATATCCAACATGGATGGCGACCCGGTCGTGCTGCTCGAATCCGGTTTCGGCGGCGGAAAAACACACTCCATGCTCGCCCTGTACCATCTTTTCTCGGGCGTAAACAGCAGCGAACTGCCCGGGGTAGAGCCGCTGACCAAGGAGGCAGAGGTCTATTCCCTGCCCATCGTAAAACGTGCCGTCCTGGTCGGAAACAAATTGTCCCCAAACAGTCCGTCCGTGAAACCGAACGGATTGACCATCCGGACACTCTGGGGCGAACTTGCCTACCAGCTCGGAGGCAAGAAAGCCTTCGAAAAAATCCGGGATTTCGATAAAAAGGGAACCTCCCCCGGTGAAAAGAAACTGCGCGACCTGCTCACATCCTGCGGTCCAAGTCTGATTCTGGTGGATGAGTGGGTAGCCTATGTGCGACAGCTATACGACCAGAAAGATCTTCCCGGCGGTACCTTTGAGACCCAGTTTGTATTTGTGAGGGATCTCCTTTCGGCAGCAAAACAAACAAAAAACTGCCTGGTGGTGATCTCGCTTCCTGTGAGCACCGAAGCTGCCGTGTCCGATGATTCCGAAGTGGGAGGCACCAACGGCAAGAAAGCGCTGACCCGCCTGCGCGAGGAGATCGGCAAAGCCGAATCATCGTGGCAGCCCGCCACCCCGGTAGAGGACCTGGAAATTGTCCGCTATCGGCTGTTTGAGCCCGTCGCCGCCAAACACGACAAGTTTATAAAGATGACGGCTATGGCATTTACGGAGCTTTATATTCAAAAGCGTCTTGATTTCCCGTCGGAAACACAGACCAGCAATTACAAGAAACGGATACAGCTCGCTTACCCCATCCATCCGGAAGTGTTCGACCGCCTGTACCAGGACTGGGCCTCGCTCATCCTGTTCCAGCGGACCCGGGGCGTGCTGCGCCTGATGGCCACCGTTATCCACACCCTTTGGGAAAAAGGGGACCGCAATCCGATCATTCTCCCGTCCACCATACCGCTCAACGATGCCCGCGTGCAGTCGGAAGTTACGCGGTATCTGCCGGACGAGTGGGCCGATGTGCTCACCGGGGATGTTGACGGTCCGGAGGCCGCATCCCACAAGATTGATGCGATGTACGACCATCTGGGACAGCTGCAGGCAGCGCGGCGCGTGGCCCGCACCATTTATTTCGGCTCCTCGCCTTGCCTGGATGACATGCAGCAGGGCATTGATGAGCTCAGGGTGGTGCTCGGATGCGTAATGCCCGGTGAATCGCCGGCCATCTTCCACGATGCCCTTCAGCACCTGGCATCCGAATCCACTTACCTGAACAAAGAAGATGCGCGGTTCTGGTATGCCACCAGTCCATCCGTCTCAAGAATGGCTCTGGATCGCGCCGAGGCGCTTGCAGGGGACCCTGAGACCGTATCCGGCGAACTGGAGCAGCGTTTGCTATCACAAATTGGCACTCATCCTGATTTTGCGGAAGTGCACATGGCGGGCGGTCCCGCCGAGATCGTTCCTGACGATCAATACTGCCGGCTGGTCGTACTGCCCGTAGACCAGCCTTTTGGTTCCGATACGGATAATCCGGCCGTCTACACGGCCAGCAGCATCCTCGAGAGTTGCGGCGACACGCCAAGGACCTGCAGGAATACACCGGTATTTCTCGCGGCCGACGAATCGGGCGTGGCCGACCTGGACGAGGCCGTGCGGCTGTATCTGGCCTGGAGCTCCATCCACAAGAATAAAAAGAGCCTGAAACTGGGCAAGGAGCAGGTTCAGCAGGCAGAAATACAGCTTGCGTCCTCGGAGGACCGGGTCATCAAGCGTATCCACTCCACATACAAGTGGATGCTCATCCCCGCGCAGGCCGATCCGGAGCAAACGGTTTCCTGGAAGGCCATCGGGCTGGACCGGGCCGACACGCTTGCCTCAGCGGCGGCGCTCACACTGCGCGACAAGATGCTGATGCTCCCGGTGCTCGACTCCACTACCCTGCGTATGTACCTGGATGAGCTTTCGCTGTGGGATGAGGATCATGTGTCCCTGAAAAAGCTGCTCAACGATGTTGCAACACAGAATTACCTGCCCCGCCTTGCCGGTCCGCATGTGCTGCTGGAAGCGGTCCGCGAGGGGCTGGCACTCTCCACCTGGGAGGAAGACAGTTTTGCCTATGCCGATAGCTTTGAAAAAGAAAGTGACCTGTTCGAAGGGCTGATGGCAGGGGAATCGATGGATATCACGGAATATTCCGACGGATTGCTGGTCCGGGCCGAAAGGGCCGTGGCGCAGCTGAATCCGGATGCGGAGACTCTGCCGTCTGATGAAGAGCTTGTTGCGGAAACAGATGAGCCTGTGGCTGCTGGTGAAGAGGCTCTTATGGAGACAGATGAGCTTGCGGCTGCCGGTGAAGTGCTCACTGAACCCAGTAAGGAGCCCCTGGCGGAGACTTTGGAAGATCCTGGAATGAATGAGGAGCATCTGGAGGACACTGAGGAAGTTGTTGCAGCAGGTGAAGAGCCGCTTGCGGACCTTGAAGAAGAACTTGCTGTCCATGAAGAGCATGTTCTCGAGGATAAAGCGGAAGTAGATGCGGATGCGGTTGCTGAGGTGCAGGCGGAAGCGGAGTCGGAAACTGAAGCTGATGCAGAAGCTGAGCCGGAGGTACTGGCAGAGGCGCAGGCAGAAGGCAGCACCCATCCGCATAAAATCGGTATCCATGCCAACGGCAACGGCATCCCGGTTAACGGCAATGGCGTCCACTCCAATGGAAACGGTATCCACGCCAACGGCAACGGCATCCCGGTTAATGGGAATGGCGTCCACTCTAATGGAAACGGTGTTTCGACAAACGGTAACGGCATGCCCGTTAACGGAAATGGTGTTCATGTAAATGGAAATGACGCCGACAGGAACGGCAAAGAGGCCGGTGCCGACACCGGCACCCGGACGAACGGTGCCGCGGCGACCAATGACACGTCATCCACAAAGCAGAATGGCGTCGAATCTCCCAATTTCCAGCAACGAGTTACCCTGGATCCGGAACAGGCGGCTTATGACGCCGGCCTTATCACCGAGCTGCTGATCCAGCATCTCAGCGAGAAAGCGGGCGTGGAAGTGTCCATCACGCTCGAAGTGAACGCCAGGCTGCCCGACGGCATGGAAGAGCAACTGGCACGGATCATACTCGAGTGCGTGCGGCCAAGAAAAACCCCGAAACTGGAGCTGGTGAACGGGTAACATGCGCCACGAAGACCCGCGCTCCGGTTGTCGAGGGGACATTTGCAGCATGTGAAGCAGCCCATACTGGAGCAGCACGTGAAGCATCACACACAGGTAGCAGCACCTGCCCGGGCAGCGTAACGCACCCGGGCAGAATCAACCAGAGGTGCCATGAACTATTGTCCCTTTTTCCCATTGCCCGATGCGCCCCCGGAATCGAAATCACGCATTCCGCTCCGCTATCTGGTGCACTCTCCGTCATACCCGCATCCGGACGGGTACGGGCCCCGGCATCGTGCCTGTGACCATTCTTCCCAACCGGAGCCGCACGAAGTCCGCAATACCCGTTCCACCATTGAGTCGGTGCTGTCTCCGGACTGCCCTCCCTGAATAATTCTACTGGCTTTCTGACGGGTTTTTGGTGTAACTTCTGTTGGATAATGGTGCCGTTCCAAAGTTTAGGAACCGTTCCACTGTTGCCCGGTTGCCCACCATTCAGAAAACCGCGACTCCAGCCATGGCCAGGATTATCTGTGTGACGGTATTCGCCCTTTGCCTCGTCTGGCCGGGAACCTCACAAAGCCAGGCACCTGTCCAGACCATCCGGGGAAGGGTGGTAGACGAGGCGACCAGCACCCCGGTCCCGGGCGCCACCGTCATCCTGGAAAACCATGAACCGCTGACCGGCACCACCACCGGACCGGACGGATTTTTTCGGCTTTCCAATGTGCCTGTCGGACGGCAGACCCTGCGCATCTCCTTCATCGGCTATGAAACCCGGATCGTTCGCGATCTGATGGTCACATCCGGACGCGAGGTGGTCCTGGACATCACGCTCCGGGAATCTGTCACCGAGATGGAGGAAGTGGTAGTGCGTCCCGATGCCGCCCGGGACCAACCCATTAACTTCATGGCCTTGTCTGGCTCCCGTCTGCTGCGAATGGAAGAGGCCTCGCGCTATGCAGGCGGATTTGACGACCCGGCCGGACTCGCAACCGCGTTTGCCGCGGCAACCGGCAGCCTCTCAAACAACGCCCTGGTCATCCGCGGCAACGCCCCGAAGGGTGTACTGTGGCAGATGGAAGGCGTCGAAATCCCCACACCCAGCCATTTTGCCAACATCCTCACCATCGGCGGCGGCGGCATCACCGCCCTGAGCAGCCACATGATCGCCGACTCGGATTTCCACACCGGCGCTTTTCCGGCCGAGTACGGCAATGCCCTTTCCGGGGTGCTGGACCTCAACATCCGCAACGGAAATGACCAGCGGTACGAGCACGCCGTCCGTCTTGGGGCCATCGGAGTGGATGCGGCTTCGGAGGGACCCCTGCCCGGCATGGATGGCGCATCCTACCTGGCCAATTACCGCCTCTCCCTGTTCACCCTGATCGCGCCCCTCCTCCCGGAGGATGCCGGCGACATCCGGTACCAGAATGTGTCATGGAAGCTGCACCTCCCGACCCCCCGGCACGGTACCTTCAGCTTCTGGGGCATCGTTGCGGAGGACTGGTCCGGGCAGACCGCCGACAGCCGACCGGCTGACTGGATCTACAACCAGGACCGGGAAGAAATCGAAAGCCCGACCCGCTTCGGCGCCATGGGCCTTCGTCACCGGATCGTTCTGGGCCGGAACGCATGGCTGGCAAGCTCCATTGCCGCGTCCGGCAACGGGCTTCGCTGGAATCTGGCCCGATACAACGACGACGGCTCCCTGCTGCAGCCGCTCGAGCACGTCCGGCACGAAGCCGGCAAGCTTACCCTCCGTTCCCGGATCAACTACAGCTTCGGGTCGCGCCATACCAACCGCACCGGCGCCATCATCAACCGCCGAGGCTACCGCCAGAACATCCGCCACGCCCCGGCCCCCGGCGTACCACTTCAGACCATTGTGGATGCGTCCGGACACACTTACCACTTCCAGGCCTATTCACAATCACGCTTTGAAATTAAAAGCATATCCCTTACCACCGGCCTCCACTATCAGCACGTGGCGCTCATCGGGGCACATTCCCTGGAGCCCAGGATCGCCCTTCAGTTTCACCGCGACCGCAACACCTGGAGCCTGGCCCTGGGCCGTCATACACAGACTGAGCCGCTGTCCATCTACTTCGCCCATCCCGCCAACCGGGACCTTGCCCTGGCCAAAGCCGACCATCTGACCGGCGGATTCAGCCGCATGCTCACCACTGATTTCCGGTTCAATTTCGAGGTCTACGGCCAGTGGCTGTCGGATATCCCCGTCATCCCGGACTCCAGCTTTTCCACCATCAACCTGGAACTCGACTGGTACCTGGACCAGCAGCTCGGCAACAGCGGGGCCGGGCGCAACTATGGACTGGAAATGACACTGGAGCGGTATCTTTCGGGTGGATGGTATGGCCTGTTCTCCGGCACGGTGTTCCATTCGGAGTATCGGGGCGGTGACGGCATCTGGCGCAGCACCCGTTTCAACCGCGGGTACTCTTTTGTGCTGCTCGGCGGGAGAGAGTGGACACTGCGCAGCGTCCGGCGCGTCCGCATCTTCAGCGTCAACGGCCGTATGACACTCATGGGCGGACAACGGTTCTCACCCGTGGATGAACCTGCCAGCCATGCCGCGCGCGAAATCATACTGGATGAAAACCGGGCATTCTCGAACCAGGGTCCGCAAATCCTCTACGGCGACGTCACCCTGGAGTGGCGCACCAACCGCCGGTCGACCTCTTCCGTCTGGTCGTTGCAGGTGCTCAATGCCACCGCTTACCGTGAATTCTACGGTTACCGGTACAACCTGCGCAACGGGACCATTGAGAAGGAAAGGGAACTGCTCCTGATCCCGAACCTGGGGTACAAGATGGAATTCTGAGGGATATGCGGTTTATTCCTCTGTAAATGAGTATTATTAACTGTATCTATCGCTGTATCGTACCGGCCACACACGGGACGACCCAGCAATTGCTTTTATTGAACCGGCATTCATCGGATTTTCACCATTTATTTCCAGCTTTTTCCTCACCGGAAAACAATCAGACCACAAACAGATGAAATGTCCATGACCAGGCATGTCCCGGACACACAGGGGCATGTTTATAATTGTCATGGACATTCTATGTGACCTAATGAATCAAAGATTATAAACACATGAAATGTCCATGACCGGGCATGATCCCGGACACACAGGAGCATGATTATAATTGTCATGGACATTCTATCTGACGATATGAATCAAAAATTATAAACAGATGAAACAAACAGCCCTGCTTCTCCTGGCGCTGTTGTTTTTTTGCGCAGGGGCAGCCGCACAGAGCTCCAACAGACTCCAGTATTACCG
>SKWQ01000110.1 GCA_007128855.1 Balneolales bacterium
ATCTAAATTACGGTACGTTGCACCGGATCACGGACCATCGATACGGGATCATGGAGCCCGCCTGGAGTCCGGACGGGGCCCGCATCGCCGCCGTTCAGCTGATGGAAACACGCTTTGAACTGGTCTTCCTCCAATATGACGAGCTAACACCATTGCAAATCCCTGCCTCTCAATGGATAAAACCACCATTTTCCGGACCCGCGCCCGATCCGCCCTTGCCATCCGGGTTTACCGACCGAACAGGTGATCCATATGTAAATGCCGGAACAGAACCTGCCACTGACAAACCATCAGAAATGTGGTTGTCGGAGGACTGGTCGTTATCTCCGTATCGGACCGGTGTCGGCTGGCTGCGGCCGCGCTCCGTCTATCCGTTTTGGGAGAATGAGTCGCAGCTCATCGACCATCGCTTTGGTGCGGTGTTGTCCGGCGGTGATGTACTCCGCAGGCACAGCTACAATGCCGAACTGAGCACATCCAACAACCGTTTCTGGTACGATGTGGATTATCGGTTCAGCGGTTTCTATCCCGGCTTTCGGCTCAATTTCTACCAGAAACCCGTCCAGACCACGGAATTTTTACTGGACCGCCAGGGTGCCGGAATTGACATCCCACTCCAGTACCGGTTCGACCACAACACCCGGGCAACCAGTCTCTCTGTGGTGCCGGGTCTGGATCTGCTCAGGGAGCGCATCATCACAACTGGTGGAACCTCGCAATCGGAATGGTTCCAGCGCACCAGGGCCTCCCTGTTTGTCTCCTGGCAGCACAGTCTCCAGCAAAATATCCGCGATGCACAACCCAACACCGGCTGGCTGCTCTTCTCGGAATTAAATCAGGACCTTCAGACCGATGCCAACCGGAAACTGTCCGCTCTGCGTGTCGGCGCCTACCGTTTTCTTACTTTCCGGCAAAAAGGAAACCGGTCGCTTCGGCTTGGCGCGGAGGCCGTCACTCAGAACCGTCCCTATTTTGATATCAGCGGCTTTTATTCCCGTGGATTTGACGAGCGGGTCCTGTTGGGCTTCAACAACGCCGCCCGTCTTAACACCCGTTATACCATCCCCTTATGGCATGCCGACCGCGGTCGTATCCTGCTGCCTGTCTTTCTGGACAGGTTTTACCTTGTGCTCTTCAGCGATACGGTCATTCCTGTCAAGTCGCGCCAATATGAGGACTGGATTTCGGACTCCCGTACACTATTTGGAAGCGGGATCCGCATGCAGTTCCGTATTTTCAACTTCCCTGTGGATATCGGTGTCGCCGGCGTCTACGAACCGACCCGGAACAATACAGCAGCTTTCATCGGCTGGTTCTGATCTCACCAATCGGGATGATCTGAAATCCTCCCGGAATCTGTGTTTTCAAAACGGAATCAACATTTTCCGGTGGAACCACCACGGTCAGGCCGATACCCAGGTTGAATGCCTGCCGCATATCCACCACCGGCACTTCGCCTTCTTTTTGGATCAAACGGAATATGGCCGGCCACTCCCAGCTGTCCCAGTCTATGACGGGAACCAGTCCCTCCGGCACGATCCGCTCCGTATTGCCCACAATGCCACCACCCGTAATGTGGGCAAATCCGCGGACACCCGCTGATCCCTTGAGTTTCCTGATCACCCGGAGGTAGGACGGATGGATTTGCAGCAGGGACTCCCCGATTGTGCTGCCTAGCTCATCAACATGGTCGTTTACATCGTACCTGGATAGCAGAACTTTGCGCGCCAATGAGTAGCCGTTGGTGTGCAGCCCATTCCCGGTCACACCGAGGATCACATCGCCTGACTGGATTCCGGACCCATCCACAATCTTGTCCTTATCCACCACACCCACAACGGTACCGGCCAGATCGAATTCACCTTCAGCGTAGATATCCGGCATTTCCGCAGTTTCACCCCCGATCAGGGCGCAACCGTTTTCCCTGCATGCGACACTGAACCCCTTGAGCACATCATATGCCACATCCTGTTCCAGTTTCCCGGTGGAAAAATAGTCCAGAAAAAAAAGCGGTTCGGCCCCGCAGACTGCGATGTCGTTGACGCAATGGTTGACCAGGCACTGTCCAACCGTGTCATAAACCCCTGTTTTGAAGGCGATGATCAGTTTGGTCCCCACACCATCAACGCTGCTCACCAGTACGGGTTGCTTCATGGATGAAAAATCCGGCTGGAAAAGGCCACCGAATCCACCAATGGAGGTCACGACCTCCGGACGGTGCGTCCCTGCTACCAGATCGCCGATCGATTTCACAAACCGGTTTCCGGCATCCACATCCACACCGGCAGACTTGTACGTGTGTTTCTTTGACATAATCAACTGAATTTCAATGGTTTAATTCGAAAAATCGGACAGTTTTCCGGATATGTTCCGGGAACGGTGAAGGGACGATTCAAAGTTTGGAACAAAAGGAAACAAAACCAAGGAGAGCTTTCTTTTTTTTTCCACACTGGTTTTCTATTAAGAATAGATTTTAATAAAATTTTGTAGTCTGATATAGGGACTGTGGATATGTGGAAAAGAAAGTTTTCCGGTCTATTCGAGTTGGCATCCACACGGTTGTTTAAAAAAGTGTGGATAACTTCAGCCTGTAAAAAAGGTTTCTCACGAGTTATATTCCGGTAACCCACATATCACATAAATCACACATCAAACCAAAAAAAAGCAACCCACACTCCATATGCGTTGGGTTATATGTTGGAATGATTCCGGCAGCAGTTAATAATTGGTTATCTTTCGGTCATCACATCAAACCAATAGCAGAATCAACAGGTTTGGGTCATGGTTATCCCCATACTTGTTAACAACGATATCAGATATGCGGGCAGTCGTACAGCGGGTTTCAGAGGCGTCGGTTACAGTTGACGGAAAAATAACGGGCAGTATCCGGGAAGGATTGCTGGTCCTGATTGCGGTACACCGTGAGGATACGGACGATCAGCTTCGCTGGATGGCTGAAAAACTTCGGAAGCTTCGCATTTTTGAGGATGAGGATGGGAAGATGAACCGAAGCGTGGAAGATGTGGGCGGTGGCATCCTCCTGGTATCGCAATTCACCCTTTACGGGGAGCTCAAGAAAGGCACCCGGCCCAGTTTTACGGGATCGGCCGGACCTGAAAAAGCCGAACAGATGTACGACCGCCTGGCTGATCTACTCAAAGAATCACTTCCCGGCAAGGTGGGTACGGGTATTTTTGCGGCAAAAATGGAAGTTTCCCTGGTCAATGACGGACCGGTAACCATCATTGTGGAGCGCTGATGTCACTTGTCTTCCTGTTCCTGGATGGTGTTGGCCTTGGTGAGGACAATGGACAGAACCCTTTTGCCCTTAATGATTATCCCGCATTCAAGGCGATGACGGGCGGACGATCGTTCACCGGTGATGCCGGCAACCATCAGAGGGGATCTCATTATTTCACTTCGCTGGATGCCTGCCTTGGAGTGGATGGGTTGCCGCAGAGCGGAACCGGGCAGGTGACGCTGTTCACAGGAATCAACTCCGCGAAGGTGCTTGGCCGCCATTTCGGTCCCTATCCCCATTCCGCCATCCGGAGTCTTTTGGGTGAAGAGAGTATTTTTAAAAAAATCGGCAGCCAGAACGGGCGTTGCCACTTCATCAATGCCTTTCCGCAGCGGTTTATCGATTATGTAACCTCGACCAACCGATGGTCCAGCACCACATTCATGACTGCCAGCGCCGGGATGAAACTCAATTCGGTAGCAGAAATACTGGAGGAAAAAGCCATCACCGCCGAACTCACACAGCATGCATGGCGCACCCGGCTCTCACTGGAAGTTCCCCTGATATCCGAGGAAGATGCCGCTGGACGGGTGATCCGGGCGTCGAAAGAGCACGATTTGGTACTTGTGGAATACTACCTGACGGACAAGGCCGGACATAGTCGTGATGGCAAACTGGCGCACAGTATACTCACCCGTATCGACAGGTTCCTGCAACATCTGATCCGTCTCCAGGCTGAACATGGCTACACACTCATCCTGACGAGCGATCACGGTAATCTGGAAGATCTCTCAACCAAGACCCATACACGGAACCGCGTGCCTTTGTTTGTGCTTGGGGAAGGAGCGCACCACTTCCATGGAGCGGAATCGATCCAGGATATTACTCCGCGATGTGTGGAATGGCACCGTTCAGCGCTTGGGAAGCGCTGATAGGATACGCTGAAAGATTTCGTCCACGGAGCCGGTACCGTCCACCGAGCGCAACATGCCGGCCTGCTGGTAATGTTCTATCACCGGCGCGGTCTCTTTTTTGTAGACTTCCAGGCGCGTCTTGATTTTATCTTCCGTATCGTCAGACCGGCCCTCGCCTCGGGTCAGAAGCCTCTGGATCAGCTCCTCATCCGTTGCATAAAGGGAGATGAAGGCATCCACGGACTCATTGCGCCGCTCCAGGAGGTTGTCAAAAGCAACGGCCTGTTCCACTGTCCGGGGAAAACCATCCACGATGTATCCCTTGCTGTAATCTTCGTTGGCAATGGTCTCTTCCACCATATCCACGACCGTCTGGTCGGGAACCAGAAGTCCGTCATCGATGATGGATTTTACCAGTTTTCCCAGTTCCGTACCTTCATTTATGGCATCACGGAACATTTTTCCGGTGGAGAGATGAATAATTCCAAAATGCTCCGCTACTTTTTTCGCCTGGGTACCTTTACCTGCGCCCGGCGGGCCAAATATTATTAATCGCATCGTTATTGAAATAATGATTGATAGAAAATATTGAGGTCATTCAATAATCTTTTGAAATATATCATTCCGTATCAAATTGGCAAAACCGTTCGCATCAAAAGAAATAACGCAGCGCATAATTTTTTGTAACGCTATGCGTTATTCTGCGTATGATACCAGAGTATCAGTGCATATTGCAACGAAAAACAGGAAAAAGCGATGGAAGAACGATGGATCAAGCGGTATGCAAACCGCAAAATGTACGATGTGGAGAACAGCAGGTACGTCTCTCTGGGCGATCTTGCTGAAATCATTCGCTCGGGTGACAGTATAAGGGTGACCGACAAAAGCGGTAAGGAGGATTACACTGCGCAGATGCTTCGCCAGATCATCATGGAACAGAGCAAGCAGTCGGATGCTTCCTCGGTTTCCGTCCTTCATGAATGGGTGCGCATGGGCGGTTCGTTTCTGGATCAGCAGTGGGACGATCTGCGAAGCGGAATGGAGGGATGGTTCAAGGACCGTAAGGCGCGCATACTGAAAGGCCTCAGCAGGGAGGATTTCGAGGAGCTTCAGAAAAAGGTGGAAGATCTGGAAAAGAAAGTAGAAGAACTGGAATCATAGAAAAAAGCACATATGAGGTAGCATCATGAGCAACGAAAAGAAAAAAGAGACTGGAAAAAAGAAGCAGGAAAAGCACGAATGGAACGAGCGCGCAAAGGAAATCTGGCTTGCCGGACTTGGAGCGCTTTCTGCCGTGGAAGAAGAGGGCAGCAAGATGTTCCGTAATCTTGTGGATCGCGGCTCCACATATGAGAAGAAACGGAAAGAGCAGATCGACGAGCTCTGGAACGAGGTGTCTGAGCGCTATGAGAAAGCGGAGGACAAATTCGGAGAGTCCTTTGAAAAGGCCGAGGAGCGTTTTGAACGCAATCTGAAATCGGTCATTTCAGGCATGGGCATTCCGTCCCGAAAGGAGATCCAGGAGTTGTCCAACAAGGTGGATGCGCTCAACAAGAAGATCGACCAGATCAAGGAGAAGCAATCAGCAGGTGCCGCAACGGGTACCGGAAAAAAAGGGAAGTAGGTAAGCCTGGTTTTGGTAGTGACGCTCTGGTCCATCATGCAGTATCCCCGGGGCCGTTGTCGGCTTCACGGGCGATGGACCAGACATAACTGCCCTCTTTTTGTGCCTTTTCCTCTTTGCTGAGGCCCCGGTTCCCGTAGGGTGGTTTGCGCAGCTTGCGGAACAGTGCGAGCAATATCCAGCCAAAAGGAAGATAGTAACCGATCAGATCCCAGTCGCGAAACCAGCGGTTGGGCGTGGTGCGTTTGTTTTTCCGGTCGTGGAAATCACGATAATGGCGGGTAAAGAGGATTGGCCATCCAAAGGCGCTGGTAAGCCACCTCTGTCCCCGGATGCCACGGAAAGACCGGATCAGGGATGCAAAATGGTATGGTTTCTTTCCGTGCTCTGCCACCAGCTCATCCAGTTCCCGCTGCATCTCCTGACGGATTTCCTCGGCTATGCGTTCCGCGGATTCACGATCGGGCTCCTCTGGAGAGCCCCCTCCGCCGGAACGGATCCGCTCCCTCACATCCATGGGTTTGCCTATGAAGAACTTCATATTGCATGGAAAGGCAAAATAGAAGAAGAAGGGGAAGATCATTGCGACGAAAAAAAGTGGAATCGGGATGAACGGAACACCAAGGAACCGGCTGCTGAGCCGGTCGATCCAGCGAAAGGTCAGGTTGGCGGGATTGATCCACTCGGCATTGATCCCGTAGACAGGCAGTACCGGGACGTTGTACCGGGCTGCCAGCTTAACAAAACTGGGCTGAAATCGCTGCAACTGATAGCGGCGGTTGAACCCTTTTCCGATGCCGGGAATGCCTTCGGGATAATAGATTACCCGTCCGCCACGGGCCAGGATCCGGTCAAAATTGAGATAGGTCTGGTCCACTGCCCCGAATTTCCGCCACCAGTTGTCCAGTCCGAACGGACGCATCCACCAGTTCAATGCAAGCTTTGGGGAGTAAAGCGGTTTGATTTTTGCGCCCGGTCCGAAGCCGCCTTCCCGCCAGAGCAGTTGATCCAGCACGAACGAATCGTGCGGGAAGGCATTTCCGCTGTGGTTGGATGCCATGATCACCGGTCCGGAAGCAGGTACATTTTTGAAACCGTGCAGTTCCGCGCGAAAGTAGTGGTCCATGGTCCGGGATGAGACCTCCTGATAGAAGCTCTTGAGATACCCGAAATCCACCGGGTCCTCGCCGGAAACAACATCAGTATACCGTGGACCCGTGATCATCGCGGCTGCCTGTTGAACAGGTGGAACAGGAAGCCGAGAGCGAAGAGTGCCCCCCAGAGGGGCCACGGTCCGCCCTGCACCACGGCCATGGTTCCTGCCAGCACAAAAGAGCCGCTCATGATACTGCCACTCAGGTTCTGGATGGAATCCGGCTTCGGCGTCCGGTCGGTCAGGGTATTCTCCAGATAGTTGAGGCTGTCGGCGGTGATCCGGGGAAGGCGCATGAGCACATCGATGAGTTCCGGCGTGCCGCGCCAGAGCTCCCTGGCAATGGAAGTGGGATGGAACTGGTCCTGGAAGATCTTCAGGGCGTGCTTTCTGGACAGTTCGGGGATATCGATCTTTGGATTCAGCATCTTCCCTACGCCTTCGTAGGTGATGAGCGCTTTGGTCATGAGCGTCATTTCCACAGGAAAGAATACCCGGTGGCGACCGCCGATGGCAAGGGAGTTGATGATCAGATGACCCAGGCTGAAATCGCCATAGGAAGCATGCTGGTAGAAGCGGCGCAGGAGGTCGGTGACGGAGCGGCGGAAGCCGTTGGGATCGCCGTTCTTTCCGATGCGTGCCATGGCGGTCAGGTTGCGCGTGGCGCCCTCGATATCACCGGAAACAAGGGCGTGGAAATAGTAGAGCATCCGGCGGCGGGTACCTTCCTCGAAACGTCCGACCATACCCAGGTCGATGAACCCGATTTTGTCGTCGGCCATGACCATCAGGTTGCCGGGATGGAGATCGGCATGAAAAAAACCATCCTTGTAGAGCATGCGGATGATGGCCTCGGCGCCCCTGTCAAGTATTTTCTGTTTGCGTTCGGACGTTGCTTCGAGCAGTTCGCTGGAATCGGGTGTGATACCATCCATGAATTCCATGCAAAGCACGTTGCGCGTGCTGTAGCTGCGATAGATCTCCGGAAAGCGGATGTAGTCGATGTCGCTGAAATTGGCCTTGAAGATTTCCGCATTGTCCGCTTCGTTCTCAAGATCCACCTCCCGGATCGTATAGGCGCCGAATTCACGGATCAGACGCCGGGGCTGATATTGCGGAATGGTCCAGTTCAGGAAGTATCCGAGCCATCGAAGCAGTATGATGTCTGTTTCGACCGTGTCGCGTATTCCCGGTTTGATGACCTTTAAAACCACGTTTTTTCCGTCGAGCGTGACAGCCCGGTGTGTCTGGGCAATGGATGCCGATCCGAGCGGCTGCTCGTCCACCATGATAAAAATATCTTCCAGCTTGCCCCGCAGTTCGTCTTCGATGATGGACCGGATGCTTTCAAAGGGCACTTGTGGAAGGTTGTATAGCAGGTTCTTAAGCTCCTTTGTGATGTTTTTCGGAAGGATGTCCTCACGGAGCGAGAGAATCTGCCCCAGCTTGATGTAGGTCGGGCCAAGAAGTTCCAGCCGGCGCCGGAGCTGGACGGGAAAGGGGAGGTTGCGCAGCTCCCTTTTTACAAAGGGTTTCACCAGGAAAGCCATGAAACGCGACGGGAAGGAACGCAGCCCCTTTTTGCGCTCTTTGGAAAGCGAGGCAACATAGGCGATGATCCCGCCCATGAACAGTCCGGTCACATGGCGATGGATCAGGAGAAGCCGCCGGACCAGGCTCTTGTAGGGCGCCAGTGGATTAAAGCCGCTTCTACTGCCGGAACCGCTCCGTTCCTTGTCAGGGGATTCCGTTGGAGCCCTGTTGGTGGAGTCGGCTTCATTATCCTGAGAGGTCATCCGGCATGGGTATGGTTGAAAATGTAGGAACAAGATATTTGCACCCCGGCATAATTGCAATCAGGGCAGGGCTTCCACCCATTCTTGCCGGGGCTGCCTGTTGAAAAAACGCCCTGTGGCAACGGGAGCAAGTTACGGGATTCGCACCGGATTAGGGAATGGTAAAAACCAGCCCGCCGGTCATTTCCGGGGAAGGAAATTTTTTTCGTGTACGTATTGCAATACAGGATGCAAACGTTATGTTTACAAATTGAATATGTCCATGGAATCCGATGAAACCGGTCCCGGTCCGTTAACCCGCAGCAGCTGTCTAATCAAGATGATCGTCCGATGACAAAGTTCAATAACTTCATTCGCACTTCGATGTTTGGTGGCCTGGTGGTATTGATGCCGGTCATTGTTTTTTTCCTGGTTGTGAGATGGCTGTACAGGGTGCTTACCGATGTCATCTATCCGTTGACATCGTTTCTCGTGGAAAAAACCGCGTTACAGCAGCTGCTTGCCGACGTACTGGTGATCGCATCCATCCTGTCCATCTGCTTTCTGATCGGCGTATTCGTCAAAACGCATATGGGAAACCTGATTTTCCGTGGTGTGGAGAATGCCACATTGCGCTACGCGCCCGGTTACAGCATGATAAAGGAGACGGTGATGATGCTTTTTGGCCGGAGCAAGTCGCCTTTTTCCGCAGTTGCGCTTGTGCGGCCGTTTTCCAGCGAGACCATGATGACGGCGTTCATCACGGATGAGCATCCCGACGGCAGTTTTACCGTCTTCATACCTACGGCACCCAACCCCACGTCCGGCAACATTTACCACCTTCCGGGCGAAAGGGTGCATGTCGTGGATGTCCCGGTGGATGAGGCGCTGCGAACCATCCTGAGCTGTGGCATCGGGTCTACCAATATGATCGTCAAGACCGGGGAGCTCAGGAATAAAAAGCCGGATATGATCGGTTGACTTCCATTGCCGATATCAAGAGATTAGACAGTAAGCACGTAATGGAATAAAACGATTCAGGGTAAGACAGTATGGCTCCGGAAAAAGAAGCATCTTATGATGCATTGTTCAGGGACGACGGGGAGTACGCTCTATGGCTGAAACCGGAAAGCGAGGTGCGCGATATCCTTAAAAGGATTATTGACCGGCTGGCCGGAGAGTTCGATGCACCCGTGTTCGAGCCCCATATCACGATTGCCAGCGGCATCCGTATGAACGTCGATGAAATGGTCGGTCGGCTGGAGGGCGTCGCAAAGACCGCAGACCCCATGACCCTGTATCTCGGTGATACCGATTTCCTGGACTCCTACTATCGGTCGCTGTTTATCCGCATTGCCCCCAATGACGCCCTGCTGGCACTGAGGGAGCATAGTTTGAGGGAATTCCGCCTGGAGCACGAACCCTACCTGCCCCATATCAGCCTGATGTACCGGGAGATGGATTCCGGGAAAAAGCAGAAGATCATCGAAAAAGTGGGAAAACGGTTCGACCTTGTGTTCATACCGGACAAGATCCACCTGGTCCGCATCTCCGGTCCCACCGAAACATGGGAGGAACTGCTTCATGTGCCGCTGGTTGCGCGCTGACCAGGTTGCCGGAAAATGTTTTCATCCATCTTCATAATTTCCTGACAATCACTGTCTATCCTGTCACAAAACGCTACTGATCGTTCAGAAAATCGCTTACAGAATCTTTCTCCGAAAGCCACTACTAATCCTATTAACACTTTTGCGCTATGGCTGCTTATCAATTTTTTAAACAGGTAAACAAGAACTTCGACCGGGCAGCGGGTTTCCTGGACATTCCCAAGGGCCTGCTCAGCCAGATCAAGGCGTGCAACAGCACCTATCATGTTTCGTTTCCCCTGCGCAGGGATGACGGTAAGGTTGAGGTCATCCACGGCTGGCGGTCGGCCCACAGCGTCCACAAGATGCCGACAAAAGGCGGAATCCGTTATGCGCTTGAAGTAAACGAGGACGAAGTTACGGCGCTTGCGGCACTGATGACGTACAAGTGTGCGGTTGTATCTGTGCCTTTTGGCGGGGCAAAAGGGGGCATCCGCTTCAATCCGTCAAACTATTCAACAGATGAAATTGAGCGCGTGACCCGCCGGTACACCTTTGAGCTGGTCAAGAAAAACTTCATTGGACCCGGAGTTGATGTTCCGGCGCCGGACTACGGATCGTCCAGCAGAGAGATGGCATGGATTCTGGATACCTTTCAAAGCATGGTCGATTCGCTTGACAGTGAGGGGTGTGTGACCGGCAAACCGATCGAACTGGGAGGTATCAGCGGCCGGACCGAAGCCACCGGCCGGGGTATCTTCTTCGGCCTGAAAGAAGCCTGCAACAACAAGAAGGATATGGAGGCGCTCGGACTCGCCACCGGACTCGAAGGAAAGCGGGTTATCATACAGGGTTTGGGTAACGTGGGATACTATGCCGCACACTATCTGCGTGAGGCAGGTGCGATCATCACCGGGGTGGCCGAAGTCCACGGGGGTATCTTTGACGACAAGGGTATTGACGTCGGCAAGCTTCGGGAGCATATCCGCGAAACCGGATCGATCCGTGAATATCCGGAGGGCAGGTTTGTCGAGGAATCGGCCAGCGTGCTGGAAATGGAATGCGACATTCTTGTTCCAGCCGCCCTGGAAAACCAGATCACGGTTGAGAATGCCGGCAGGATTAATGCGAAGATGATTGGCGAGGGTGCGAATGGACCCACTTCCAGTGAGGCGGACACGATCCTTCGGGAGCGCGGTGTTTGGGTGATCCCGGATATCTACCTGAATGCGGGCGGTGTGACCGTTTCCTATTTTGAATGGATCAAGAACCTGTCGCATGTCCGTTTCGGACGAATGGACCGTCGCTACGAGGAAAATGCGATGACACGGCTTCTGGAAGCCATTGAGGGGCTGACCGGCGAGCATTTCAGCGAACACGATATTAAACGGATAGGAAAGGGTCCGGATGAGTGGGACATTGTGGACTCCGGACTGGAAGACACCATGATCACCGCGTATCAAAGGCTGCGGGAAACGGCCCGGCAATACGACACCGATCTGCGAAACGCGGCATATATCAGCGCCATTAAGAAAGTGGCCATCTCCTACCAGCAAATGGGTATTTTCCCGTAGGGACCGGCCTTTGCTGCCAGTGTTGATGCCAGTGCCACCGGCCCGGAAGGGCCGGTGGCCGGCCTTATAGTTACCGTTTCCGCAAGTAATTTACAGGTGTGTCCAAAGATACGGTCGACTTTTTCAGCGCCATGAAAGACGGGTGGGGAACGGCATCCCCCGCAAGTCTACCCTATGAAGGGAGCCAGGTCCACGATATAGTTTGCAAATCTGGAAAGCCCCGTCTGCGTTACCCTGTATCGGGATTCGGTTTTTCCACCCTCGATGGTCTTCTGTACGGAGACGTAACCGGCATCCACAAGTTTGGACAGGTGGGTGCTCAGGTTGCCGTCGGTGGCGTGCAGGACTGTTTTCAGTTCATTGAAACTGATATCATCCACCCGGGCAAGAACAGACATCAGGGCAAGCCGGATGCGTGAATGAATAAGATTGTCCAGCTTGCGGTAATCCAGGGAGATTGGTTCGGTAGCCATTGCCTTGGAGTCAAAAGATGATCAGCTACAGCGGTTTATTGGAAAGAAAACGGATTTTGACACGCAGTTTCTATAGTATACGCAAATTGCGTAAAATTAAAAGAATCCTTCCACTAAAAAATAAAGCAGGTAATCAGGCGCGTGAAAGCATCCGGAAACAAAAAAAAACTGCCGCGAAAAACGAACGTTCAGCGGGATCGGGCGGGGGAGCTGCTCGGCGAGCTGTACGGGCACTATCCGAATCCACACTGCGCGCTGAACTTCACCAACCCGTTTGAGCTGCTGGTCGCTACCATTCTGAGCGCCCAGTGCACGGATGTAAGGGTCAACATGGTGACCGTGGACCTGTTCCGCACCTGGCCGACCCCGCAGGACATGGCCGGGGCACCGCTGCCGGAGCTTGAGGAGGCCATCCGCTCCACCGGGTTTTACAGGAACAAGGCCCTGGCCATCAAGGAGTCCGCCCGCAAGATCGTGGATGAGTTTGGCGGCGAGGTACCCCAAACCATGGAGGAGCTGCTCTCGCTGCGGGGGGCTGCCCGAAAAACAGCTAACGTGGTGCTGGGAAATGCATTCGGCATCAACCATGGGGTGGTCGTGGATACGCACGTGAGGCGGCTTGCGAACCGGTTCGGACTGACGAAACATCAGGATCCGGTCAAAATCGAGCGCGACCTTATGGCGCTTTTCCCTCAGGAGGAGTGGACCAACCTCTCACACCTGTTCATCGCACATGGACGGGCCGCCTGCAAGGCGCGGTTTGCACATCCACCAGACCATCCGGTCTGCGAGAAGTTCGGCATAAGGTGCACGTGTAATGACCTTCGAAAAAACGGATAACGCAAATGAGTACAGGCAGCGACCAAAACGACAACAGCGGACCACCCATGAACAACGGCAATATTAGTAATAATCGCAGTAACGAGGGCGCTGGCAGCAGCGATTCCGGAAAAAAAGGGTTGCTGGTGGACAGCATCGATATAAAACTGCCGCCAATGCGTTCGGATGTGGAGATGATCCCG
>SKWQ01000146.1 GCA_007128855.1 Balneolales bacterium
CGCTGGAACTTCAGCCAGGGGATCAGCAGGAATCCTTCTACCGGAGGCATTGAAACCGAAGGAGTTGCGTTCAGCGCCGCAGCCACGCACTGGCCCGGCGGACGCGACCGTCTTGAGATCGGTGCCTATGCCAGCGTGAGCACGGCCAAGAACGAGTTTTCGGAAGTGGGACGCATCGGACGCAATTACGTCTCCTACTCCGCCCATGCCTATTGGGGACCCCAGGCCGGGGACCAGCCCTTCCGACTGAAAACGGATGTCATCGGCATCAGTTACCAGGAATTGGCCCCTCTTGATGTCGAGAATTACATCGGTGCGTCACTTTTTGGCGGTTTGCTCATCGCCCCGCATATCGAGCTCTATGCCATGGGTGAGTTCTGGTATGGTGACGGCGGAGGACAGGAAGATCTTCGGCAGGTATTCGCCACCGTTGGAGGAACATACAGTCTGAGCGCCCTGATGGGGCGTCCGTTCACGCACAATCGCCTCATGCTCGCTTACAGCCTGCGGTCCCTTGAGACGGACACGATTGACTTTGGCGATCCGGCCCACGTGGTCATGATGCAGATGCAGTTCTATTTCTGATCAGTACGGCTTTTTGTTTCAGAAATTCTGGCGACCGGCAAATGCGCGGGTAAGCGTTGCGTCGTCGATGAACTCAAGGTCGGTGCCCATTGGTATGCCATGCGCAATGCGTGTCACATTCACCCCCATGGGTTGCACGAGTTTGTTGATGTAGAAGCCGGTCGCTTCCCCTTCGGCATCCGGGTTCAGGGCCAGGATGATTTCCCGGATTTGCTCCCCGTCACGGATCCGGTGGATCAGTTCATTGATACGCAATTCATTTGGCCCGATATTCTGCAACGGTGAAATTACTCCGCCAAGCACGTGATAACGGCCGTTGAACTCCCTTGTGCGTTCGACCACGTAGACATCCTTGGGCTCTTCCACCACGCAGACCACACCGGTTTTCCTCTTCTCGGACTGGCAAATGGGGCAGGGGTCGCGATCGGTGATATTATAGCAGACGGAGCAGTAGCGGATGTTCTTCTTCAGATCCGAAATGGCGCGGGACAGACGAAAGACCTGTTCATCATTTTGCTTAAGCAGGAACATGGCGATGCGTTGCGCCGATTTCCTTCCCATTCCGGGGAGCCGGGCCAGTTGCTCCACGGCCTGTTCAAGCGTTTCCGAGATAAGCTGCATTATCGTACTGCTCTGTAATAGGTTAGGTAAGTGTGGCCATAGATTATTTCAAGCCCATATTGCCGAGATCCATGCCTCCGGGAAGCATGCCCTTGGTAATTTCCGCCATTTTTTCCTGTGAGGCATCTTCGGCTTTTTTGATGGCCTGGTTGATGCCGGCGGTTATGATATCCTCAAGCATTTCCACGTCGTTGGGATCTACGATGTCTTTGTCCAGTTTGATGGATGTGATTTCCCGATTGCCATTGGCGGTGACGCGGACCATGCCGCCACCGGCTTCCGCTTCCACCTCAATTTCGTTCAGGTGCTGCTTGACCTCGTCCATCTTCCGTTGGAATTCCGTCAATTTGCCAAACATATCTGCCATATTCATAAGAAAACTCCTCTCATTACAAAGTTAATATTCAAGTTCCGCCCCGAACAGGTTCACGATTTCTTTCAGCTTCGGATCTTTTTCCTGCAACTCGGTAAAGTGTTCGTAGGGATCCTGGATGGTGTCTGTGCGCTGCTCCGGTTCGACCAGCTGTGATGTAAAACGCAAAGCGTATCCAAAATGTTCTTTGACCGTGTCGCATAATTTCCGCTGCTGCTCCCTGATGATGTCCGATGTGAAGCTGTCATTGCATTCCAGGGTCACGACATCTTTTCTGATTTGCACAGGCCGGGCTTTCTGAATGGAAAAGTAGAGCATGGAACTGGTCGTTGCCTGCAGTTTCTCCAGGTAGTCGGGCCACATCACGTTCAGGTCATCGAGCGAGTCCGGTTTTTTGTATGTCTTCTGTGGCGGGGCGGGATCCGGCTTGCCCAATGGCTTGGGTTTGGGTGAGAGCGCAAGGTTTCCGCGCACTTGCCTGCCGGAATCATCCTCCCCGGATCGTCCGGGAAGGGCTACCGCGGCGAGGTGTCCCTGGGGCCGTTTGAGCGCGGGGGCGCCGAAAATGTCCGGCTCGTCCTGCACATCACTGACATCAGGCTGCCGGGGCGGGGTGGGGGGTGGCTTTTGAGATTCCGGATCCGGTTCAGGCTGGCTTCTTGTGCCTTTAGATGACTTCGCCGGTTCCGATGTTCCGGACTTTGAGGACTGCTGCCGCACCGGTGACCCGGATTCAGGGGACTGCTGCCGCGCCGGTTCCGGTCTCCGCGGTGCTTCTGCGCCGGCTCCTGACGTCCCGGCCGATTGCCGGTTGCTGACCGGCTGCTGAGTCAGTTTCTGCTCCAGTGTTTCGAGTTTGAGCAGTAAATTGCGGAGCCCTTCACTGCGTGTCATATGGAACAGCTTCAGCAGGGTGATCTCCAGGTGGATCCTGGGTTGCTGTGCCTGCCTGATGGAAAACTCGGCCTCGTGCACGATGTGCATCATACGCATCAGGTCGTCTTCCGAAAAGGAGGAGGCCATCTCCTGGAACCGTTTCCTGGTGTCACTGGTGGCTTCGATCAGGTAGAAATTTTGGCTGTCCCTGGCCAGGTAGAGGTTGCGGAAATGCTCGGTGAGCGCGGCCAGGAACTCCTGGATGTCGTTACCGATATGCAGCAGGTTGTGCAGGAGCGCCATTCCGGCCCGGGCATCCTGGCGGATCAGCGCATCGGTGAGTTCGAACATCCGCTCGGAGCTGACGATGTTCAGCGCCCGGTGCAGGTCGTCATAGGTGATGGTGGTGCCGCAGAAGGCAATGGCCTGGTCCAGGATTCCCAGCGCATCCCGGAGCGCCCCGTCCGCCTTTTTCGCGATGACATGCAGCGACTCGCGGTCAATAGTGATATCCTCCCGTTTTGCGATCAGCTCCAGCCGTCCCACGATTTCATCCACCGATATCCGCCGAAAATCGAAACGCTGGCAGCGGGAGAGGATGGTCGGGAGGATGCGGTGCGGCTCGGTGGTGGCGAAGATGAAAATGACATGCGCAGGCGGCTCCTCCAGTGTCTTCAGCAGGGCGTTGAAGGCCGCTTTTGAGAGCATGTGGATCTCATCGATGATGTAGACCTTGTAGCGGCCGCTCTGCGGCGGGATCCGTACCCGCTCGCGCAGGGCCCGCACATCGTCCACGCTGTTGTTGGAAGCCGCATCGATTTCGATGATGTTCAGGGTGTTGTTGAGCTGCTCCCCGTCCACATCCATGTCCACCTCGTTGATGGTGCGTGCAAGCACCCGCGCCATGGTGGTCTTGCCAACGCCGCGCGGTCCGCAAAACAGGTATGCGTGGCTCAACCGGTTGCTTTCGATGGCGTTTTTCAGCGTATTGCTGACATGCTCCTGTGAGACGATGTCGTCAAACGTCTGAGGGCGGTATGCGCGGGTCAGTGCTTTGTAGTTGGAGGACATTTCAGATGGGAAAGATGGATTTCGGGTATCCTGTAAAGGTAACAAAAGGAACGCTCCCTATCCAGAAATCTCGCATCCCGGATGGACGTCTTTTACTGACTCATGACCATCTCAATTTCCTGACGGATCTTGGGCACCGTGGTCAGGTTTTC
>SKWQ01000037.1 GCA_007128855.1 Balneolales bacterium
CGATGACACCACGCCGCCCGAGCTTGACGTGGATGAGGTGCCGGCGGGGGAGGGGCATCGCATCCGGGTGCAGAGCGACAAACCGCTCTTCATGTCCCGGCCTTTCCTGGCGGCCAAGGATGTCTACGGGAACCACCGGCGGGTTGAGATGACCGAAGTGGGACCCCTGACGTGGGAGTCGGATGAGATCCTGACGCACCGCAATGCCGTGAGCTGGTCGGTGGCCGCGACCGACTCGGTGGGAAATCTGTCCAAATACCACCGGGACTGGCTGCCGCGGATCGTCTACATCGACGATGAACAAGTTGGCGGTGCCGGTCACGAGGGTGCCGATCATGGTGGCACCAGTAAGCATGGAGCCGGCGGGCATGGTGCCTTCGAGGATGGCACCGGCGGATATGGCATCGGCGGATATGGTGCCGGCGGGTTTTCCGTCACGGGGGACTGGCGGGTGGCCGACTACCATGAAATCGATGCCGTGTGGGGTGCGCAGGCACATGTTTCCGACGAGTCGGACGAGCCCGCATCCGCCAGGTGGAACACGACCATTCCGGAAGCGGCCCATTATGATGTGCAGATCCGGTTTCCATCCGGACCGGAACTGCCCGGCGAAGTGCCGTATTCCGTGTTCCTGAATGGGTCCGAAGTGCGGTCCGGCACGATGGGAAATCCCGTTCAGGACCGTTGGATCTACCTTCATGACCTCGAAATTCAGGCAGGGGACGACATTGCTGTGGAGATCCGGAGGGATGGGGGCGGAGCCGCATCCACACTTGTTGCCGATGTGGTCCGGATCACGGCGTACCGTCCGCCCGTTTTCCTGACGAGATCGGACGAACTTCCCGATCTGGGATATCTTCAGCGTGGGAAAAGCGGGGATTTCGCCATCATTTTCGAGAACAGGGGATATGAAACCGCAGAGATCACCGGGGTCCGGAGCCGGGGCGGCGATGTGACCGTCCGGGACAACATCCCGCTGACCGTTCCGGGTCGCAGCCATCAGACCCTGGATTTCCAATTTCATGCAAAAGGTTATGGCATCCTGCGCGACACCGTGGTCGTGGAAACGTCCGATCCCGGCAACCCGGTTTTCCTGATTCCGGTGCAGGCGTACGGGAAGGGGCCGTTTCAGCTGGTCGACAACGAAGATGCGGACAGCTATGAGGAAGCGGGGGCATGGAATTACAGCGTGACCCAGGCATACGGATCCAGCAGCCGGTGGATCGGGATTTCGGAGGCCAATAAGGATGCCCGGGCCCGGTATTTTTTCACGATTGACGAGTCGACCCGGTATGCTTTGTCGTTCATTGTGCCGGGGGCGGAAAACAGCGCGCTCCGGGCAAAATACGAAGTGCGGATCAATGGTGAGGTGCTTCTGGAGCGGATCGTCGACCAGAACGCGGACCGCTCGGTCTGGAAGTGGCTGGGATCGTTTGATGCGGAGGCGGGTGACGAGTTGACGGTCACGGTGTCCATGGCCGACACCGACCAGGCGGGCCGGGTGCTCCGGGCCGATGCCATGCAGATCGAGCAGCTGGGCAGTGACCGGCAGCAGGTGGTCATCGACAACGAGTCGGACGATTACACCGAAACCGGCACCTGGCATGAGAGCAACGCGCATGCCTGGGGGACATCCAGCCGGTACACGAGCGCTGCAGGTGCCAGTGCCACCTACACGATCCGCAATGTCAATGCCGGGCTTTCCGAGCTTGAGGTGTTGCTGCCTGAAACCGAGAATGCGGTGAAAAGTGCCCGTTACCGGGCGTTTCGGGGGGAAAGGCTGCTGGGAGAGGCGATCATCGACCAGAACGAAAACAGCGGAAGCTGGGCGCCTGTGGGGGTGTATCAGGTGGACATGGCCGGCGATATCTCCATTGTTGTTGACTATCCCGGTTCCGGTGGCATGGATGGCGTTTTGCGGACCGATGCCGTCCGGTGGACTTACAGCCGTGCTGCATCGGATACGCGTGCTGGTGACATGGCCGAACTGCCGGAGCGGGTCCGTCTCCACCAGAACTATCCCAATCCGTTCAATCCGGCAACCACCATCCGGTTCGAGGTGGCTGTGAGCGAACAGCACACCCGGCTGGAGGTGTATGATGTCCTGGGCCGGCGTGTGGCCGTCCTGGTGGATGGTGTGATGCCGTCGGGTGTCCATTCGGTGCCCTTTGACGGATCAGGGCTGGCATCAGGGGTGTATCTGTACCGTCTGGAGGCGGGCGGGGTCATCCTTCAGCGCAAGATGATGCTGGTCAAGTGAGGAGAAGGACCGCAAGCTGACTGAAGATCAGGGCCGCCATGAGTGATATGAAGTTCCCGATGAGAAAATAGTCGTTCGATATCTTGCTGTTCCTTTGGAACCGGGTCCCGATTTTCAATGCGCCGAACGCGATAATGACCTGTGGAAATCCGAGTAGAAGTCCGGTGATGAGAAATATGCGTTCCAGCAGGCCTTTGAAAACGGACAGGACCCGATTCTCATCCGATTTCAGCTTTCTGCTTACGATGTGGAACACCACGTTTATGATGGTCTCCATTATCAGATAGGAAAGTAACAGCCAAAGCCAGTTCATGTTGCAGCGGGGTTGATGAGGGTTGAAATGACTTTTTTCAACAGGTTGTATTCATTGACCATCAGCGTTCTTCGCCGCCTGTAAATCTGGGAACGATCCTTGCCGTGCTTTTCGCCTACTTCCCTGTCATTTTCGTTATTGATCATGTCCAGCAGAAGGGTAAAATCATCTTTTTTCCATCGACCGGTGATGCCGTCCGACACCTCGAACAGCCGGTTCAATTGCAGGGATAGTTCCGGGTCCACCAGGCTGAAATCGAAGCGTTTGCGATCCCTTTTTTTCTCAGCAAGTTTGTTTCTGGCCTGGGTCAACCCTTTGCCCAGCATGCCGTAGGATGTTTCCGGATTGATTTCGGTCTCGATTTCACCGAAGTGCAGGACATATTGCAGCTTGAAATCAAACCTTTTTGCAAGCCGCAGTTCTTCAAAATAGAAGAGCGTTTCGATGCCGCTGGACAGGGACCGGGTCACGCCCTGAAACTCATCGCCAAGGGTCACGGTGTAGGGGGACAGTGTCTTGTCGCTCAGATCCTCGTTTGCGCTCCGGACCAAATCCTTCAGATTTCTGCCCAGTTCCTTCAGTTCGTAATCCCTGCTTCTGATCACGTCACCCATCAGGATGTAATATGTGTCGCCCGGCTTTGACATACCTCAAAATACAAACGATGCAATAAAATTGCAACATATATAGATGATGCAAATAAAGTGCACGTATTAATACTGTTGCAGGAATTGCACCAATGTAGTTAAACTGAAGGAGAAATGGGATTGGAACCACTCAATGTAACTGAACTATGGCACAGATCATCGGATTGTACATTTATCCCGTTAAATCATTGCAAGGCATTTCGTTGGACGAGGCCGTGCTGACGGGGCGCGGTTTAAAGCATGACCGGAACTGGATGATCACGGACAGCACGGGCATGTTTGTCACGCAGCGCAAACTCCCGAAGATGGCAACCATCGGGGTGAAAATCGATGAGAAAGCGCTGGTTTTGGAGCATGACGGGATGGATCCGCACTTCGTGGAACTGGAAAAAGCACCGGACGGCAGGGACAGGATGGAAGCCAC
>SKWQ01000222.1 GCA_007128855.1 Balneolales bacterium
CATTTCACATCTCCCGGCTGGCGGCCGATATCAGCCGCGACAGCGATTACAAATCGTATGCCGTCCAGCTTGGCTCGCATCTATCCCGCAGTGACGTGAAGGCGGTGCTGAACGACGAGAATACGCATGCCACGCTGGACGGACTGGTCATGGTCAACGGGGACCAGCTCTCCGACACCCACAGTGTCATGGATCACACCATGCCCAACTGCACCAGCCACCAGCTGCACAAATGCATCATTGACGGTAACGGCACATCGGTGTTCAACGGCAAGATCTTCGTCCGCCAGGACGCCCAAAAGACCGATGCATTCCAGGAGAACCGGAATTTAATGCTCTCCAACGCCGGTATGGCCTATACCAAGCCGCAGCTGGAGATCTTTGCCGACGACGTCTCCTGCAGTCACGGAGCCACCATCGGCCAGCTAAACGAGGACGAGGTATTCTACCTGAAGACCAGGGGCCTGCGTGAATCCCAGACCCGTGAAATACTCACTTATGGATTTGCCCTGGACGTGATCGAGTCCATTCCCGTGCCTTCCATCCAGAAGCGGTTGAGCAAGGAAGTGGAAGCGTACACCCGCGAAAGCAAATCCATCAAAGAACCCGCCTGATGGCAGAAAGCAACGTATCACTGAAAGAAGCCGCTTCTGTGGAAGCGGCGGGAACCATCGATATCGATCGGTGTCGCGACGACTTCCCGGTCCTGCGCCGGGAGGTCCACGGCAAGCCGCTCGCGTTCCTGGACAACGCCGCATCCAGTCAGATGCCGGAGCAGGTGATACGTGCATACACGGAGTACCACAGCCGGAACCATGCCAATGTCCATCGCGGGGTGCACCTGCTCAGCCAGGAAGCAACCGAAGCCATGGAGGGCGCGCGCGAGACGCTCCGTGAGCTGATCAACGCCCGCAGCAGCAAGGAGATCATCTTCACATCGGGCGCCACCGACGCCATCAACCTGGTGATGCAGTCGTGGGGCCGGACCAATGTCGGCGAGGGGGATGAGATCCTGATCAGCACGATGGAGCACCATTCCAACATCGTGCCCTGGCGGATGCTCTGTGATGAGAAAGGGGCGGTGTTGAAAGTGATCCCGGTAAGCGACGATGGCATTCTTGACATGGAGGCCTTTGCTTCCATGATCACCGACCGTACGCGGCTGGTGGGGATTGTCCATGTGTCCAACACCCTCGGCACGATCAATCCGGTCGCCGGGATCACCCGGATCGCCCATGACCACGGGGTGCCCGTCCTGGTGGATGGGGCGCAGGCCGTATCCCACATGAAAGTGGATGTTCAGCAAATCGGTTGTGACTTTTTCGTGACATCGGGTCACAAGATGTACGGTCCTACGGGTATCGGAATCCTCTATGGCAAACAGGAGATGCTGGAGAAGATGCCCCCATGGCGGGGCGGCGGGGACATGATCCTCAGTGTGTCGTTTGACGAGGTGCTGTACAATGATCTGCCCTACAAGTTTGAAGCCGGTACCCCGAACATCTCCGGTGCGATCGGCATGGGCAAGGCGGCAGAGTACATCAAGGCGGTCGGCTACGATGCGATCCACAATAAGGAGCAGGAGCTGCTCCGGTATGCCACCGGGCAGTTGCAATCCATTGAAGGATTGCGGATCATCGGGACGGCCCCGGAGAAGTCCTCGGTCGTCTCGTTCGTGATCGATGGGATCCATCCGCATGACATCGGGACCATCCTGGATCTTGAAGGGGTTGCGGTCCGCACCGGCCACCACTGTACGCAGCCGCTGATGGAACGCCTTGGGCTCGTGGCCACCACGCGTGCATCCATGGCGATGTACAATCGCAGGGAAGAGATCGACCAGCTGGTTGCGGCGTTGCGTAAAACCATTGAAATGTTCAGATAGCACCGTGAAGGAATGAACGACAAACTGAGCCAACTGTATCAGCAGGTCCTGCTGGACCACAACAAGACACCGAGGAATTACCGTGTCCTGGATCCCGCAGATTTTGAGTCATTGGGTTACAATCCCCTGTGCGGCGACAAATACAAGGTTTTTGTGAACATTGATGAAAATGACATTGTGACGGACATCTCTTTTGTCGGTGACGGATGTGCCATTTCCAAGGCGTCGGCATCCATGATGACCACGTTCGTGAAGGGCAGGCACATCGATGAAATAGAGAAGCTGTTCCACCAGTTCCATGACATGGCGCAGGGCAAGCTGGATCCCGAAAAAGATCCCAACGACCTGGGCCGCCTGAAGATCTTCTACGGTGTCAGGAACCTGCCGGCGCGTGTGAAATGTGCCACATTGTGCTGGCACACACTGCATGCCGCCGTCAAGGGCAAGGAGAAAGTCACAACGGAATGATCGTTGCACTACATGGCAACACAGCACGTTTAGCAACCTGAACAGAATACAGAAAAAAAAAGAAGTTATGCCGAAAATTGCTGAAATCGAAAGAACACCCAATCCCGATGCCATGCGTTTTGTGCTCAGGGAGCCCATTTCCAATGGCGTGACACGGTCCTACGAATCACCGGAAGAGGCCACGGCCGATCCTTTCGCGTCCGAGCTCTTCAATATCCCGCATGTGATTTCGGTGTACTATGTCGACAGGTACATAACCATCACACAGGACGGTGGCATCGACTGGAACACCCTGCTGCGGCAGCTGGCGCCACCCATCAGGGAAGCGGAGGCGGTGGATCATCTGGCGACGGACGACCCCAACGTGAACGTGAGCGAAGAGGCCCTGCAGTCTGATGACCCTCGCCTGATCGAGATCAACAAGATGCTGGATGAGCAGGTGCGTCCCTATTTGCTGGCTGATGGCGGGGGACTGAAAGTGATCAGTCTTAAGAACGATGTGCTGAAAGTGCATTACCAGGGTGCCTGCGGCACGTGTCCCACTGCAACTACCGGTACGCTTTATGCCATCGAGAGCATGGCCAAACGCATCGATCCCAACATCCGGATCGAATCCGTGTGACACGCTGCAGCCAGCGGTACCCGTCATCGTTTGAAAAATCACAAAGCATCCCGGTTCACGAATATTCCATCAGTAAGAAATGTCAGCAATCACTATTTCCGAGAAGGCACTGAAACGTATCTGCGAAATTCGAGAAAGCGAAAAAGCTGATGAGCAGGCCGTTCTGCGCATCGGTGTCGTAGGGGGCGGGTGCTCCGGCCTGTCCTACAAACTGGATTTTGCCGAGCAGGGTGCATCGACTGAGAAAAATGACCAGGAGTTCGAGGTGAACGGAATCAGGGTGGTCATTGATATGCGCAGTTTCCTCTATCTGGCGGGAACGCGCCTGGACTATTCGGGCGGTCTGCAGGGCAAGGGATTTCATTTCATCAACCCGAATGCCAGTCGGACGTGTTCCTGCGGGGAATCGTTCTCCGTATGATCGGCCAGATATCCTGCCGGACACAAATCAGGTCAATCCATGACTGAACCCCATACTCCCGTTGAAAACAAGGTTGCCAAATCGGGGCTGATCACCTTGGACCTGCAGAAGTGGTATTCCGAAGGTGATATTGTGCCGTTCGACCTGAAAGACTTTCTCCACATGGAGCTGATCCTCCGCGAAAAGGAATTCCGCCAGGCACTGGAGGAGTACGACTGGAGCACCTGCTCAGGCAAAACCGTGGCCGTTTTCTGCTCTTCCGATGCCATCATTGCCTCCTGGGCGTACATGCTTGTGGCGGCGCATGCCCACGATCACGCGGCAGACATTGTTTTTGGGGTTCCGGAGGAGGTCGCGTTTGAGCGGTTCCGAAAGGGTCTCGATGCCGAGGACTGGTCCAGGTACAAAGGCAGCCGTGTGCTGCTGAAGGGCTGCGCTGATGTGGAGGTGCCGCCGTCCGCCTATTTATATGCAACACAAAAACTGCTACCTTATGTTGAGCGCCTGATGTACGGGGAAGCATGCTCTTTTGTGCCGGTTTACCGCGCTTCACGAAAGGCGCAGAAAGCATGAAACCGGTTCGGGTACACCACACTAGGCCTGCAACCGGATGGAACGGGCTGCCTCACGGACCCAGAACGCACCGGATCCAGGCGCAACACTTACTGCAACAAATGAGTTACCGATCGGAATGGATGAGATAGGCAAACGGAAAAAGGATCACCTCGATATCACCACTACGGGTGATGCCGGTTACGGGAAGACCACCGGATTCGAACGCTACGACTTCATCCACGACGCCCTGCCCGAGGTTGATTTCGATCAGGTCACATGTGAGTCCAGGCTCCTGAACCGCTGGTTCGGATTCCCGCTTTTCATCTCTTCCATGACGGGGGGGCACCGCGAAGCCACCCCTGTCAACGCTATCATCGCCGCTTTTTGCGAGCGTTACAACCTGCCCTTTGGTGTCGGAAGCCAGCGTATCATGCTTGAGGACCCATCCACCAGAAGCAGCTTTTCCATTGTGCGGAAAGAGGCGCCGTCCGCCTTTATCGCGGCCAATATCGGAGGGGCCCAGCTGGCAGGCGGGATGGACAACGGACAGGTGGATATGCTCACCGAGTCCATCCGTGCCGACGCGATCATTGTCCACCTGAATCCGCTGCAAGAGCTGAGGCAAAAGGATGGCGACCGCCGTTTCAGCGGAATCCGTGAGGGCATCCGCTCACTTGTCAGCGATGTGCAGGTTCCGGTCATCGTCAAGGAAACGGGTGCCGGCCTTTCAGAGAGTGTCATATCCCAGCTGATCGACTGCGGGGTGTCGGCCTTCGATGTGGCAGGGGCCGGCGGCACCAGTTGGGGCAGGGTCGAGAACATACGCAACGGCGCCGGTGACAGGCATTTTACCGATGACTGGGGGATCCCTACGGTGGATTGCCTTCTGGCTTCACGGGAACTGGTGAAGGACCGGTGCGAGCTCATAGCCTCCGGCGGAATCCGGGACAGTGTCGACGTTGCTAAAAGTCTTTGCCTGGGCGCCGTGATGGCAGCAACCGCCCAGCCGGTGATCAAGGCCATCCATGAGGGTGGCTACGATGGCCTCGAAGCCATGTTCTTGCAGTGGGAGGATGATTTCCGCACCATTTTATGCCTTTTAGGCTGCGAACGTCCCTCCGATCTGGATATGATCCATCTTCGCAGGGTACAGGGTCGATGATCGCCATTCTTTTTCGTATATTTGCTCCCCGAAACCCTCACCCTGAACGGAACCGCGTTGCAAGACATCCGAAATAAACTGGACGATATTCTCGAATCCGCCTTCGGCTCTTTGCCCGTTCCGGAAAAACCGGCGTCCCTCTATGACCCGGTTCGCTACTTCATGGGAATGGGTGGAAAGCGGCTGCGTCCGCGGCTGCTGCTGCTCACTGCCGGACTTTGCGGCGGGAATCCCGAAGATGCCATCCCGGCTGCCCGGGCCGTGGAAATGCTGCACAATTTCACGCTGATCCACGACGATATCATGGACAATGCGGAAACCAGGCGCGGTATGCCGACGGTCCATACAAAGTGGGACCATGCCACGGCCATTCTTTCCGGCGACGTGCTTTTTGTGCTGGCCATGCAGCAATTGTCCGACCAGGGCCGCCATGCAGGTCTTTCGGATTCCTTCAATACCCGCATGATGCAGGGATTCCTGGAAGCGGTCAGGATTGTGTGCGACGGTCAGGCCATGGATATGGATTTCGAACATCAGGATGCGGTACCGTTGCCTGAATACCTGGCGATGATCGGAGCCAAGACCGCGGCGCTTCTTCGCTGTTCGATGGAACTGGGAGCCCTGGCTGCCGGTGCCGGGGAAGAAATGGTCTCCGATTGCGGTGATATCGGCGAGCATGCCGGACTGGCTTTTCAGATTCAGGACGATCTGCTGGATGCGGTCGGTGATGTGTCGAGATTCGGCAAGAAGGTGGGGGGTGACATCATCGAAGGCAAAAAGACCTGGCTCACCATCCGGGCGCTCGAACGGGCTGATGACACCGACCGGATGCTGCTCCGTCAGGTCCTGGGCAACCCAAAAGCCGGCGAATCCGAAATCCTGAGGGTCATACGGATATATCACGACCTTGGCGTCATTGATGATGCCGTAAAGGTCATTAAAGAACACTACAACAACGCCCTTGAAAAACTGGCCCTGTTCGAAGAATCCCCGTATCATGAGGAAATAAAATCACTCCTGGATAAGTTAAAGGTACGTGACTACTGAGGGTGCAACAAGCGAAACACATAATCTGATGCTGAAAACATATAAAAGTATTGCCGTTCTTCTCTTTCTCGTTCTTTTGGCTGCCGGTTGCCGGTCCAGTCAGCACATCCGTCCCGGTGACACCATTGAAGTGGCCTTTGAAAAGGCCATGAGCCAGTACGAACGGGAGCGTTATTCCCATGCCGTCCGTTCGTTCGAAACGGTTCTATCCATGGGTCGTGGCACGGAATATGCGGCCGATGCACAGTTTTATCTGGCCATGAGCCATTTCCACAACCGTGCCTTCCTTTCTGCGGCCAGTGAGTTCCGGCGTTTTGCCAGGAACTACAGCCGGGATGAGCGGCGTGAAGAAGCTGAATACATGGAGGCGTTTGCCCATTACAGACTGAGTCCGCGTTACAATCTGGACCAGACGGAAACCTACAATGCACTCGACCGGTTCCAGCTTTTCGTGACGCGATACCCCGGCACGGAACGTGCACGGGATGCGCAGGTATATATGGATGAACTTCGCGACAAGCTGGCTAAGAAGAAATTCCATGCTGCCGAGATGTACATGAGGATCCGGCAATTCGACTCAGCTGCCATTTATTACGGGTTGACCGTAGAGCGTTATCCGGGAAGCGCCTGGGCTGAGATTGCTCTGGTCAACCAGATCCTTGCGTATGTCAACTACGCGGAGAACAGTGTTCGGGAGCGACAGCAGGAGCGGTTTGAAAAGGCGGTTGAGAGCTATCAGCAGTATCTGCAGATATTCCCGCGAGGTGAAAACAGGGAGTTGGCTGAAGGGTATCATGACCGTGCCCTTGATGGTTTGTCACAGGTTTCCGCTGTTACGGCCGAACGATAGGGCATGCGAACGGGACTGTTCTTCGGCTCGTTCAATCCGGTTCATAGCGGACATGAAGGGATGGTCTCATCCTTTCTGCGCAATGAGTTGATAGAGGACCTGTGGATCACCCTCACCCCGTCACCGCCTCACAAGCACACTGCGGACCTGGCTTCGTTTACAGATCGCTGGAACATGCTGGAGCGGGTCTTTTCAGAAGAGGACAGGGTACTCCTATCTGATGTTGAACAGCGCCTTCCACCGCCCCATTACACCGTCCGCACGCTCAACTATCTCAACAACTGCTACCCCGACCGCTCCTTTTATCTCTGCATAGGCGGGGATACCTTGCAGACTCTTTCCACATGGTTTGCATTCGAAAAAATTGCACATAAAACCGAGCTGCTTGTTGCCGAACGTCCGGGCGTTCCGTTGAGTATCCCGCCTGACCTCAGGTCTTTTGTCGTGCATTTTTGTGAGCATGACCCGCAGGGGGTCTCTTCTACAGCTATAAGGAAAAAACTGTCCTCCGGTATCGCACCCGGGCCGGATGAACTGGCTCCTTCGGTGTTTCGATATATTCAGCAGGAAGGGCTTTATGGCTGGCGACGGACAGATTGACGGGGTGTCCGTACTTGAAATGAGTCAGGTTCAGTTGGTATCCCGGTCATCCTTTTTTCTCAAATTTTCGAAAAAACGACGTATCAGGGATTCACAATCCTGTTCCATGATGCCCTGAACAACCTCTATCCTGTGGTTGAGTTTTGGGTGCTGAACGATGTTGAAGATACTTCCACACGCACCGGCCTTTTCATCCTGCGCACCGAAAACAAGCCGTCCGGTCTTGGCCCATACCAGTGCACCCGCGCACATCGGACACGGTTCGAGCGTTACATACATGGTACAATCCGGCAGGTACTTTTCGCCGAGATGCTGGAAAGCTGCTGATAGTGCGATCATTTCAGCATGTGCGGTGGGATCTGACAACAATTCCACCTGATTGTGCCCCCGCGCAATGATGCGGTTTTTATGGACAATTACGGCCCCAACGGGTACTTCACCCGCGTCCGATGCCCTATCTGCTTCCAGAAATGCCTGGCGCATGAACCTGTGATGCGGGTTGTCGGGAAAGAAATCCGGGGATGGGATAGTCATGACGGGTTAGTCCGTTGTAAAAGTGTTAGGTCCTTTGAAAAAGATTTCAGTCGGGCTTATTTTTAAAGTGCATCATTATTTTTATTATGAGCACTTTATTTGGAAGAGTCACTGCATATGAACACAACAACCCAAGATGTGGAAGATATCGAACTGATCCGTAAGAAGATCAGGGATATTCCTGATTTTCCCAAAAAGGGGATCATATTCAAGGATATCACACCTATCCTGCAGGATCCTCAGACCCTGATGCTGACTTCACGGCTTCTTTTGGAGCCGTTTTCCGGTCAGCAAGTGGATCTTGTTGCCGGAATCGAATCGCGGGGGTTCATCTTCGGCACACTGATGGCAACGGACATGAACGCCGGGTTCATCCCGATACGGAAACCGAACAAGCTCCCTGCAGACAAGATTTCGATGGAGTATGAACTGGAATACGGTGTCGACCGGTTGGAGATGCATTCCGATGCCATCAGCAAAGGAGACCGTGTGATCATCCATGATGATCTCATGGCCACCGGCGGATCGGCACGTGCCGCTTCGGAGCTGATAAGGTCTCTTGGAGGCATTGTAATCGGCTATTCCTTTGTTCTGGAGTTGTCTTTCCTGAACGGGAAGGAAAAGCTTGAACCCGGGATTCCTGTACATTCACTATTGAAAATATGACGAGAATATAACAGATAACGCATTGATTAACGTGTTGATAGTTATGATGCGATAATTGGATAATTGATCAAATGGATGAGAATCTTTGAATTGGTTATTTTATTGCGTTGTTTTTTTTGATATTTTGACCGGTAATGTTCATGCTCTCAATTATTTTGCACAATTGCCCGACGGTTTTACAGAAATAACTTCAGCATAACGTAAACAAGATCAATCAAAATTTAACGCTTAAAAAAATGGTCTCAATGAAACATCTCAGATTACTGGGGAACATCTCAGCGGCAATGCTGCTTGTTTTTGCAGTTGCCTGTGGCCCCTCGTTAACCCTAACCGATGTTGACTACGCTCAGCCGATGGAATCTGTGGCATCGCCCGATCAGAACGGTAATGTGCAGGATATCCGTTTGGGTATCAGCTTTAACGTCACTGACCTGAACGTCAAAGAACGTGGTGAAGGTGCATCTCTCCCCGAGGAAGTGCGCTTTATACGTAGCAGAGACGGGTACTACTTTGTGACGGCTCCGGGATTCAATAATGTGTACGTCTTTGAAGTTGAAGAACGTGCCCTGGACCTGAAAAAAGTTATCCGTGTTTCGGGAGCAGGTCTGGCCAACCCGGCTTTCAATCAGCGTTCTCCCTACATTCAGCTTGTAGATGGAGATGTTGAGTATCGCCTGACCAAAGACGGCCTTGCAAATTAAACCGAAATTTTAAGCTACAAGTATAAAGAACAATGGAAAAGCTAACTATTAAAACTGTACTGGCAACCCTCCTCTTACTTGCTGTGGGATTCTCCGGTCAGGTTCAGGCACAATTTCAGTCTGATTTCCAGATCAAGCAAAATTTTGATCGTGACCATGCCGAGGTGCTTCAGGAATTGAAGACCGTTCGGACCACCGATGAGGTGGACGAGCTCATGGAGAAGCTTGATGAAATGGACAGCAGATACCGCGACAACGCATCCATGCTCAACAGGGTACTTTATCCGGAAACACTTGAGATGCGCGTGACCAATCTGCGTGAACTTGCACAAGCCACCAGTTCCCATATTTCCCGGCTCGGAGAGCAGGGCGACACCATAGTGGTCCTCGAGGAACGTATCACGGAACTGACCGCCGATGCGGACCGCTACCAGCAGCGTGCCGATTCCCTCAACAACCAACTCGCAGCCATGCGCCGCTCGCGGGATGCGAATGCCGCTCAGGCACGCCGTCTGCGCCAGGAGCTTGAGAAACGCGACGAATTCATCATCAAAATGGTCGATTCCATCTTCGTTGCATATGAGAATGTCGACCTGCAGTCGCTTTCACCGGGAGAACGCCGTGGACTCGCGCTTGAAATCGATGCCCAGAATGTCCTGGGATACATCGAGTCTGTTGTCGACAACAACATCTCATTCCTCAATACGCATACCGAACTCAGCACACAGGATTTCCTCAAGCTTTACAGTGTGCAGGTAGAGTTCAACCGCATGTGGGAAAACATGGGCTATGACCTTGCGCAGATCTATGTGGCGGAAACCCGTCGCGGCGATCGCATCGGCTCCATAGTTGAGAAGGTTGACGAATGGCAGATGCTCGTCGATGATGCCGCATGGACCACCTTGTCCGATGCATTCGCTCAGAACAACATCGAACTGGCACCGTTCAGAAACTCCCTCGAGTTCTACACTTCGCTCAACACCTACGTCGACGAGGCAATTGCCCGCGCCGAAGAGGGTGGAAGCGATGAAGAAGTTGAGAGATATCAGAATTTTGCTGATTTCTGGTTCGGAAGTGTGAAGCCCCGCTGGCAAGAATACCTCGTTGAAGCGAACCTCATGACCTATGAGAATTTCAATACCATCGATGAGAAACTGGCCGATTGGAAGCTTCAGGCACAGCCGACCTCCTACACGATGATGATCCTTCTTGGCCTTGCCATCGTCCTCATCATCATACTGCTTGTCCTGTGGCTCATGGCACGTGGCACGCCCGCTACAGAAAGCAGAGGACGAACTCGCTAACGGAATGCGAATGAATTGATCGCATCCTGAGAAGATTAACAGCCGGTACCGGACTCATTGACCAGTCCTGTACCGGCTTTTTTTTTACACTTCTTCTGAAAGGCCTTGGGAGAGGTATCAGCAACAGCAATCAGAGTGGGGATGCGCATGCCGGTTGGCATAACGCATGTATCAATGAAGCGAACGGTACTTCCTGAGTCCCCATTCCAGCGTCAGGAGCAATATCACCAGGATGAACCAGAACGGATTGCGGTGAAGGGCCAGTGACATCGTAATGGTTTCAACTCGCTGTTCAAAGCTGATATCAGATCTCAACAATTCAAGCAGATCACCTGCCTGTTCGTGGGGCAGGAACCGGCCACCTGAAGTTTGTGCCATGTACCGGAGCAGATCATCGTCGCGAATGGTATTCATTAATTCGCGGTTTACACCTCCCACAGAAAAACCACCGCTTCTGGTATCGATATCCCGATCACCCCGCGCAGCCGTACCGGTAAACTGGTAGGTGCCCTCCGGCAGATTGCCGATCTCGAGCTGATAACGTCCACCCCCTTCGTTGCTCATTACATATCTGCGCATGTCAATATCATCGTTTTCCACAACCATTTCTATGGCCGCATTCTCTTCGGGCTCACCGGCTTCATTGCGGAGGAAACCGTTGAAAATGACCGGTTCCCCGATCTGGAAGACGGGTTCGGCAGGGGTGAGGTCGAGCAGTTGCTCGTCCGGCTGGGCAGCTGTCCACTTGATGATGTTGTTCAAAAGTCCGTGCCAAAAGCTGCGGTTCTCCTCACGTGTGCTCAATGACCATAGGTAGGTGTTATAAGCATTCAGGTGGGAAATGTTCCGGTTTCCGGTGGTCCTGACAGCCAGCAGTGGGATTTGGGTCTGGTTGCCGCGGTAAGCAGTTTGAAGGAGGACGGTTGCATTGGCCGAAGCACCTGCGTCCCGGATCCCGCCGCGCACCAGGGGCATCCTCAGCTCCTCAGGAATATCAAAATCCAGCACGGCATGACTGCTTCGATCCGATGGCAGATGGATCTGCACATCCTGCCAGCGAAACCCGGGTTGGAAACGGATCGGCAGCTGACCGGAAAAAAGTGTGGAAAGCCGTGACAGATCCTGTCCGGCAGAACCGATGAAGAAAAGCGCGTTTTCAGAAAAACGTTCCGCCACTTCCCTCGCATGGCCTTCCTCCAGATCGATGTGCGGGAAACCGTGCAAAATGACCAGGTCGAGCGTATCCGGCCGGTCGGGGAGCTCGCCCTCCACATAGCGGTCTCCCGAAATCCAGGTTCGGCTTTCAAGGTCAACCTGCCTGTCCTCCCGGAGGAACCCCCGGACATCCCTGACATCCGGATGGATTTCAAAGGACAGGTGAAGGATGCGCAGCCGGTCGTCACGAACATCGATCGAGAACCAGCGCGTGTTGTTCTCTGTCGTCCACTCTCCCGGGACTTCCGGTACGTGTATCTGGAATTGCTGAAGTCCTTCTTCCTCAAGCAGTATCTCAAAACCCACCTGCTGAACGGAGCGCGATTCGGTGGATCGGATCACCTGCTCGCTCAACACGTCACCGTCCTGACGCAGCTGTACCTGTATGTCACGATCCGGGAAGCCATCGTTCAGGATGGATGCCTCCACTGTCACCGAGCTGTTTAGGGAAGCGGTTGGATTGTGTGTGACCCTTTGGACGACAACATCCTGTTGTCGCGAAGTGTCCCCAATGGCGATGGTGTATATGGGGACAGGCATCCGCGATGCCGTGGCGGAGGGATCACGGCCGGTTGTTACGATGCCATCGGTCACAAGTATCACCGCCTCATGCTGCTCCAGTATATCCATGAACCCGGTCAGCGCCCGGTCGATATTGGTGCGGGTTCCGTCGAGGAACAGCTCATCGGGCGAGTCGACTGATAAAAGCTCCGAATCAAATCCGTACGTTTCCAGTACCAGATGCTCAAGATCTCCGACCGGATCGGGTGAAAGCATGTCCATTACTTCCCGGTAACGTTCCTCACCCGAATAGGACCCCTTTTCGATGGTCGTGCTCTGACTGTTGTCAAACAGAAGGGCAAGGCGGACCGGCGAGGTGACTTGTTCATTGACAGAGATCACCGGATTCAGGAGGATGAGCAGCAGTAGCAGGAAGGCCAGGGACCGGATACCGGTGAACATCCAGCGCCATGCTGCGGATAGTCCATCTGCCCGATGGTAGGTCCAGATGGACAGTGCCAGTGCCGATGCAATCAGGACTACAACCCAGATTGCCGGGATGGCATGTTGGAAACCGTCAAATTGGATGTCCATATATACCGGGATTGTTGCCGGATCGTGACTTTCCAGGTGTGCGTTTTACATGGCCTTTCAGCCCATTTCATCGAGGAGCTGCCGGATCAGTGACACCGTGTTGAGGCCTTCGGCCTCGGCAGCATAGTTGTTCACGATGCGGTGGCGCAGGACAGGAATTGCCAGACTGCGGATGTCATCTTCCGTTACATTGTACCTTCCCTGAGCGAGGGCACGGGCTTTTCCTCCGATGATCAGAAACTGAGAGGCGCGGGGACCGGCACCCCAACTCATGTATTTGTTGACAAATTCGGGTGCATGGCTGGTTTTTGGTCGCGTCATGGAGACCAGGCGCACGGCAAATTCAAGCACACTGTCAGGAACGGGCACTTCCCGCACCAGATCCTGATATGCCATGATCTGCTCGCCGTTGAGTATCGGCTCAATTTCTACCTGACTCGGGGCAGTAGTCTGGCTTACGATATCCATTTCCTCCTGAAAAGCGGGATAATCCAGCCAGAGATTGAACATGAACCGGTCAAGCTGCGCCTCAGGCAGGGGATATGTCCCCTCCTGCTCGATGGGGTTCTGGGTTGCAAGGACAAAAAACGGCTTCTCCAGATCATGTCGCACACCGCCTGCCGTGACGTGATACTCCTGCATCGATTCCAGCAGGGCCGCCTGGGTTTTGGGTGGGGTCCGGTTGATCTCATCGGCCAGAATGATGTTAGCGAAGAGCGGTCCGTGGATAAAGCGGAAGACTTTTTTGCCCGTAGCGGCATCTTCTTCGATGATCTCTGTTCCGGTTATGTCCCCGGGCATGAGATCGGGCGTGAACTGTATGCGGTTGAATGACAGGTTCAGACTCTTTGACAAGGTGCGGATGAGCAGCGTTTTTGCAAGTCCGGGTACGCCGACCAGGATGCAGTGCCCGCGGGAAAACAGGCTGATCAGCAGCTGCTCAACAATATCATCCTGCCCGACCACGATTTTCGCAATTTCCTTTCGCAATGCCGAAAAGTCCCTTGTGAAGGCTTCAGCTTTTTCTGTTTTGCTGAATTCTTTGGTGTCAGGCATGGGTGCTCATTTTCATATGTTAATGTAAATCAGTGGCAGGGCCGTCGGCTTTTTGAGCCAACAGTCGTAAAAGCAGATAAATCCGTGGAAGGTCGCGCCGACCGCCAACCGCGTCAGTTGGTGCCGGGATAAGGCTCCGGTTCGCCCGGAACCCCGGTTTCAGCCGGGATTTCAGGTGCCAGGGGGCCCGGCATCTCCATCGGATCATAATCAGGAACCGGTATCCGGTACTCGACAAACATCTCATCGCGCAGGTCCATGATCCATTCCGAAAGGATCCGCTGGCTTTTCTGCTGAAGCGCAAAATTTCGGATGAGCTGGTAGTCCTGTTCGAGATTGGCCCGGTGCTCTTCCATACGCTCGTTCAACTTGACGATCCGGAATGCCCGTTTGTTGTCCTCGCCGTACTGATAGGACCGGGGCGGAGTGATTTCGCCGGGTTCTTCCAGGAGAAGTACGGTCCGGTAGAGCGAAGGATCCAGATCGCTTACGGGAAGAAAACGCTGACCGGATTGCGGATCGATGAGCCGGCCACCGGCCGGACCGGTGTTGCGGTCGTCAGAGTGCCGGCGCGCCATGTCGGCAAAGTTTTTTCCCTGATGCAGGACACTGTCCCGGATTGCGGTCAGTTTGTCGATGGCATAATCTTCATCCAGCTCTTCTTCGGATACGGAGATCAGGATGTGATGGGTGGAAATTCTCTGACCCTGGCGCTCGTTCAGGCGGATGATGTGAAATCCCTGGGTGGTACTTACCACTTCCGAAATCTCTCCCGGATCGAGAGCCGCCGCCGCCGCCGCATATTCAGGCAACAGATCGGTGGCACTGAGCATGGGCAGGCCGCCGCCCTGGGAAGCGGTCGGGCCGTCGCTGTGTCTGCGCGCAAGGTCTTCCAGGGATGTTCCGTGATGCAGGATGGAGTCACGCAACTGGACCGCCAGATTGCGGGCATTCTCCCTGGCTTCCGCTCTTGGCGGTGGAATGACGGTGATCTGGGACAGCGAGACCGATTCCGGTATGATGGGCAGCGAATCCGTTGGAATCGAATGGAAAAACTCCATCACTTCCGGACGCGTGATGTTGATCCTGGATATTTTTTGCTGGCGGACCCGCTGGACCACAAGATCCTGACGGAACTGTTCGGAGTATTCGGCCTTGATCTCCACGATGGACTGACCGAACGCCCGCTCCAGCTCCCGTTCGCTGCCGAGTTGCCGGACCAGCTCGTCGATCCGCTGATTCAGGATGCGGTCCACCTCGGAGTCGCTTACGATGATCGAGTCGATTTTGGCCTTCTCCACCATCACGAAATTGTCGATCATGGATTCCAGCACATAGTACCACATCCGTTCATCGAAGGTCTCGCCACCCGACTGCTGCATGAACTCGAAAACCCTCTGGTCGACTTCGGACTTTAGGATGATATGGTCGTTCACCACGGCTACGATCTGATCGGCTACCTGCCGCTGCTGACCCATCGCACTGACGGTGAGAAATAAAATGAAAACAGATGTGAAAAATATGCGCATAATGTTTGGTTGCCGATGTCAGGAACTTGCTCTGGATTCAGATCACAGGCTGTCCTCTACGATTTCTATTTGTTGTTCTGGTATGGTTACGTCGAATATCCTCAGTTCATTGTTGGCCTGGGCCTTCAGGAAAAGACTTTGTTCCATCGAACGGAGGTGCTTCCTGCGCCGCTCCAGCATAAGCCATTCGGTGATTTGGTCTATCACCCAGTCTACCTGGGGGTGGTCGCCGGACTCCCTGGAGTCGATCAGCTGAACGAAGTGAAAATGGTCGCCGATCCGCCTGATGGGCGAAATCTCAGTCACGCCGATCACCTGAAGGAACGTGTTCATCTCTTCAAAATGCATGGCAGCGGTGGACGCGGGAATGAACTGCCGGGATGTGCGGATGGCCTTTTGTGGGTTAACAGAGTACTCTTCGGCCACATTGACCCAACTTCTGCCCCTAAGCAGGGCATTTCGTGCATTTTGTGCGTCGGTTAGAGATGCTGCCATGATGTGCCTGTAACGGACATGGCGCTCCGCCAGTATGAACTTGTCCTTGTTGCTTTCGTAATAGGACTGGGCTTCACTTCGGGTCACAGGGTCGCCCGTCACATCAAGGTACACCGCTTCGTTGAATGCATCGACCAGGATAGACTCAGTGGCCTGATGGATCCTGCGTTGCACCTCCTTCTGCTGATCGAGCCGCAATCTTTTGGCCTCCATTACTTTCAGTTTACGGTTGACCCAACTGTTCTGATAGTTCGTGATTACACGGAGACTGTCGGCAGCGAACACCTCGGCAGGAACATCATTCCTGACATCACTCAGGTAGAGCACGTGGGTACCAACCTCCGCAAGCACTACATCGTCCCTGTCACGCATCCTGTGTTCGCAGGATATCAGTGTCAGCAAGAACGGCAGTAGTAAGAGAACGCGAAACGTATCAGTCATCTTGTTTTTGCTGTAACGCCTGGACAACCTCGGGTTTGAACGAAACACGGTACTTTTGGCGCATTTGCTCCAGCCATTCCGTTTCCCGGATGGACTGGTAATCGGTGACGAGTTTGTTGTACGCCTCGTCGAAGGTCATGGGGCGTGCTTCCAGAATTTCCTCCAGATACATGGTGGTCTGCCTGCGCCGGTATTCGAAATAGGGAGAAAACTCGCGCTCATCCAACCCTTTTAGCATGTTGTAGGGCTCATTGTCGATCCGGTTGATCACATCGCGCCGCATGACGACGTTGGTGAATTCACCCCGGATGCTGTCGACCGGTTCACCCGCTTCCACGAGGGAGCGGACACGGTCCAGGGTCGTGTCGGCCCGTGCCGAGACGCGCACGTAACGGTACCGGGTGTCATAGTGGTAGTCATCCGGATTGGCTTCGAACAGCTCCCTGAGCCGTGCGGTATCCTGCTGGGCGTAGGTCCAGATGGAATCTTCGTTGACGCGGAAGACCGCCAGTCCTGTCAGGTAATCCTGGCTCAGCTCGGCAAATTCGGGGAACTGGCTGCGGGTGAGTGTGACCAGTTCGGAATCGATGACATGATCGCGGAACTGATCGGCGAAACGGTGGTGATATTGTGGATTGGATTCATCCTCCATGACCGGCGTGAGCCACTCAAGGTAGTCACCGGCGGACCAGTTATTGCCATGGAAAGAGAACACGGTCTTGTTCAGAAGCGAGGCAGGATATTCAATCTGGGCGATATTACCGCGGAAGTGTTCCCTGGTGTGATCTTCGAAAGCCGTCAGGTTTTCCCGGTGGAAGCGTGCCTGTCCGATGCGAGCGGCATTGTCAAGTACGGCCCGCTCGTTGTCCTGCAACCTGGGCAGCTGGTTCAGGGTCTGGCTGAGCTCTTCCCGGGTCTCTTCCGGAGTGGGCTGGTAGATGGAGTCAAGCTTCATGATGTGGATGCCGTATACGCTTTGGAAGGGCTCGGAGTATTCACCGACCTCATCAATCTCCATGAGTTTACGGGTAAAATCCTGCTCATACATGCCGTAGCTGACCCATCCGATGGTCCCGCCGCTGAGCCGTGACTGTTCATCCTGCGAGTACTGTTCCACGACATCGAACCATTCGGCACCGCTTTCCAGTTCCTGGTGGGCCTTCCATGCACGGGCAAGGATGCTGTCCACCGGTTCGGATACTCCGCGGGTCATGAGGAAAATATGCGAAAAACGCTTGTTAGGTCCGGTTTCAACCCGATCGGTGACGTGGATGAGATGATAGCCGAACTGCGAGCGCACCGGCTTGCTGACTTCCCCCGGCTCCAGTGCGTATGCCGCATCCTCAAAGGGCTTGACAGCCCAGCCGGCGCTGAAGAAACCGAGGTCGCCGCCCATGCTCTGTCCGCGCTGCTGGGTGGAGTATTCATTGGACAGTGTCATGAAGTCCTCTTCGCCGCTCAGGAAGCGTTCCCGCGCTTCCATCAGCCGGTTGTAGGCATCGGCCGTATCGGCGGGCGATGCGTTCTCGGAAACTGCGATGAGGATGTGCTTGGCGTGGATCAGTTCGCCGGAGCGTTCATGGAGTTCATCGAGAAGATGGTCGCGGATATGACGTTCCAGCCAGTATGGATATGCCGATTGGCGTTCGTACTGCTTGAGTTCGGAGAGGATTTCGGGATCCTGCATGTAACCGGCATCGCGGGCAACTGCAAGCTTGAGCCGGTAATCCATGTACAGGTCAGCAAACCCGATGAGTCCCTGGTCGTCTTCGCCGGCAAGCGTATGCGATTTGTGGTACTGGTGTTGCAGTTCTCCGAAGGTGACCGGTTCCCCGGCTATGTTGCCTATGATCGTTTCATCGGGTGATGGGGCTTGTGATGATTGGAAAAGGGTGCAACCGGAAACGAGGAGCAGCGCCGTCAGGACGCTCAGGCCAGTGGAGCGGTTCATAGATACTATCAGGGTTACGTTGATTCGTGAGAATTTACAGAAATAGTTGTCACAATCTTCAAAGATAGGGTTTTTTGAAGACTCTTACGTAGCAAAAAACGGATGCGTCCGCCTGTTAGTATGAACAGGTCTGTGCCGGCCCTTTTGTCCCGCGGATCAGTAAAGCACCCCGGCGATGGTGGCTGACATGAGGTTTGCCATGGTACCTGCGATGACCGCCCTGATGCCAAATTCGGCCAGTTCCGATTTACGCGATGGGGCCAGGCCCCCGATGCCCCCGATCTGGATGGCGATGGAGGCAAAATTGGCGAAACCGCACAGGGCGAATGTGGCCATGGCGATGGTTTTCGGGGTGATGGCTTCCAGACGGATCAACTCGGACAGGTCGGAGTAAGCGATGAATTCGGTCAGTACGATCTTGGTGCCGAGCATGGATCCGGCGGTGACCGCATCCACCCAGGGAACCCCGATGAGGAACATGAGCGGGGCAAAGATGACCCCCAGGAGCGACTGCATGGTGAGCTGGAAGCCGGGGAAGAGGCGTTCCAGGCCGATAGTGTCGCCGAACCAGAGGAACATGGAGTTGATCATGGCCAGCAGTGCGATGAAGGCCAGGAGCATGCCACCGACGTTGAGCGCCAGGCGCAGGCCCTCGGCGGCGCCGGAAGAGGCGGCATCGATGCCGTTGGCATCGGTTTTGTCGACCTTGATCTCAACGTCGCCCATGGTGGCGGGGGTGTCGGTCTCCGGATAGATGATCTTGGCGATGACGATGGCGGCGGGTGCGGCCATGATGCTGGCCCCGAGCAGCTGCTCGGCAAAGAGCTGGCGTCCCACGGTCAGGGTCACCTCGTTGGCCACGGCGTAGGCGTCGCCCAGCATCTGGATGTAGGCGGCCATGATCCCGCCGGCGATGGTGGCCATACCGCCGGTCATGACGGTGAGCAGCTCCGACCGAGTCATTTTTTCAATATACGGTTTGATGAGCAGGGGGGACTCGGTCTGGCCGATGAAGATATTGGCGGTGACGCTGAGCGTCTCGGCCCCGGAAGTGCCCAGCAGTTTGCGCATGGCGGTGGCCATGCCGCGGACGATCGCCTGCAGGATGCCGTAGTGATACAGAATGGTGGTGATGGATGCGAAGAAGACGATGGTGGGAAGCACCTGGAAGGCGAAGAAATGTCCCAGGCTGCCCTCCATACCGGGACTCAGGGCCAGATCACCGAAGATGAACTGCGCGCCTTCGGTGGTGAAATCCAAAATCACGACGAAGAAGGATGAGATGATACGGAAAAGCTCTTTGGGCCATCCCAGCGGTGAGAAGAAGGTGGCCATCTGTTCCCCCTTGAGGATGAAGACACCGAGCGTGATCTGGAGGCCGACTCCGATACCGACCAACCGCCAGTTGATGTTCCGGCGGTTGTTGCTCATCAGCGTTGCCAGCGCGATGAGAAAAGCCATACCGATGATGCCTCTGATAAGATCTGTTAAATCCATAGTGTTTGGTCTTGTCCGTTGCCTTAGGCCGGTGCCGCTGTGGGTCCCGGCGTCAGATTGCGTTCCTGGTTACTTTTTTTTGTCCGTTTGCTCCGGCTGGTCCTCCCCGGCGGAGGTCTGATTGAAAGCGATGGTCTTCTTGCGTTTCGGGGCGTCGACAGGCGGGCGGAAACAGTGCCGTGCCCGGGGCTCGTATGCCTCGGCTTCACCCACGAGGATCCGCTGGTCGCTCTGAACCACCCGCTGCGAATAATTGGCGGGCATGCCGCTTTCCGCGCAGATGGCATGCAGTTTGGTGACATATTCCGCTATGGCGAGCAATTCCGGCATCGGCTCGAACGGCTTCCCCTCGAAATCCATATCCAACCCGGCGATGATGACACGCTTTCCGCTGTTGGCCAGGGTGTTGGCCACCTCCACAAGCCGGTTGTCAAAAAACTGCGCCTCATCAATGCAGACCACTTCGGCGTTGCCGGTCAAAAGTACGATCTGGTCTGCGGTCGATGCCACCACACCGGGAAGGGCCGTGGCATTGTGTGAGACCACGTTGATCTCATCATACCGTTTGTCGATTTCCGGCTTGACGATGATCACCCGCTGTCCGGCAAACTGTCCCCTCCGGGCCCTGCGGATCAACTCCTCTGTCTTGCCACTGAACATGCCACCACAAATCACCTCAATCCATCCTATGTTTTTTGATAATATGGTGGGTTCGCTGATCATATTCGTAACATGCGATATTTCGGGTGCCGGTACACAGACCTCCCGGCAATTAAAAACAATGTGGGATTATCCCTGAAAAGCGTGAAATGCGCTCCGGGCATGACCGGGTTTTCGCATATGGTGCGCAATATATCTGCCCGGCCAGAAAAAGAAAAATGGAAAGTATAAAAAGATGGGACTCCGGAGGGCATGGATTAATGCAGTTCATCTATGTCGCGCTTTGCCTTATATTTAAGGCCTTGAATCGTATCTTATGACAAAACGGGTTGGTGCCCATTAGACGAGTAGCGCCCATGTCGGAAACTAAAGGATTTCAAACGGAACGTGGCAGGAACGGCATTTCCAGGCCGCTCAGTGAAAATGTCACCATGCTGGGAAGCCTGCTTGGCCAGGCGGTGCAATCCATTGCCGGCGAGGAGATGTTCGAACTGGTGGAATCCCTGCGCGTGCGCTGCAAGGAGGCCTACGGGCAGGGAAAGGATACCGAAACACTGCGCAACGATGTGCAGGAGACCATGAAAGGCCTGAGTCCCAACCAGATGGACTGGCTGCTGCGTGCGTTCACCTCGTTCTTCCACCTTGTCAACCGGGCCGAACAGATCGAGATCACCCGCATCAACCGCGAAAGGGAGCTGAAATCCGACGATGACCATCCGCGTGATGAGTCCGTCATGCAGGCGGTGCATGCACTTAAAACCGGTGGTGTGGACTATGAGAAGTTCACGGACATCCTTATGGAGCTCAACATCGAGCCCACACTCACGGCACATCCTACCGAGGCGCGCCGCCGGACCATCCTGCACATCCAGCAGAGTATCTCGGAGCTGGTGCTGCGCATCAGCAATGAGTCGCTGATACCCTCGGAAAAGGAGGAGCTTCTCACGGAGCTGTATTCCCTGATAAGTATCCTGATTTCCGCAGACGATGTGCGTCCATCCAGTCTCAGCGTGATCGATGAGGTCAAGAACGGGCTTTTTTTCCTGACCAATTCCATTTGGGAAACGGTCCCGAGAATCATGACAGACCTTGAGGATGCCACCGAGTGCCAATACGGTCGGCGACCCGAACTGCCGGTGTTCCTGCGCTACCGGAGCTGGATCGGGGGCGACCGCGACGGCAATCCCAAGGTGACGGCACAGATGACCCGTGAGACGCTCCGGCTCCACTATCACTCCGCCTTCCAGAAATATGAGCAGATACTGGAAAACCTCCGGCACGAGCTGTGCATCTCATCGCGGCACATCCGGGTGCCCCGACCCCTGGCCGATTCCATCCACAAGGACAATGAAGCCCATGATATTGGCCTGAACATCATGGACCACTGGCAGGAACCCTACCGGCTCAAAGCGCGCTTCATGCAGGTCAAGCTCCGGAAGCAGAAGGAGGCGCTGCTGGATACTGCCGGAAGCGGCCCCGGTCCCTATCCGGTTTCGGATTTCCTGAAAGATCTCACGCTCATGGCAGACTCCCTGGACGCGTCCGGTTTTCATGGACCGGCTCGGCGCGGACTCCTGCGGCGGTTGCGTTATCAGGTCAAGGCGTTCGGTTACCATCTGGCGGCACTTGACATACGCCAGCACAGCGATGTCTTCGGAAGCTGCGTCTCGGAGATGCTGGATGCGGCCGCCGTGGTGTCCGGTTATGAACAGCTTCCGGAGGCGGAAAAAGCGGAGGTTTTACTTGAGGAACTCAGGAGCTCCCGTCCGCTGGTACCGCGTCACGCACGGCTCAGCAGCAACGCGCTCGAACTGCTTGAGACATTTGATGTGGTCAGCCAGGCCGTGTCGCGGAATCAGGATGCCATCGGCAGCATCATCGTCAGTATGACGCATGATGTCAGCGACATGCTGGAGGTGCTTTTGCTGGCCAGGGAGTCCGGCCTATGGTATTACGAAGAGGACAATGTGGTGAGCAGGGTGGATGTGGTCCCGCTCTTCGAAACGGTCGAAGATCTGACGGAATGCCGGACCGTGATGGACCATCTTTTCTCCAATGAAATCTACGGACAGCATCTCGTTTCCAGAGGCAGATTCCAGGAGGTGATGCTGGGGTATTCCGACAGCAACAAGGACGGCGGGTACTGGATGGCCAACTGGGCGCTGCACAAGGCGCAGGAAGCCCTTGCCCTGGTCTGCCGTGAGCATGATGTCACGTGCCGGTTGTTCCACGGCCGGGGCGGTACGGTGGGACGGGGCGGCGGGCGCTCCAACCAGGCGGTACTGGGCCTGCCAAGGGTCTGTCACAACGGGAAAATCCGCTTTACGGAACAGGGGGAGGTGATCTCTTTCCGTTATGCCCTGCCAACCATCGCACGCAGGCATCTGGAGCAGATGGTCAACGCCATGATACGCACTGCCGGTGGTTCTTCGGACAGCCAGGATGAGTCACATTTCGATCCGGAGGGAAGCGATTACGCCCTGATGGAAGAGATATCGAGGCGGTCGATGAAGGTCTACCAGGAGTTCACCCGAAGGGACGATGTCTGGAGCTGGTATGCCAGGATCACCCCGATCGAATACATCAGCGCCCTGCCGATCGCTTCCCGGCCCGTATCAAGGAAAACCGGTAAGGAAGTGGATTTTGAAAGTCTGCGCGCCATTCCCTGGGTGTTTGCCTGGACCCAGACACGCTACAATCTGCCCGGATGGTTCGGCACCGGATCGGCTTTGGAGGCCTGTCTGGAAGAGAATCCGAAGGCCCTTGAGCGCATGCAGCAACTCTATCGGGAGTCCCGTTTTTTCCGGTCCGTCATCGACAATGCCCGGAGGGAACTGGCCAGGGCGCATCTGGATATTGCCGAAAGGTATTCCATGCAGGCCGATGAGGGCTTTCATGACCTCGTTGCCGGGGAATTTGACAAGACCAGCAAAAATCTGTTGAAAATTGCACAGGAAAAACAGCTGCTGTCCAACAACCTGGTCATCCAGCGCTCCATCTCACTACGCAATCCCTATACCGATGTCCTGAACCTGCTTCAGATAGAGTTGATGCGGCGCTACCGGGATCCCGAACTGACCTCCACGAAAGTGCGGCACGCCCTGTTTTCAAGTATCAACGGAATTGCAGCGGCAATGCAGAGTACGGGGTAGGAGTGGTGATGAACGGGCAGGCGTATCCACCCGTTCAGGCCCCAGGATTGCCAAACAAACGAATATATTACGAACTGACATACATCTACCTGACATGGAACTTGATCTTGCAACGCCGGCACTGCTGTTTCCCGCCATCTCCCTGCTGCTTCTGGCATACACCAACCGCTTCCTCACACTTGCCACACTGATCCGGTCGCTGCACGACCGGTATAAAAAGGAGAGTGATGTGATCCTGTTCTATCAGATCAAGAACCTGAGGTTGCGTACCCGGCTCATCAGGGACATGCAGGTGTTGGGTGTGATCAGCCTGTTTTTGTCGGCATTGTGCATGCTGTTGCTGTTTCAGGGACTCATGGAGGCAGCCAAGTACACCTTTGGGGCGAGTCTGCTGTTCCTGCTGGCTTCCCTGGCCCTCTCCATATGGGAAATCCAGATATCCATCAGGGCACTCAACATCCAGCTGGGGGATATGGGACTGGGGCAGGAGGACAAAAAATAACGAAGCCCCAGGCAGAATCACTACCCGGGGCTGTAAACTTAGAGGTCAATGTAGTTTATTGTGTCCTGTCCATGCAGTACCTTTCGGTATCAGCACTTGTTATAAGTACGGACAAGTTGCAAGAATGTTGCATTTTATTTTTTAAAAAACAGGACCCTGGAAAAATTGCAGGATGCAGCTCTTCGTCAAGCAACCGGGCATGGTGGATTTATGGCGTTCAGGGCCGGCTTGCGCTGCTGCAAGAATAAACTAAGCAGGTCGATGGAACCTTGTGCAGATCAGTTTCCCTGGCGGACGAACAGCATTCCTTCCAGCCGTCTTGCCTGGTCGGCCACCTGCGAATCCTCGTAATCACTGAGGATGCGGCTAACAAGCTGCGTTGCCCGGGCGACCTCATCCGCTTCCATAGCGGCCTGTGCGGCATTGAAGAGGTTCTGAGGTGTAGTGGCCTCGTTGATATCCCACTCAGCGGCCTTTACGAAAACATCAGCTGCCCGGCTGTACTCACCAAGGTTGGAGAGGACGACAGCATGGAACGAGATGGGGCCGACACCGAGAATGCCACGCGGAGGATCGAACCGCTCGATATATCTCAGGGCATCATCGTAGTTGCCAAGCTCGGCTTCCGCAACAGCGGCATAGTACCGGGCCAGGTTGCCGGCGCTGGTACGGCCATAATTGTCGATGATTTCCAGCAGTCCGACGCGAAGCTGTACGTCATCCCCCCAGAGGGCCGTCTCAAACTCCCCCTGCTGGAAGGCCTGCTCGGCATTGACAAGAAGTTCCTGTGCTTCCACTTGCCTGGCCTGTGAATAGAAATAGTAGAAGATTCCTCCGCCGAGGACAAGGATCACAAGCACGGTGGCTGCAAGGACAGCAGTCAGGTTGCGCTTGAGGAAACTTGTGAAAAGATAATAACTGGTAAGAAGGGGATCTGTTTCAAGTTGTTCTTTGGATAGTCGCTTGGCCATATCTGAAATCTGAAACTGGAATGAAGTGTAGGTAAAAAGTGAGCTAAATATATCACTGTTTTGTCAGATGACAAAATCAGGAGTTGCTATGTGCCGGTGCCTCCAGCCGACCGTGGTGAAGATGATAGACGGTTGATGCGATGGCGGCGATCCGGGTGTCATGGGTGATCAGGACGATGGCTGTTTGCTCCTTCTCCCTGATATCCATCAGCAGCGAAAGCAGCTTGTCGGTATTGGCTTCATCCAGATTTCCGGTGGGCTCGTCGGCCATGATGATTTCCGGGCCGTTCATCAGCGCCCGCGCTACGGCAACACGTTGCTGTTCACCGCCCGACAACTCGGATGGACGGTGATCCATTCGGTTTTTCAGGCCGGTTTCCTCAAGGAGGTACTCCGCACGCTGACGGATTTCCGGCATGGGTCTTGCTGCGATGAGCCCGGGCATGAAGACGTTTTCAAGTGCCGTGAATTCGGGCAGCAGATGGTGGAACTGGAAGACAAACCCGATGTTCCGGTTGCGGAAATCGGCGAGGGATTCGTCGTTCATCCGGGACAGGTCCGCATCCCTGAAGCGGATGGTCCCCTTGTCGGGGCGGTCGAGGCCTCCGAGGATATGAAGCAGCGTGCTTTTCCCCGATCCGCTCGAACCGACAATGGCGGTCAGGTCATGACGGTTGACCGCGATGTCGACCCCCTTGAGCACGTGCACCGGTTCTGCTTTGCCCGTGTAGCTCTTGTGGATGTTTTCCGCTGTTAAAAGAGTGGTTGCGGTGTTCACGATGCAGATCCGGTTTCAAATGCAGGAAAAGTCACGGGGGTAACAAACAGACATTTTCCCGTTTCCGGGTCGATTTCGGTGAACAGTCCGCAAATTCGGTTGTCTCCGTTGGCCATTTTGTACTTGTGGGGAGTCTGGAGCAGGAATCGCTTGATGGCGGTCTCCTTGTCCATGCCGATGACAGAATGATACGGGCCCGTCATTCCCACATCGGTGATATAGCCGGTTCCCATGGGCAGCAGCCGGGCGTCCGCTGTGGGGATGTGGGTATGGGTGCCGGCAACAACGGATACCTTGCCGTCCACATACCATGCGAACGCCATTTTCTCGGCGGTGGCTTCGGCATGAAAATCCACAAACACGACAGGGGTCTCTTCCCGGATTTTTTCGATGACCCATTCGCCGGCGCGGAAGGGATCGTCTATGGGCTGCATGTAGGTGCGACCCTGAAGATTGACCACTCCGATCTTGTGAGGTGTTCCCGGCACCTCATAGACCCCGTAGCCGAATCCGTGAGCTCCCTTCGGATAGTTCATCGGTCGCAGCAGTTTGGGATCGGTTTTCATGTAGGGATAGATCTTCCACTTGGCGAAACTGTGGTTTCCGCCCGTGATCACATGGACGCCCAGGCCGTACAGCGAGCGGATGATCTCCTCGTTGATGCCCATCCCTTCATGGGAGTTTTCGGCATTGGCTATCACAAAATCCGCTTCATACTTACTGATGAGGGAGGGAAGCAGTGTTTCCAGAAGGGAGAGCCCCGGTGATCCGACGATATCGCCGATGAACAGAACCTTTAATGGTTTAGACATAAAAACTGGTGGAACGATCTGCGGCTTAAGTGGAAATAAAAAAACGCTGATGAAGCAGGCACAAGACAAGCTACCGTCATTGACAGTGCGGGAATCCACTCGAACCGGGTCTGCCTTCCACTATTCACCGGAGTGACATGAGGCCTGGCATTGTCGGACGAAGTTGAACACCCTTTTTTTTAAGTGTTGTGCTTGTTTATGTTAACCCTGCTTCAAAAGCGTTTTAAAGAAACGATCTTTAATCGGGCCACTTAAATATCGGAATTTTCCTGTTCAATTTCATCCAAAATCTTGCGAAGTGAATCATTAATATCGGTAAACGCATTCAGTTGCTCAGATGAGCCACCCGGCCTTTCCCCTTCGTTTGCCATGAACAGTTCCTCCGCGATGCTCAGGCAGGCCAGGACCATGATGGTGGGCTCGGACTGGTTGATGAGTGCCTTTCGGAAATCATGGAACCGCCTGTCCACATAGTCGGCAATCCTGTACATGAGTTCCTCATCGCCCTCGTTTATCTTGAGGGGATATTGCTTGCCCAGTATGGTAACCTTGATTGATTTCATCGGCAGGTTATTTCAGAGAAAAGATCGTATTTCATTTGGATCACTTGAGATTCCCGTGTTTCCGGAGCGGCCGGCGTTCCGATCATCACCGGTGAGCGGACGGATATGAACCGGATGATCCTGATCCGCGATCGTTGCTGCAAATCATTCACGATTCAGCCGCTGCTGATGATCCGGCCCGATCCAGATGTTTGTCTATGCGTGAGATCAGATCGATGATCTGCTGTCTCAGTATTCGCCTTTCGTTTTCGTCCAGTGTGTCGAACAGCGAAGGGGATGATGGCCCGGATTCTCCGGAGACGGCACCTGGCGTATCGAGGGGATCGATTCCCTGATCCGCCGTCTTTCCGGGCTGCTCCTTTTTGAGACGGTCCATTTCCCTGCTGGCTTCGGCGAGTTGTCCGCGTACATCCTTCAACTGGCTGCTGAACTCCAGGTTTTCATCTTTCAAACGTTGGTTTTCCTCTTTCAGGTCGTTTACGCCAGACTGGATCCTGGTCAACAGATCACGAAACTCCTTATAGTATGGCTGGTCATGGTATGTCACTGTACATGCTCCGTTTTTGGTAAGAGACAAGTTGCTGACTGCATACTGCCGGTATTGCACAGAACTGCTATTGTATTACTGCTGTTGAAACGCTGGATGGAAACCCTGATTTCAGGAGCGCAACTCCGCCGAATGATCAGAACCAAGCTGCTTCAAAATTTTCTGAATGACAGGTTCCACATCCTTAATGGTCAACGTCTTGGCATTATCCTGAAACGTCAGACGAAAAGCAATGCTTTTTTGATGTTTTTCAAGTGTGCCGCCTTCAAAGACGTCAAATACCCCGACACGTACGAGCTGGGGTCCGGCCGCCCGCTGCATCCCGGACACAAGGTCTCCGGCGGCAACCTGTTTTTCGACCACCAGTGCAAGGTCAAATTCAAAGGATGGGAAGCGGGAGACAGGGCGATATACCTTGTCTGAGGCACTGCGGGCAAGTTTTTCCAGCTGTCCAATGCTGAGTTCGGCCGACCAGGCGTCCACCTCGACCTCGGTGTGCTTTTTCCACTCTTCGCCGACCCGGAACAGGGTGCCTATCACATCATCGGTGCTGTCGCTGCCGGCGGCCACAAGTGCAAGCTGTTCTCCCGATTCCTTCCACCGTGTCTGGTCCATGATTCCCAGCCGGATCAGTACGGATTCCACCATGGCCTTTATGTCAAAGAGGTCGAAACCCCTGGCCGGCACTTTCCAGTGGTCCGTGTGGGTGTTTCCGGCGATGCCAAGATGCAGGTGCGTGTCTTCATGGATGCCTTCGATCCATGAACCGCCCTCTTTCTGCCGGCGGAATATATTACCGATCTCGAAAAAACGGACCCCGGCCGCTCCCCGGTTGAAGTTGTAGGCAGCGGACCGCAGGAATCCATAGAGCAACTGAGTGCGCAGCAAGGCCTGGTCCCTGGTGATGGGGTTGAGCGTGGGGACGACCACGGAGGGGCCTCCAAGGGCGTCAAGGAACCGCTCTGGCAGAAGACTGTTCGTATAGATTTCCTTCAGACCGGCTCCAACGGCTGCCTGACGCACCTTTTCGCGGAACTGCTCGCCGAAGGGCACTGGCTCCGGATTGGCGATGGAAATGCGTTCGGGATCCGGGATGTTGTTGTAATCGTAGATGCGCGCCACTTCCTCGATCAGATCGATTTCGGTAGTGACATCCGGACGGAATGTGGGAACCGTGCAGTTCCAGGTCAGCGGGTCGGCTGACTCCGTTTCCGTTGCAAATTCAAGCCGGTTGAGGATGCCCGTGACCGTATCCGGACCGATTTTTGTTCCCAGTACGGTGTTCAGCCGATCATACCTCAGCGGAACGGAAAGAGGCGCGGTTTTAACGGGATGGACATCGGATATCCCTCCAATGGTGCCGCCACAGAGTTCCAGGATGAGCTCCGCACAACGCAAAGCAGCATCCCTGGTCATGGAGGGATCCACCCCCCGCTCAAAACGGTAGGAGGAATCGGTCTGGAGTGCCAGGTTGCGGGAGGTTTTCCGGATGCCAACCGGTTCGAACCAGGCCGACTCGATAAGCAGATCGGTGGTCTCCTCGGAGATCTCCGAGTTCAAACCGCCCATGACACCCGCCAGGGCGACCGGTTTCTCCCCGTCGCAGATGAAGAGTGATCCGGCCGGAACGGTGCGTCCGACCTCGTCGAGCGTGGTGAACTTCCTGTCCTCCGGGTAGGATCGCACGTCAATGCGGCCGTTAGCCAGTTTGTGCAGGTCAAAGGCGTGCAGGGGCTGCCCGAGTTCGTGGAGCACAAAGTTGGTGATATCGACCACGTTGTTCAATGGACGCAGTCCTATGGCTGTCAGCAGCTGCTTGAGCCATTGGGGGGATTCTCCAACGGTCACGCCCTGCACGACAATGCCCACATAACGGTGGCACTTGTCGGGATCGGTAATGCGGATGGTGCCCTCGTCCAGTTTCCCGGCAACCTCAGGCAGGTTATCAAGCGGCTTCATCAGTGCCGCGCCTGTCACGGCGGCCAGGTCGCGCGCCACACCGAGGTGGCACGTGGCATCGGGACGGTTGGGGGTCAGTCCGATTTCAAAGACGAAGTCACGGGAAGTGCCCGCCACATCCCCGAAAGGAGTGCCGGGAGCATGCCGTCCATCCAGCACCATGATGCCGCTGTGGTCGTCACTGAGTCCCAGCTCATCTTCGGCACAGATCATCCCTGCAGATTTTTGCCCGCGGATCTTGGCTTTCCGGATCTTGAACGGGGAACCGTCCGGACCCGGCACGGGAAGCACCGATCCGACCGTGGCAACCGGCACCTTCTGTCCGGCGGCAACGTTGGGCGCGCCACAAACGATCTGTGACGGCTCGTCCTGACCGATATCCACCAGGCAAACGACCAGCCGGTCGGCGTCCGGATGCGGCTGCACGTCCAACACATCACCTACGACAATACCGTCGAATTGTGAGCCGGTCTGCCCGACCTCCTCGACTTCCAGTCCGGTGAGTGTAAGCTTGTCGGCCGCATCCTGCGGAGAGGGCATTTCTGAGAGATATCGTGATAACCAGTTGTAGGATACTTTCATCGGAGTGAAGACAGGTTAATGCTCGTTAACGGCTTGCAGCGCGATCCGTCGCCATGCGGCTTGCCGTGCCGTGTTGGTGGAAATAGTGTTTATGAGGGAAACTGATCCAGGAAGCGTACGTCATTGTCGTAAAGCAGGCGGATGTCGTCGATTTCGTACCGTGACATGGTGATGCGCTCTACCCCCATCCCGAATGCGAACCCGGTCCAGATTTCCGGATCGATGTCTACGGCTTTGAGGACGTTGGGGTGAACCATGCCCGCACCCAGGATCTCCATCCACTGGCCGGGACGGTTTCGGGTCTCCCACCAGATATCCATCTCCAGGCTGGGTTCGGTGAAGGGGAAAAAGGAGGGCCGGATGCGGTATTTCAGGTCCTTGCCAAAAAGATGTCCCGCAAAGGTGATCAGGGTGTGCTTCAGGTCGGCCAGACTGACGTTTTTGTCCACGTACAGACCTTCGACCTGGTGGAACAGGCAGTAGGATTTGGCGGTGATGGACTCGTTCCGGTATACGCGTCCGGGCATGATGGCGCGCAGGGGTGGTTTCTGCTCTTTCATCAGCCGGATCTGCACGGGGGAAGTGTGCGTACGCAGGACCAGGTCGCGCGCGGAATCCTGTTCGTCTTTGCGGATGAAGAAGGTGTCCTGCATATCGCGGGCGGGATGTTCCGGCGGGAAGTTCAGTGCGGTGAAGTTGTGGAAATCATCCTCCAGTTCCGGTCCGTCGGCAATGGTGAAGCCAAGACGGTAAAAGATGTTCTTGACCTCCTCCAGGGTTTGCGAGAGCGGATGGGTGGAACCGGCACCAATCGGGGCAGGGGGGAGCGTGGGATCGTCGGTGGCCGTGATGTCACCCGTTTTTCCGGCCGCCAGTTTGGAACTGGCCTCATCAAAGCGGGACTTTGCGAGCTGTTTGAGTGCATTGAGTTCCTTGCCCAGCAGTGCGCGGTCTTCGGGTGCCGCTTTGCCTATACCGGCCAGCAGTTCGGTGATGATCCCTTTTCTGGAGAGATAGGCGAGCCGGAAGGTTTCAACGGCCTCATCCGTGTCCAGATTTGCTGTGGAAATGTCGCTTTTTACTTTTTCGATATCGGAAATATTCGGCATGACAGGAAAAATCGGTACATGTAACGGAAAGAACGGTTCCAAACATAAAAAAACCGGCAGCATCAAGGTAGACACTGCCGGCTTTTATACAGGATCGAAATCAGGATTTCTTCTGTGCGGCTTCCACAACTGCGGTGAAGGCCTGTGGATCGTGGACTGCGAGGTCTGCAAGTACCTTCCTGTTGATCTCCATCTCCTTGGCGTTCATGACGCCCATAAGTTTGGAGTAGGTTGTGCCGTTCAGACGGGCTGCAGCGTTGATACGAGTGATCCAGAGTTTTCTGAATTCTCTTTTGCGGACTCTCCTGTCGCGGTACTGGTATTGAAGGGCCTTTTCTACTGCGTTTTTAGCGACAGAGTAGACCTTGCTTCTTGCACCCCAGTAGCCTTTCGCCTGGTCCAGGACCTTTTTGCGACGGCGACGGGAAGCCACATTGTTGGTCGATCGTGGCATTTGTTCAGTAAGTTAATGGTTCGAAAAAAAAATCAGGAATTGGGCAGCAGGCTTCGCATACGCGGCAAGTCGACCTTAGCGACCAGAGTCGCAGTACGCAGATTACGCTTCCTTTTGGGTGATTTTTTGGTAAGTATGTGACTGGCGTACGCTTTCTTGCGCTTCAATTTACCGGTCCCGGTAGTCTTGAAACGCTTCTTGGCGCCGCTCACGGTTTTCATTTTAGGCATAATTAACCTGAAAAATTGGTTAAAACTTAGCAAGCCTCTAAGGTAAAAAAAATGCAACTCACCAGCAACTTTTAAGTGGTGCCAATACGTGGCAACGGCAGGTGAGTGGCATGGGCCATGATGCAAGAAGCCGGAAGCAACCGGGCCGCCGGCCAATCCGGGGTCATTCCGGAAGTCAGGAGCCGGGACCCTTGGCCGGTGTGACTACCATCGACATTCTTTTGCCTTCCAGCTTGGCCGGTGTTTCGATCTTCCCCAGGTCTTCCAGGTCCTTTGCCAGGCGATCCAGAAGTTTTTTGCCCTGGTCGCTGTAGATGATGTCCCGGCCCTTGAACTGGACGGTGGCCTTCACCTTGTTGCCATCCTTCAGGAATCCTTCGGCATGACGCTTCTTGAATTCATAGTCATGATCATCGGTCTGCGGACGGAACCGCAACTCCTTCAGGACTATGACATGCTGCTTCTTTTTGGCTTCCTTTTCCTTCTTCTTTTTCTCGAAAAGGTATTTGCCGTGATCCATGATCTTGCATACAGGGGGATCGGCATTGGCTGCAATCTCGACAAGATCAAGATTCAGGCTGTATGCCATTTCAACGGCCTGTGCGACCGGCAGTATGGCGTGCTCATTATCTGGCTTTATCACACGTACGATATCAGCCCGGATAGCCTCGTTCACTCGCTCTTTCGGGACTGATCTGCGAACGGGATGACTTTTGAATCGTTTTCCGATGGTTGTTTCTCCTTATTTGTTGTTAGTTGACGTCGTATCGCAAGTGCGACCGACAGCGGTTGCGCAGTAGTCGGCGCAACCGGGAAGCGTTGCTATAAGTGTCAATCTTCATCCGGCAACGCCCTTTCAGCAACTTCCTTCTTTATTATCGAAAGAAATTCGGAAAAATTAAAGCTTCCGATGTCACCTTTTTTGTGCTTTCGCACAGAAACGGTATCATTTTGCTTCTCTTTTTCACCTACAATCAACATGTACGGGATCTTTGACGTTTCCGCATTACGGATTTTTGCACCGATCTGTTCGCCCCTGAGGTCGCACTTCACCCGGATCCCGGCATCGGCCAGCTGCTTCCGGCAGGATTCGGCCACATCGTTGAACTGATCTGATACCGGTATGATGACCGCCTGCTGTGGGCTAAGCCATACCGGGAAATTCCCGGCAAAATGCTCAATCAGGATGCTGGTGAAACGCTCCATGGATCCGAAAGGCGCCCTGTGGATGATGACCGGACGGTGTTTCTGGTTGTCCGAACCCACATAGGTCAGATTGAAGCGCTCGGGCATGACATAGTCCACCTGGACCGTTCCGAGCTGCCATTTCCTGCCGAGTGCATCGTGGATGATGAAATCGATTTTGGGACCGTAAAAACTGGCTTCGCCTTCGGCTATGCGGTATTGCAACCCCATTTCATCGGCGGCCTCCCTGATCTCGCGCTGCGCGCGGTCCCAGAGCCCGCGCTCCCCGCCGAATTTCTCATCGTTGTCGTCCCGGAAGGACAGGCGGATGTCGACAGGCATATTGAATGTCGAGAATACAAATTGCGTAAGGTCGATGCAGTTTTTTATCTCATCCTTCAGCTGGTCATTGGTGCAATAGATATGCGCATCGTCCTGGGTGAAACCGCGCACCCGTGACAGCCCATTGAGTTCGCCGGACTGTTCGTAACGGTAGACTGTGCCGAATTCCGCAAGCCGGACGGGAAGGTCGCGGTAGCTGTGCATCTCATTATCGTAGATGCGATGGTGGTGCGGACAGTTCATGGGCTTGAGCAGGTACCCTTCGTCATCTACCTGCATGGGCGCGAACTGCGAATCCTTGTAGTAGGGGTAGTGCCCGGATGTGCGGTAGAGTTCCAGGTTTCCGATATGCGGGGTGATCACCTCCTGGTAGCCGCGCCGCAGCTGCTCATCACGCAGGAACGCCTCAAGCGTACGCCGAAGGGTGGTTCCCCTGGGCAGCCACATGGGCAGGCCGCTTCCCACCATGCGGTCGATCATGTAGATACCGAGCTGCGGCCCCAGTTTCTTGTGATCCCGTTTTTTTGCCTCTTCCATCTGATGGAGGAAGGTGTCCAGCATGCTTTTTTTCGGAAAGCTGATGCCGTAGATCCGGGTGAGCTGCTTGCTCTTGACATCGCCGCGCCAGTAGGCCCCGGCCGTGTTGAGCAGCTTGATGGCCTTGATGGATCCGGTGTCCGGTATGTGCGGACCCCGGCAAAGATCGGTGAAGTTGCCCTGTTTATAGAAGCTGATGGTGCCGTCCTCAAGTCCGGCCAGCAGATCCAGCTTGTAGGGATCGTCTTTTTCCCTGTAATGGGAAATTGCCTCATCCTTGGGGATCTCAAACCGTTCGAACCGGTTTTTCTGGCGTGCCAGCTCCTGCGTTTTCTGTTCGATGGCGGGAAGGTCCTCGCTGCTTATCGTCCGGTCCCCGAAATCGATGTCATAGTAGAATCCCTGTTCGATGGGCGGACCGATCCCGAGCTTCACACCAGGGTAAAGCGCTTCTACGGCTTCGGCCATCACGTGTGCCGATGAGTGCCAGAACGCCATCCTCCCATCCTCGTCGTCCCAGGTGTTGATGGCGATCTTTCCACCGGTCGTGAGTGGACGGTGAAGGTCGAGCACGGTGTTGTCCACAGTGATGCTCAGTGCTTCGCGTGCCAGGCGTCCGGAGATGGACTGTGCGATCTCGTGGCCGGTCACTCCGTGGTCGAAGGACTTTTGGCTGCCGTCGGGGAAGGTGAAGGTGAGTTTCTGGTTCTTGTTCTGATCTGACATGAATTCGGTTACGGTTTGTCGCTGGCTTTTTCGAAAATGGAAAATCGTAATAATATACGGTTTGATGCAACGAATATCCGGTCGGTAACGCAACCGGGTGGATATGCGTATGCGCGTGCTTCTGTTGGGGTGTCATTCTGTGCAGAAGCGGGGATTGCTGCGGCGGCC
>SKWQ01000198.1 GCA_007128855.1 Balneolales bacterium
TCCAGGCCATGTTGTTATCGAAGTAGTCCTCGCGGGACTCATCGATCATGGGAGCCGAAGTATGGTAATTGCGGAAGTAATTGTCGAACGCACCCGGAGACCGGTACCCGCCATCCACATGCACCCGGTTTAGTGCCTCCTGGTAATCCAGGATAAGGTTGCGGAAACTTTCATCTTCGGCCATACGCTCGCGGATCATCTGGTTGGGCACGATCAGGCCACGCTGCAGTGTATCGCCTGTTTCGTACTGATCCCACATGTAGTTGATATAGCGTACCGGACGCTCGATGAACCGACGCTGGGTCCGGTCGAAAAACTGCTTGGTGCGGTGAAGCTCATCGGTCTCATCTATCAGACCGTTCAGGTTGTTGTCGAACAGGTCACTGTTGGATGCGTTCGGGAACAGGTCATTCGGTCCCAGGTCCACATCTTCGGTGAGATTGTAGCAACGCCCGTCCAGGATAAATTGCCGTCCCTGGCTTACAAGGGTGTCTCCGCCGGCGGGATACTCGGTGATGATCCGGCGGTAATTCTCGTCGATCAACACAATACGGTCACCGGGACAGATGGTGCGCGTACCGAAATCATTTTCCACGAATTCCGGAATAACTTCCATCATCAGCACATTTGCGTTCTGGAAAAAGCCGCCGTTGGCTTCCACCAGGGGCTGGAGCAGGTCCGGGTTGACCGGATTGTACCATGCGCTTTGACTCAGGTAGAGATCGCTGTCTCCGTCGTTGTCAATTCCGTCGATGGAATTGCCGGGAGTTTCCAGGAACTGGATCCCGGCCATACCCACGAGCCCGTCCCCAAAATGGGTCCGGCCCGAGCGCGGTGTGAGGTGCGTCAGATACGATATGGCCGAACGCTCGTCAAACTCCGGAAGGTCGTTACCGCCGCCGCCGACAAGATCCGCGATCCAGAGCGTGAACGCCATTTTCTCATAATCATGGGAACCGTCGTTGCGGATTTCGAAGATGTTGAAATGCACGCTGTTGATAAGTGTCTGTGACCAGGCCATGATCCGGGAATCGATGATAAGGCCGAGTCCGCCACGGGTGAAGTCGGTCTCATCCGGACGGAAGATCTCATCCTCACCGTAATCTCCGAGAAAACGGGTGTAGAGGTTGCCGCTGGCACGGTAGTAGAACTCCTGGTCGGCGTTGAACTGGTCTTTGCCGAAGTATCCGTTCCAGGAGCCGCTCCAACCGGGATCGGTCTCATCGTCCATCTTGTCCGGCCAGAAGGACGGCCAGGTTTCGGGACGGTCGCTGCGGGCATACAAATTCGGGACGGCCGGATTGTAGTATCCAGGCACCGGGTTCATGTCCCAGCTGGATCCGTCGGGAGCCGTACGTCCGTTGGGAGTGAGCACGACAGGGAAGCGCTCCTGTCCGGTTTCGACCTGGTTTTCGACCTCGGCACCGACAAAGAAAGCCACCAGGGCGATATAGACCCGGTTGGTGTTCCGCGGATATTCGTAGGTCACCTCATCCGCCGCATCCCCGTCAAGGCGTCCGCCCCAGCCGAAATTGTGGTAGGTCGCCCGAAGGTTGTTCCCGTCCAGGATCATCTTGCGGCGCGCTTCGAAGGAACCCCGTTCATTGCCGGGCTCGTGGTCGACATCCCCGCCGTTCTGCGCGAAGGCAGGACCGTCCCCGAGAAGCAGGAACCCAAGCAGGATGGGCAGGCTTTTGAGCAGTTTTGTGGAGGATAACAAAATTTTCATCTGTTTATTTCAAATGTGATTCGTGAGGTCATCAGGAGCATCCATGCGAAAGGGCCCTTGCGGTTCCGGTTTCTGATCGATATGGCTGCTTCATGACGCAGTGACTGGTCAGGGGTTAAAAGGAGACTTCGATGCCGAACTGCACACGTCGCGGTTCGGTGTACAGGAACGGGTTGTCGTAATATCCGGGATCGACCTGGGCCGGCTGGTTTTCGGGCAGCGGGGCTTCGGCCGTGCCGGAATCGGCATACACAAAGTTGACATTGCGCGTATCCAGCAGATTGTACACGCTCAGCGTGCCACGCAGGTTGGCCCCTCCCAGGGTCAGGCCCTTGTAGAGGTTGATGTCGAAGGTCAGGTTCGTCGGCTTGCGCAAACTGTTGCGCTCAAAGTAGGTCAGCGATGTGATGCCGGTGCGCGTGGTATAGGTGGCATCGGCCGTATAGGGCTCGCCTGACTGGAAGCGGGCGATCACGCTGCCGCCCCAGTTGTTACCCACATAGTACGCGGTGGCATTGAGCTGATGGCGACGGTCCCAGTCCAGCGGCTGCAGCATCTGGGTGAGCGCCGTGCCCGATGTGTCACCACGGGAGACCGCCGAGTTGAATTCGGCCTGGGGATCGGAGTTGGTCCCGTCCGCCATCATGAACGTATAGTCAAAGACCATGTTCAGCTGCCGGCCAAGCTGCTGGGTCAGCGTGGCCGTGACGCCTTTGACATTGGCATAGTCGCGGTTCACCCAGGTTCCGTAGCGGATACCGGGGTTGGAGGTCAGGTTGGTCGGACCCGAGGAGATCCAGTCGCGGATGTCGCGGTAGAAGCCGTTTACCTCGAGGACCGTACCCGGGATGAGCTGCTGCTGCAGTCCCAGCTCGTACTGGATGGTCTGCTGCGGCTTGAGGTCCGGGTTGCCGTACACCCCGAAGATGCCCGATGTCTGCGGCATCACAATGCGGTCGCCGTTGAACAGCCGCTCGTATTCGGGGATCTGAAGGAAGTAGCCGTATGAGAAGTGGATTACCCCGGTCTCACTGATGGGATAGGCCACGCCCAGGCGCGGACTCAGCTGGAATTTCGGCGAGGCCGAGGTCCAGAAGCCCTCATGGCGCTCGTTGGGCAGCTTGAAAAGATCCGGATCCTGCGAATCCGCCGGAATTTTACCGTTCGGCTCAAAGTACTCGAACCGCAGACCGGCATTGATGATCAGGTTTTCGTACTCGATCCGGTCCTGGATGAAGGCGCTGAGCAGCCAGGGCTTGCGGGTGTAGTACTCGCGCTGGCGTCCGTCGCGGATCGGAACGCCCAGCCCGTCGGTGTTCGGCAGCGCCTCAATGTTCGGACCGGCCGGCTGCAGACTGAACGCATCCCGCTCGATGATATCCTGCTGAAATTCGATCCCCGCCTTGACCTGGTGGATGTCGTTCAGCTGGCTGGTGATATCACCCTTGAGGATGTAGGTCTGCGTGGTGCGGTCCTCAACATAATTGTCCGTGCCGATAATCGTATAACGTCCCGCTCCACCTGCATAACGGGACGGCAGCTCCGAAACCCGGTCAAAGTTGAAGTACCTCGGATCATCCAGGTTGTCGAACAGCCGCTGCTCGAAGTTACTGTAGCGCATGGCGGCATTGATGTTGAAGTAGGTGTTCGCACTCGGGGTGACCGTGATCCGCAGATTGTTGTAGAAACGGGTGCGGTCAAAGGTGGATATGCCATCAGGAATCAGGCGCATGGTGTGGCCGACACCGACATCCCCCTCTTCCAAAGAGTAGTTGCCGATCATGTTGACCCGGAACCCACGGAACACATTCCATTGCAGGTTGTACTGACCGGTGAACGAGGAGAACTGCTGAAGAGGCACCAGGGTGCTGTCACGCTCGCCCGAATCTGTGTAGTAGATCCA
>SKWQ01000246.1 GCA_007128855.1 Balneolales bacterium
ACCGGCGAACGCAAGATCCTTGTGGCCGATGACCGCCGGGTGAACCGTGATCTCATGCGGGCGATCCTGGAGCCGGCCGGATACGTGGTCCGGGAAGCACAGAACGGCCAGGAGGCGGTCGATCATTTTACCGCTTGGCAGCCCGATGCCGTACTCATGGACCTGCGCATGCCCGTGATGGACGGTCTTAAAGCCACGCAGAAAATCCGCGAGTTGGAGGACGGCAGCGATACCGGAAATGATGACCCCGGCAACCGTACTCCCGTCATCGCCATAACCTCCAGCATCCTGGCCAACCGCCGGCCCGTGCGCGATACCCGGGGGCTTGACGGTTTCATCAGCCATCCCGTCGTCCCCGAAGATCTCCTGCTCCTGCTCGGCAAGCACCTCGGCGTCACGTATGCCACGGACGACCCGCCGCCCGAACATCACACGGCAGCGGCAAGAAAACTGCTCACGCACGATGCCATCGCCCTGCTGCCAACTGCCACCGTGCTCCGGATACGCGCCGCCACCCAGGAAGGCGACATGATCGGCCTGCGGAAACTGGCCGAGAGCCTGTGCCAGGAGCATGCAGCCGTGTCCCGGGGCATCCGGGAGCTGGCCGCCGCCTACGACTACGACACCCTGCTCGACCTGTTCGAGGAACAACGTGACGGTACACCATGATCTCCTCCTCCGACACTCCCGCGGCAACCATCATGACCATCGACGATACGGTGGAAAACCTCGAACTGCTTGAGGAGATGCTGGTTTCGGCCGGATACCGCGTGGTCCAGTTCCCGCGCGGCGACCTCGCCATACGGGCCGCAATGCAGAACCCGCCCGACCTGATCCTGCTGGATGTGATGATGCCCGGCATGAACGGCTATCACGTCTGCCGCATCATCAAACAGAACGACACCCTTGCCGACATTCCCGTCATCTTCCTCAGCGCCCTGGGCGATGCCGATAGCAAAGTCAGGGCCTTCACAGAGGGCGGGGTCGATTACGTCACCAAGCCATTCCAGGAGGAGGAAGTCCTGGCCCGCATCCGCACCCACCTCGAACTCCGTGATGCCAGCAGGAAGCTGCATGACCAGAAAGCCCACCTGGAGGAGCTTGTTCGCGAGCGCACCTACGACCTGAACCAGGCGCAGAAAGTGGCCCGGATCGGCAGCTGGAAACTGACCATCGGTGATACCTTGCTCGAACTCTCGGAACAGACCCGCATCATCATGGGTTTCGCCAAGGAGCCCCCCCCGAGCCAGGCACCGGTATCCCTGGATAAATGGCTGGGTCACATCCACCCGGACGACCGTCTGATCATGATGGAAGCATGGCAGCACTCCCTGGATAACCCGCAGGACGGATATTCGGCTGAATACAGGGTAAATAATGGCATCAAGACACTCTGGGTGCATGAGGAGGCGCGGTTTGAGCTGGATGCAGACGGCCTTCCCGTGCGCGCCATCGGAACCGTACAGGATGTCACCGAACGGCGGGTCCACCTGGATGCCCTCGAAAAGCAGAACCAGGCGCTGCGGGATATCGCATGGACCCAGTCCCACGTGGTGCGCGCCCCGCTGGTGCGCCTGATGAGCCTTGTCGACGTGCTGAACGATGACAGTTTCACCGGGATGGACCGTGACGAGATCCTTATGGAAATCACGGCGTCAGCAAATGAACTGGACGGCTTCATCCGCGACATCTCGCGTAAAACCGACCACGTGTTCAAAGCGCAGGAACCCGAAACTGACGAACCCTTCAAATCAAAAAAAGGCAAATGAGCCAGCTGGAAGTACTTTTAGTGGACGACGACCGCATCATCACCATGCTGCACCACCGGTTTGTGATCAAGAGCGGGCTGCACCCCTCTCCCCGCCTGTTCTACAACGGCCTTGATGCGCTCAACCACATCCGCAACAACCGAAGCGGCCGGTACCTGGTGCTGCTGGACATCAACATGCCCGGGGTCAGCGGCTGGGATTTCCTGGATCTGCTCACCCGGGAAGAGCTGACCGGACTGGTGCGGGTCGTTATGGTCACCTCCTCGGTCGACGCCGCCGACATTGCCAGGTCACGGACGTACGATGTCGTCATCGAGTACATCGACAAGCCCCTCACCTTCCAGAAGCTGAAGAAACTGCAGCAACTTCAGGCCCTGAGAGACTTCTTCCCTGGTTCAGAAACAATGTAAATCACTACTGGTTAATTGCTTAGCTATTATTTGCCAGATATATTGCCGATACACTTATCTTTCGATATATTAGTGTGTTAGGTAATTCGCTTTTCTGACACCTGACACATGCTCTTCTGTACCATCCGCTTCGGCAGCCCACCGGGATCCCTGCAGGTTTTATGCACCCGGCAGATTGACAAAGCGGCCACATGCACATTCTTGGGAGATATAACCATGGGTATGATTCCTCTCTTTTTTCGGTTGGCCGGACTGTTTGTCGTTGCCGCCATCCTCTCGGCACCGGTCGATGAGAACCTTACTGCATCTAACACCGATATAACTACGGCATCCACCGCCATACCAGCAACCGCCACGGCGACCTATTATGCCTCGGATTTCTCCCTTGCCGCGCTTGCCGCTTCAGCCACGGAAGCCATGGTCTACCCTTCCGCCGGCGCATCTTTATCCGCAGAAGCCTACTCAGCCGTCAACGTCTCATCATCCATTGCCGAGGCCTCGCAGCTGCTCTCCGACGGAATCACCGTCCGGGGTACTGTGCGCGATGCCTCGACACAGGCGCCCATCCTGCGGGCCCGTCTCAGCTTTTTCGACGCCGGCACCGGGGCGGAACTGCTCACCGGCGTCTTCACCGGCGACGACGGTACCTTTGAGGCCTCCCTGGCCGTGGACGTGAGCATCGACGAGCCGGGCAGCATCGCCACCGACTACTGGGTCGGCAGCATCTACCCCAATCCGGTCAGCAGCACCGATCGCATCACCCTGGAATACACCACACCGGGCAACGAGCCCGAGACCCCGGTCGTCGAGATTTTTGACGTGCTGGGCCGGCGCGTTCATCCGGCCTCACGTCTGGCTACAGGGGTCTACTTCTACCGCGTGCGGTTCGACAACAACAAGGTCACCGAAACCCGCAGGTTCCTGCTGACGCAATCCGGACCCGTTGCCATCCACATGCAGCAGGTGACCGATGACCGCGTCGGCACCCCCGAACCGGTCGCCAAAACCTCCGGCGCGCCCTCCCTCCGGGTTTCCCAAAGTGGCAGAAACACCGACATCACCCCTCTGCCCGACGGCTTCCGTCCGGCCGGCGATGAGGGCATCCGCGTGGTCATCGAAAAATTCGGCTGGCAGGACGCCGATCTGATGTACGATGTCCACGAGCTGACTTCGCAGCTGCTCATCGACCTGCAGCCCGCAGAAGCCCCGCTCGCCTCGTTCGCCATCGGCACCGGCGACCTCGAAGCCGGCCTCCCCGTCACCTTCGACGCCAGCGCCAGCACAGCGCCGGAAGGCCGCACACTCACCTACACCTGGGATTTCGGCGACGGACGCCGCGGCGGACAGCCCCGTATCGCTCTGAACTACCCGGACGGCGGCACCTACACCGTCACCCTCACCGTGGCCACAGATGAAGGTGCGACCAACAGCACGTCACAAGAAATCA
>SKWQ01000048.1 GCA_007128855.1 Balneolales bacterium
CCGAAGGCGATGTTGCACCGCAGGGTCTCGTCCGACAGATAGATGAACTGCGGGATGTAGCCGATGTTCCGCTGCCAGGCGGACAAATGATCCTTGATATTTTTGTCATCCACCAGAATTTCTCCCCGGACGGGTTCCAGCAGGCCCAGAAGCAGGTCGACTATCGTGGTCTTGCCGGCCCCGGACGGACCGGTAAACGCGATGGACTGGCCTCTCGGGATGGCCAGGGTTACCCCGTCGAGGGCCATTTCGTCGGATCCGGGATAGTGGTAATGGACGTTGCGGACTTCGATGTCGCGCTGCATCTGCAGCCGTTCCTTCTTTTTTCGGTCTGCAAGGAACTGTTTGCGGTACTCTGCCAGCTCCGTGATGTCATCATAGAGCGGATCCACCACGACTATGTTGTAGCGAAGCTTCGTTATGGATTTTGTGATCTGCTGGATGGCGGGCATCAGCCGCACCGTGGCCATAGCGAACAGAGTGAGAACGGGAATGATGGAGATTATTGGCCGATCCTGGAGCACCATGATCACGGCGATGAGCATGATCCCTCCCACCGCGATCGTTTCCACGATGGGCTTCGGGATCTTGGACAGGAAGTTCATCCGGGTCAGCAAAATGGAGCTCCGGTGTGCCGCGAAACGGAACTTCTCGATGAATTCGGCTTCGCGGTTGAGGACCCGGGCGTCCTTGATGCCGCCCACGCCCTGGTTGAGCGCCTTGATAAGCCCGCGACGATGGATCTGCTCCTCGAGTCCGTAGCGTTTGACCCGCTTTTGGGTGAGCAAAAAGAACACACCCACGACCAATCCGAGCAGGGTGAACACCAGTAGGGATATGATGGGTTCGAGTATCAGGAGGAAGGTGACAATGGTCATCGCCATCAAAAACTCCTTGCCCAAAATCAGAGTGGGGGTGATGACCTGCTGGATCAGCAGCCGCACCTCCTGGTTGGTGTTGCGCAGCAGATCGGCCGTATTGCGTTGCAGATGAAAGGTGTACGGGGCTTGCATGTAGGAGCTCATCAGACGATGGGCAATTTTGTAAAAGCGGCTGTTGGTGTATCGTGCCTCGATATAGTAAAAGAAGATGAGATAGATATTCTTGATAAAGAAGATAGCAATCAGCAAAGATCCGCCCCACAACAACAACTCTCTGGAGGTTTGAATGTTGAACCTGCTGAACAGCCTCTCTGCGGGAGCATATTCAAGTACCCGGTCCGGATTGGCAATAATGGAGACGAAGGCGGGGATCATGCCGATACCGGCAACTTCGAGCAGTGCCGCCCCCAGCATCATGCCGAACAGGATGATCAGCTTGAACTTGTCGCCTTTGGGCAGCAGATACAGGATTTTTTTAAAACTGGCCAGCAAAATTCGGGGTATTAATAATGGATGGTTCTGAACCCGGAAGGCAGTTCGTGTAATCGGTTCAATCCAGGAAGAGCCGCTCGACCAGGAAGTAGCCGCCGGCCAGGGAACCGAGCGTAGTGATACCGAAGAGTACATACTGTAACGCGGTGGGACGGGTACGGATATAGACCGTTACGTACTCCCCGTTTTGCAGCGGATAGTTGCGCATACCCTCGGGAAACGGATCGCGCAGCCGGTAGACCCATCTCTCGAGGGTCTCCTGCTGCTGGGTTTCATCGTACCGGTGCAGATAGACCTCCACCTGTGGTCTGGTGAAGTAGCCGAAAATGTTGCGATCACCGGCCCGGGTGGTACCGGCCCCGATGCCGGGGCCGCCGGTGTAGGAGAGCATCTGAGTGACCGTTGTGCCGCGCGGGACCATAAAGCGTCCGCGCTGGGTGACCGCACCCCAGACGTTGATCGTGTCGGCAAGAACTCCCGTGGGCGCCAGGCGCACAATGTCAGAGCGGAATTGGGGCATCTCCTGCTGGATTTGCGCATGGCTTTGCGAGAAGAACAGGCCGGTGAACAGCAGGATGCAGGATGCGGCTTTCAGGGAAAACAGTCTCATGTTTTTCAGTAATATTTGTGGTTGGGTAAGCAACTGGTGCACATTTGGAACAGGTGCTTCAGAAGATGGTTGTCACGGCTGCTGTTGTACCGGACGCAGGTGTTACAGCTATACGACGGCGTCTTTTTTACTTGGTGTCTGGTAGGACTGGTACACTTTGTTGTTGTAGCTGTACATCTTGTTGTAGGTGTAGTAACCGGACGCGTTCTTCGGGTTGAAGTCCATCAGCACCGTACCTATAACCTTGGCGCGGATCCCCTTGAGGTTATCCAACAGCTGGTCGAACTCGGTGGTGGTGGTCTGCTTGAAACGTGCCAGCGTCAGTACGCCGTCGGCCTGCTTGATGAGCGGCGCCGCGTCGTTGATGAACCCGAACGGCGGGGTGTCGATCAGCACGTAATCATAGACTTTTGTGAGCTTCTTGAGCAGTTCCCGCATCTTTTCACTGTTTGCAGCAAGTCCCGGACTGGACGGTTCAATGCCGGCCGGCAGCAGATCCAGGCCCTCGACCACGGTCGGGGATATGACATCCTCTATCTTGCGCCCCGAAAACAGGTGGTCGATCACGCCGGGACGTTTTTCCTTTCCAAAGAGCGTATGCTGCATGGGACGGCGGAAGTCGCAATCCACAAGCAAAACCTTCCGGCCACTGCCGCACATGGAGATTGCCAGGTTGGCGATACAGGTCGACTTGCCCTCCACCTTGCCCGGACTTGTAACCACCAGCATCTTGTATTCGACATCCGGGTTGTTGAAGCGGATGTTGTTGAACAGCCGGCGGTAGGACTCGGCAATATTGGATACGGGATCGAAAAACGTAGTCAGCGATGTAGCCACCTTGTACTCGCCCGTATCGTAAAACTGCTGTCCCTTGAACTCTTTCCTGATGACGGGGCGGATGTCCGGTATGACCGACATGAGCGGCAGGTCATAGCTCTTCATAGCGTCAATGCTTTCGATTTTCTTGTTGCTGATGACCACCAGCAGCACAAGTCCCGCCGAAAGCGCAAATCCCAGGAAGATGCCGGTAAGCAGGAAATAGGTGAGATCCGGATAGAAGGGCGAGCCGGGCAGCCGGGCGTAATCGAATACGCGGCCGTTGCCGGTCGATGACTGTTCGTACAGCCGAAGTTCAACCTGCTTGGCGGCCACGTCATTATACATGCGCTCGTGGAGCTGGCGCTGTCGCTCCAGGCGGACCAGGCGGGTCTGCTCTTCCGGCAGGCGGCTCAGGTCTTGTTCGTAGTTGCTGATTTCGGCCTGCGCCCGTGAAATAAGCGCCTTCATGCGCTCCATGTCGATCATCTGATCGGCAATGGTGCGCCGCAGTTCGATCACCCTCTGGTTCACGTTACCCTGCTCACCCACCAGAAAGCCGGTGGTGCCATCAAGGCTGCGGCCGACCAGCTGATCGATCTCCTCCCGGTAGGCGGCAATGTCCCTGTTGATCTCACGCAGGCGCGGCTCGGAGTCTTCGTCGCCGCGAAGCGTCGGGTTCCGCTCAAGTGTGAGTATCCGCTCGATGGTCAGATTGGCAATGTTCTCCTGAAGCATCTGTACACGCGGTCCGACCGCCTCCTTCAGGTGATCGGAGAAGCCGGGACGGATCTCTTCAAGTTCTACTTCCAGATTGGCACG
>SKWQ01000084.1 GCA_007128855.1 Balneolales bacterium
CCTGCCGGCGCGCACCGCCGCGGCCATCTTCGGCATCTACCTGACGCGCTTTCTGCTGCACCACGCCGGCATGGTGCTCATGTGGATGGCGGCCATCCCCGGCACGCCGCTGCCGGTCTGGCTCACCTTCCTGGCCATGCTGATTGTCATCAACCGGATCCCGTTCCTGCCCAACAAGGACCTGGTGTTCATGTGGGCCGGGCTGGAGTACGCGCGCGGGCTGGACGTGACCATTGCCGCGGTGGCGGGCATGCTGCTGGTCTACAGCGCGCTGCACAAGATCGTCAACCTGGGGTTGTTCCTGCTGCTCAACTATTATTTCAGGGATCCGGAGATCGACGAGGCGAAGTCGGGGTCCGCCAGGCCGGTGGGATCCGATGCGCCGGCAGATTCCGATGCGCCGACGGAAAGAGAGACCCCCTGAGTCCGGTAAATCCGCATCCACCATGGACTTCGGGATTCGTTGCTGATTTTACTTCAGCTTTACGGAACCGCTGCCGATAAAAACGGAAACCTGTCCTGCGCAGCACGGGTGAATCCGGCGGCAACCCCTCTGCGGTTCCCGTCGTCGCTGCATCTGGAACAGACTTTGCTATAACTGTACGCACAGGAATTCCTGTAACCGGAGGGGTCCGGCCATTGACCGATGCAGAACCGCATCCACCCGGTGTACATGCAACATAGACCTGGAGTGAAATATGAGCAAGATCAAGGCGCTGGTCGTGGATGATTCCAAGATCATGAGGAGCGCGGTGAAACGGACACTGGACCAGCTGATGCTGGCCGATTTTGAGTATACCGAGGCCATCGACGGTGAAGATGCCCTGGAAAAATTTTCCGACGAGATACAGATCATTTTCCTCGACTGGAACATGCCGAGGATGACGGGCGTCGAATTTTCGAAGGCGGTGCGGCAGAAGGGGAACACGGAGCACATCCCCATCATCATGATCACGGCGGAAAAATCGATGGGCAAGGTGGACACCGCGCTCAACGAGGGAGGCGCCAATGCCTACGTGACCAAGCCGTTCACCGCCGATCAGGTGTCCAGCGTGCTGAGCCGCTACATCGACAAGGACGGCAATTTTCTCACCGGCGCTGACGACCAGTCCGGAAAGAAGAGCTTTTTCAAGGACATGCTAAATTTTAAATGACAATGACCGAAATATTACCAGTAGACCTTTCAGACGTTCGCGAGATACCGGAGGAGATCATTGCCTCGGTGAGGCAGAGCGTGGAAGTGACCTTTGAATCCATTTCCGGGTCGCGCCCCGGGTTCGTCGAGAGCGGCGGGCAGGACGCGCCCATGAACGGCATCATCGGCCACATCACCGTATTTAATTCACAGCACACGCTCACCCTGATGGTGGCCATACCCAGGGAGACGGCGCTGAGTCTGTCGGAGGTTTTCTGCGGGATGGAGATTCCGTTCGAGAGCGACGACATGGGCGACCTGGTGGGTGAGGTGTCCAACATCCTTGCCGGGGAAGTGGCGGCCAATGCGGAGCAGGTCGGTTTTGCCGGTCAGAGTTCCCTGCCCACGGTGACGCGGGGCAGCGACCTGAAGCTGTTCCTGCCCAACAAGCCCCCGACGGCGCAGATGCGGTTCGAGGGGAGCGGCGGCGGGTTCTGGGTGAACCTGGCGCTGTGCGAATCCAGGCGAAGAAAATGAGGGCGGGTCCGGCCGCGAGCCGGGTCCGTATCCAACCGGGTTTGAAACAAGCCGACCCGGAATGGGGGCGGGTCCATATCCACCCGGAACCAAAAACAATCCAAGTCAGAAACCGATAACGCAATGAGCAACCCAGCCGACACCACCATCCGTTCGCTTGAAGAGATCATGGGTATCCTGGCCAATGTCTGGCCGGGCGACCGTGAGAACATCATGAAAGCCGGTGCCCGGCTCGAGGAGACGATTGAGGCCTTCGAGGGCAAATCCACCCTGCTGAACGACCTGATCGGCAAGGCGTGGAAGGCGCTGATCCACATGTACGAGAAGGATGAGTGCTTTTTCAGCGTCCGTGCCGCCGTGTTGCAGGCGGTCAACACCATCCGCGAGTTTGCCGTCAACGACGGGGATATTGCCGTGGAGGTGTTCGAGAAGGCGTCCGGCGACCTGGACAAGGCGCTCCGCGGGGAGTCGGAATCGCTGATGGAGGACACTGCGCCCGCAGCGCAGGAATCTGCCGGGAATGAACCGGAAACAATTTCCGCCGGTGATACGGAACCGGTCGAGGCGGCGGGAACAGCTGTTGCGCAGGCACCGCCGGCATCCACCCGGGAAGAATCCGGAGAGGCCGCGGATGTTTCCGTGGCGGAGGTGACGCTGGACGATCTGGCGTCGGTCGTCATGCAGTTGTCGGAGGAGAATCTGGACGGCGCGCGCCTGGCGCAGCTTGCCGGCATGGTGGGTTATCTGGCGGACAGTGCGGCTGGCGGGATTGCCCCGATCATGCAGCAACTGCGCGGGAAACTGGCCGGGTGTGAGGAACGATCACCAGAGAATCCGGCTGGTTTCCTCGCGTATCTGTCGGAAAAAGTGGAGGAGGCCGTGGCCGTGGAGATGAATAGTGATGTGATGACGGCTCAGGATGGGTCCGCTGCAACGTTAACCCCTGTTGCGGCGGATCTGCCGGGCCGTGTTGATGCGGACGGTGCGGATGCGCCGGATGGAGCGGCGTCGGATGGAGCTGCGCCGGAAGGTGCGGCAGTCCCTGATGCGGCTGGTGCGGATTCGGATGCGGAACAGACCGCGGATTTCCGGGTGCCGGATGACCTTGACACCTCCCTGCTGCAGGATTTCATCACCGAGTGCAACGAACAGATCGAGGAGGCGGAGAGTGCGCTGCTGGATCTGGAAGTGTCGCCCGGCGACGATGAGCTCATCAACAAGGTTTTCCGGTCGTTCCATACCATCAAGGGCACGTCCGCTTTCATGGGTCTGACGCCGATGTCCGAGTTCGCGCATGCCGTGGAGACGCTGCTCGACATGGTGCGTGACAGCCATCTGGCCTACGATTCGGCCTGCGCCGACATCACTTTGACGTCCATCGACATCATCAAGTCGTTTCTGGAGAAGTCCGGGGACCTGCAGGGCGGCGGGGTGCTGACCATGCCGGATGATTACGACTGGCTGATGGATGTGCTGTCACGGGTTTCCGATTACGGCACCAGTCCGGAGGAGGCGCTGGCGGAGGTGAAAGGCAGGCCGGTGGCGCAGATGGCGGCCGCGGGAGATGAGGAGTCCGGGGCATCGGAAGCATCCGGGGAGTCCAAGGCAGTTGCGGCATCCCGGGCAAATGCGGAGTCCCGGGTTGCAGAAGCCGTGCCGGCACAGGCATCCGCGGAACAGCCGGCTGAGGTGGCGCCCGAAACCCCATCCACCCGAAAACAGAACAGCCAGAACGGGCAGAAAACGTCCGCTCAGGAGAACGGCCAGCCGAAACGGAGTGAATCCGAAGCTTCGGTGCGGGTCAATGTGGAGCGTCTCGACCGGGTGATCGACATGGTCGGGGAGCTGGTGATCGCCCATTCGGTGGTGGCCCAGAGCGGGCTGATCTCGTCGGATCCGGATCTGTCCCGCAAGGTGTCGCACAG
>SKWQ01000075.1 GCA_007128855.1 Balneolales bacterium
GGAATGGAGCTGATGGAGCAGCTGCGCGGGCGGCTGTCGGGGTTTGCGATACCGCTATATGTGCTGGACACGCCGCACGGAAAGGTACCCCTGACCCCCAGTGGATACCGGGGGCGCAAGGGGGATTATGTGGCCGTGCAGGCCTATGGCGGCGAGACCTGGCGGGAATTCAATCCTTCCTGACTGGAAGTCATGACCACTGGCGGATGTCGGTCCGGGATGTCGGTCCGGACCGCTTTGCTATTTCAGTGACGCGGCGACATTGAGCACCCTGTTTGTGAGCACTTCGATGATTTTGGCCTTGTTTTCGTCGATGTCATCCTTGTAGGCCGTGAGGCTCACGCCATAGGGGTTGCCACCTGCCTGGAAGTTGGCGGGATCGGTGTAGCCGAGCGGCACAATGATGCTGCCCCAGTGGTACATGGTGTTGTAGAGGGCCAGCAGGGTGGATTCTTGTCCGCCGTGCGGATTCTGGGCGCTCGTGAAGCCGGAGACTACCTTGTTGACCAGTTTTCCGTCAGCCCAGAGCGGACCCGTGCTGTCAAGAAACTGCTTGAGCTGTGCTGCGACGTTGCCGTAACGGGTCGGCGAACCGAAAATGATGGCATCCGCCCACACCAGATCGTCATTGGAAGCAACAGGGACGTCCTTGGTCGCCTCGAAATGGGCCTTCCACTGCTCGTTCTGGGCGATGGCTTCCTCGGGGGCAAGCTCGGCCACACGGCGCACGCGCACCTCCGCTCCGGCATTTTTCGCGACATCGGCAAACGCGTATGCCAGTTCATGGTTGGTTCCGGTGGCACTGTAGTAGATTACGGCGAGCTTTACGCCGGCATAGGTTTGATCACTCATTTTTCCAGTAGTTTAAATGGTTTGATTCGATAGAATATCGGAAATCGATATTACTTTACCTGTCATTACTTGATTAGTCAACAAATAAATAAAAAATTACATTCCCGACCGGACAAGAAAAAGCAGATCGAGCAGGCGGGCGATCTGTCTGTCATCCAGTGCCTGCATCACATCCTGTGTCAGGTCCTGCATGGGCTGCTCCATGTCATCCAGCAGCGCGGTTCCTTCAGCGGTAATCCTGCAGATCTGGCGCCGGCGATCGCTTGCCGAGCGTTCCCGGATAATGAGGGATTTGGCCTCGATCCGGTCCAGCAGCCGGGTGATCCCGGGGTTCCGCTCGATCATCCGCTCCATGACTTCCAGCGTGGGCAAACCGTCCCGGCCCGCACCCCGCAGGATACGAAGCACATTGTACTGTTGCGGAGTGATGCCGAACCGCGCCGCCAGCTCACTGAGCCGGCCCTTGAGCCGGTCCGTCGTTAGCATCAGGGCCACAATCGCCTCCTGTTGCCGGGATTCAAACTCCCGTTGCTGCTTGATTTCCTTTTTTACCGTGGCCATGGTGCTTATTCTCTGATTCAACGGACCATCCGGACTCGGACAATCGCTCCGTGCATACAAACTGTCAGGCAAATTACTTCATCGGTCAATCAATTGCCATCGCGGTTCCGGTTTCCGGCACCATCACTTAGTCCGCCATTCCCATTACCGCTTCAGCTGTCAGTCGCCTCACCGTTCAGACCGTCATTCTCATCACCGCTTCAGCCGTCAGTCCCCTCACCGTTTTAGTCGTCAGTCGCATCACCGTTTAGGTCGTCCCCGCCATCATGCCGCCGGTCCGCCGCGGTCTCCCCGCGCCGTTGCTCCAGGAGCCAGTCGTAGAGATCCTGTCCGCCGTACACCCGCACCCAGGCATCGTGCCCCATATCCTCGTGCGTAGTCAGGCGGATTCCCGTGTGCCCAAGTTCCTGAAGGCGGTTCATGGCGGGATAAAAATAGCGCGGCTCGACCACCATGTCCCGTCCACCCACGAAGCACCAGACCGGCAGGCGATGCGCGGCAATCGATTCCACACCATCGGGATGTCCGTATCCGACCACCGGTGCGATCGCCGCAAAGCGCTCGGGATGACGCGCGGCGATGTGCCAGGTCCCGAAGCCGCCATAGCTGATGCCGGTGAGGTAGACACGGTCCGCATCCACCCGAAACTGCTCCTCTACCTGATCGAGGATATCCATCAGGTCGCGCTCCAGCCGGTACCATCCATCGGGCGGGCCTTCGGGTGGATGGGGCATGGCCTGCGGATCGGCGGACGGGTCCACCGACGGGGCGCCGTCCATCGGGAATGCCGGCAGCGAAGCCGGCCTGCGTGGCGGCACGCCCTCATCCAGTCGCCGGGGGATCATGTCGGGGGTGCGGTTGGCGATGTAGTCGAGCCGGTCCATCCCGTACATGGGCAGCTGCGGGGCTACGATCACGAACGGGAGATTGCGTTTGCGCACCCACGCCTCGAACAGCGGACCGTGGATCATCACGTAATCCAGCTCGTCCCGCGCGTTCCCGCGCTCGCCATTGCCGTGCAGGAAGAGCAGCACCGGCCACCCGGACTCAGCGGAATCCCCAGACTCAGCGGACTCACCGGAATCCCCGGCCGGGCCGTATCCTTCCGGCAGGTAGACAAAAAAGTCGCGCTCCTCTCCCGTTGCCGCGCTCAGGTAACTGACACGCCTGAGTTCGGGTCCCGGCACCACGGCGTCACGCTCCCCCGGAGCGCACGAAACGGCGGACATCAAGAACACCGGCAGACAGGCCAGCAGTGCAACCGGAATGCCGGCCAGTTTGCGCACGCACTCGGACATGGTCAAGGATAAGGTCATACATTCCCTCATTTTTTAGTATCATCACGGAAGGTAACCGAAAAAATATCCATAGCCATGGAAACTTCCTACAATCCCACCGACCCGGCCCGCCGGCAAAACGGCGCCGATCCTGCGCATCCCGGCCTGTTCCCGTTGCAAACAGGCTGGAAGCGCGTAATGATCCCGGTCCTTTTTCTTCTGTTTTCCTTGTGGATGCTGCCCGCAACCGGCACCACGGCCCTGCACCCGGACCCGGAGCACCTCACTGCTTTTCCGGCTGTGGCCCCGGAAGAAGCCGGGTTCTGTGCGGAACGGCTGGACCGGCTCACCGGCACCCTGCACGAATACGCCGACCGGCAGCGCCTGAGCGGCGGGGTGGTGCTGATCCTTCGCGACGGACAGGCCGTTTTGCACGAAGCATTTGGCAAGCTGGATGTGGAATCCGGTATCCCGATGCCCCATGACGCCCTGTTCCGCATCGCTTCACAGACCAAGGCGATCATCAGCGTGGCGGTCATGATGCTCCAGGAGGAGGGCCGGCTGCTCATCACGGATCCCGTCGGCAAATATCTGCCGGAATTCGCCGAAACCACTGTGGCGGAAAAGCGGGAGGATGAGCCCCGCGGCTGGGTGGCGGTTCCGTCCGATCGGCCTGTCACCATCCGCGACCTGCTCATGCATACGGCGGGAATCGGATATGGATACGGTCCGGCCGCAGCGCTGTGGGAAGAAGCCGGGATCCAGGGCTGGTACCTGTCCGACCGCGACGAGCCCATCCGGGAAATCGTGCGGCGCATGGCGGCCCTCCCGTTTGACGCGCATCCCGGTGAGCGTTTCGTCTATGGATATGCGAACGACATCCTGGGCGCGCTCATCGAAGA
>SKWQ01000067.1 GCA_007128855.1 Balneolales bacterium
ACGAGGAGCAGTCGATCGCCGACAACACCACACGCTACCGGTGGGACCAGGCCTTCGAAGATCGCTACCCGGACTATTTCCGTTTCAATGCACGCGTGACGTTCCGCCTGAACCAGCGCCGCGCCACCCAGGAGTGGGCGCTCGACCTGCAGAACATCACCAGCCGCGAGAATATCTTCACCGAAAACTGGAACAATGCCCGGCAGGAAACGGTTACATCCTACCAGATGGGCTTCATGCCCATGATGACCTACCGGATCCATTTCTAAAAATCCTCCCGGATGAACATCAGGATGGCCGAGTGGGGGACGATCACATACTTCTCCTTACCGAATTCGATCTCGTGGGCGTGGTCCTGCAGATAGATGGCCAGATCCCCCTCATGTGCCTGCAAGGGAATGTACTGCACCTTCTCGTTGCTTTGCTTCCACGGCTCATCGCTCTCCAGTCCGGCGAGGGTGGGGTAGCCGGGTCCGACCTTGACGACATACCCGCTTTGGATCTTCTCCTTCCGCCCGACGCCCGGCGGCAGGTACAGCCCGGATTCGGTGCGGCTGTCCATGTCGCGCGGCTTCAGGAGTACACGGTCGCCGACGATGACGAATTTCTGGATGTCGTTGTGGTAGGACTGGATCATAGGTTGGAAAAACTTGCGGCGGATCGTTTGCCGTTTCAATTTCCTGCAATATAATCCTTTATAATCAGGATCTCTGCACAGGATGCACAGCAGTTGCCATAACAAAAGTGATTACGGGGTGGAAGCCAGGTTTTGAATGGGCGTTCCGGTTCAAAAGGGTAATATAACAACGGTTTTACTGCCTGACCAGCCCGCATCATCGGCTCATCAGAGATCCCAGAGGCTTCAGGTCGCTATGGTGATTGGATATAATTTTGAGGGTGGCGAAGATGGGCACAAACAGGATCATGCCTGCAATGCCCCAGATGATTCCGCCCACAATAATGGCAATGATCACCGTGAGTGCATTGAGCTCCAGCTCTCTCCCCATGATAAGCGGCTCAAAGACATAGCTTTCTATCAGCTGGATCAAAACGACGATGGCTGTAAAAAACAGTATGAATTGAAGGTCTTCAAAGAAAACGAAGGCAAATGCGATGGGCAGCACTCCGCTGAGCAGCGGCCCAATGTAGGGTATTATGGTGAGCAAGGCGCCAAAAAGGGCAACCAGCACAGCAAAGGGGAGGCCAAAAATCAGAAACGTCACAATATACATTACAGCCAGCAGGAACATCACCTGTATCCTCCCCCACAAATATTGATGGACTACATTGCCGATTTTTTGCAGCGCATCCCGTGCATTTTTCTTTTTCTGTTCCGAACTATAGAGCTCGATCATGAAATTAATGAACTTTTCGCGGTAAAGCAGGATCAGGAAGACGTATACGAACACCAGCAGGAACCGCAATGCAAAATACAGGACACCGCCGATAAATGTAGCCAGCCGGGACTCTATGGTGACCCAAAGATTGCTGGTCTGTCGCTCGATAATATTATGCAGCTCTTCCAGGGACAGTCCGCTTGCTGCAGCTATTTGCTGTTGAGCCGATGCTATGCCCGATTGAATCTCGTCGCGTATCCCGGGCAGCTGGTCGGCAAAAAGGATGATCTGATAGATGAATATGAAAGAAAGGATTCCCAGCAGAATGAACAGGGACAGGGTGCTGATGAACGAGGCCAGCAAGGTGTTGCATTTATGTTTTTCCAGGAAGCTGGTAAACGGAACAATCAACATGGCCAAAAAAAGGCCGAAAGTCAGGGGGATGAGAAGGGTGCTGGCATAGTACATTACCAGCAGAATCACCAGAAGGAAAAAAAGAAGATGATTTGCCCTTTTCAAGAAATCCATGCGGTACCAATACGTGTTGTTGAAGACCCAGCGCTACCGGAAAAATAGAAAAGATGTCACCTAAAAAATATTTTTATGTGATTATGTTGCATCATTTCAATAATGTTCCGGTGCCCGGACAGCGTCACCATCCGCGGCGGCATCCGGAGGGGTGTGGAGAGGGCACTGACCCGGGCGATGTGCCGGCGGTGATGGGTCTTCCAGTCGAAATTGAATTTGTCAGCGCGCAGGCCGCACCCGCAGCTCCTCATCCAGATCCACCACCGCCATCCCGATGCCGGGCGAGCTTTCCTCCTCCGGGTGCACGTACCGCAAGTCCCGGATGAACACCCGCCAGCCGTCATCCATCCGACGGACCTCGTAGGCGGGGAAACGCAACCAGTTTCGCAGGCCCTGCACGTCCGGCGAGCCCAGCGCCGCCTCCACGATCCGGTCCGGCGGCACGATGGGGACCGGCTCCCCGTCGAGTTCAAAACTGCCGGGACGCATCCAGTTGACCCGGAAGCGGTAGTAGTGGGTCTCCGACGCCGCCACCCCGGTGCGCTGCAGCAGACGCGCCGGCAGCGGATTGGCCATCACCTCCGTGGCCTCGATCCCGTCACCGGCGAGGTGACTGCGGGCGTGCCAGACGGTCAGCCTGGCACCGGCTAACATGAAGGCCATATAGAGCACAACGGCGGCCAGCAGGCCCAGCGCAACGGGCTGCGCCGCATCGCGATGCCACCCCGTCCAACGGACCAGCACAATTACCGCGATCCCCGCCATCCACACGATTTTTGCCGCCCCCGGCACCATGTCGGCGGTCGTGATCAGCGCCGTCATCGCCGTCCCGAGCACGATCCACCCGCCGATTCCTCGCCACGACTCCGACCGCGCCAGCACCACCCCCGCGCCGGCCAGCAGCCAGACCCACGGATCGATGATGAACAGCGTGTCGCCGTAAAACCAGGTGTCGTTGAACGGCATCAGCAGCCGGATCCCGTACGTATTCAGCCAGTCCAGCAGGGGATGGCTCCAGACGCCCAGAAACGCGATTCCCAGGAGCACGCCGGGCCGCATCGGCGGGCTTTGGGTCATTCCGTGAGTAAAATTCGGGCCGCTTTTTCTGGTGGATGCGGACCGTTGCCGTGACATCGTTCCGGTATCCGTGGGCGGACTGGTGGACCGGCTGTCTGTTGTCCGTGTGGATGCGGATGGTGCCCGGCCCCGCCGCCCACGCCAGCGCTGCAGCAGGCGGTCGACGGCAAGCATCGCGCCGGTCAGCAGGAATGGCCAGATCAGGAGCGCCAGGATCCCGTGCGTCCAGCCCCGCCGCACCTGCAGGGCATAATCCGCGCTGACCAGCATCGCCACGGCGTCCACATCGGGGATGTTCGCGCCGATGATCAGCGTGGCGGTCGCCAGTGCGGTTTTCCGCCTGAGTCCGGCCTCAGCCATAGTGGCGCCAAATAGCGTATGAGCAAGTGGGTCCATAAATGTTATGCCCCTTTTGTGACGTGGGGTGGTATGTGATATTTGTTACAAGGTGATCATGATGATAGAGAACGAGACTGGAAAGATCCTGGTTCCCACAATTTGGTTATATTCTTTGCTAGACCGCCGTTCGAGATTGATTACATGCTACGTGAAAAAATGAATGACTCGAAAAAGATATCAAAGCTTGACAGTGTTGTGCTTTTGAAGTCCATCCCGTCACATAAATTGCGAAAGGGAGACGTAGGA
>SKWQ01000141.1 GCA_007128855.1 Balneolales bacterium
ACCGGAACGTCCTGGGGCACCTACGCGGTTGTTTTTCCCGTGGCCATTCCGCTGGCATGGGCGGTGCTGCCGGATCCGTTCTTCCTGACGCTCTGCTTTTCGGCCGTGATCGGCGGCAGCGTGTTCGGCGACCAGTGCTCCCCGATATCCGACACCACCATTTTATCGTCGCTTGCGACCGGATGTGATCTGATGGACCACGTCCATACCCAGTTCCCGCTTGCCATCAGCGCGGGCATACTGGCCATCATCAGCTATGCCGTGACCGTGCTGCTCTTTGTGTGATCCCGATTGTTTCTTTTTTTGAATTGATATTATCCAGATTAATGTGGAATCCTGAATCCTGAATAAATATAATTATGGATGCTGAAATTCTGATTGTGTTGACGATTCTGGGCATTACGGTGCTCATGCTGGTCACGGAGGTGGTGCGTATCGATGTGACCGCGCTGCTGGCCATGCTGGCCCTGAGCTGGACCGGCATCCTGTCCACCAGCGAAGCGCTCTCGGGTTTTTCGAGCAACGCGGTGGTCGCCATGATCGCGGTCATGATCATGGGGGAGGGTATCGCACGGACCGGAATCATGTCCCGCTTTTCCAAAGCCGTCATCAAGAAAGTAGGCACGAACAAGACCAAAATCCTTGGGGTTTTCTCCCTGTCTGTGGGGACCCTTTCCGGTGTGATTCAGAACATTGGCGCGGCAGCTTTGTTCCTGCCAAGTATCCTGGATATATCACGCCGCGCCAAGATATCCGCTTCGGCACTGATCATGCCGATCGGTTTTGCGGCCATCATCGGCGGCACGCTCACCATGGTGGGATCCGGGCACCTGATCCTGACCAACGACCTGCTCATCAGCGCCGGCCTGGAGCCGTACGGTCTTTTTGCGGTGACCCCGGTGGGTATCGCACTGCTGGTGACGGCCATCCTTTTCTTTCTGTTGTTCGGCAAGTACATGCTTCCGCAGGATACCGAAGGAGGGCGCCAGGAGCTCACCGAGCAGGAGAAGGTGATCGAATCATTTGAGCTGTCGAAGGATATGCGGTATTTCAAGGTGCCGGAAGGGAGTCCGCTGGTGGACAAAACGATCGAGGATTCCGGCATCTGGCGGCAGTACCATTTGAACATTCTGGCATTGTCGGGCAGGAAATCGATCAACTATGCGCCCTGGCGGGAGACCCGGTTCGAATCGGGACACATCATGGCCCTGTACGGCGATTCTGACCGGATGGAGCAGTATGTGGCCGATCACAAACTGGAACCGGTAAACTATGCCCCCATGTTCCACGGTGTCGATGATTCTGCCGAATCGGGGTTTGTCGAGGTGATCATTCCGCCGCGCTCGGAACTGGTGGGACAGACCATCCGGAAATTCTCCATGCGCAAGCGCTATGCGGTGGAGCCGCTGATGATCTTCAGTCGGGGAAGCAAGATCGAGGGGGATATTTCCGACCATGAGATCATGCCGGGTGATACCTTCATCGTGTACGGGCCCTGGTCGCACATCAGCGAACTGCAGCGCAGCGAGCCGTTCGTCGTGGCGACCCCGTTCGAGGCCGAGCCGCGCGACCGCTCCAAGACGTGGGTGGCCGCCGGCAGTTTCGTTCTGGCCATCGCCCTGGCACTCACCGGGTTTTCCATCGCCATCGCCTTCCTGACCGGAGCCGTGGCCATGGTGCTGACGCGTGTCATGACCATCCAGGAGGCCTACAAGGCCATCGAATGGAAGGTGGTGTTCCTGCTGGTTGGACTCATACCGCTTGGCGTGGCCATGCAGAACAGCGGGGCCGCTGAGTTCCTGGCCAGCAATGTGATGGGTGTGGTGGAGGGCAGGCACCTGCTGGTGCTGCTGCTCACGGTGGGTGTGCTGTCAACGGTCTTTTCGCTGGTAATGTCCAATGTGGGCGCTGTGGTGGTGCTTGCGCCGCTGGTCGTGAGCATCGGCACGCTGGCCGGGGTGGATCCGCGTCCGCTCGTACTGCTGGCGGCCGTTTGCGCCGGCAACTCGTTCGTCCTGCCCACACACCAGGTCAACGCCCTGCTGATGACCGCTGGCGGATACAAGACGCGCGATTACTTCAAGGCCGGCGGGGGCATGACCATCGTCTTCCTGGCCGTTGCCGTAGGCTTTTTCTATTTTGCGTTCTTCTGAGGCAACCGGAGCTGGCCGGGGCAGATATACCGAATGTGAAGACAAACGCCGGCTGTACTGGAACCGTACTGAATTGGGGCCCAATGTGACATCCTCCCTTAAAATACGTATCTTACGGGTCTTTGTTTAAACGAACGGACTGTCACATGCCAGCGGAACAACCGATATGCGTTGTCAAATACGGCGGCAACGCCATGACCGATGCCGGCCTGAAAAAACAGGTCATCCGACAGATATGTCTGCTGCAGAACTATGGCTACAGCGTGGTCATTGCCCATGGGGGTGGACCCTTCATCCAGAAAGCACTGCTGCAGGCGCAAATTGAGTCGGAATTCATCGACGGGCACCGCGTGACTACCCCCGAAGCGTTGGAGCACGTGGAAACCGCCCTGAAAGGGCAGGTCAACGGCTCACTCGTCCGGCTAGTCAACCAATTGGGCTACAAGGCAGTGGGCCTGTCCGGCAAGGACGGCAAGATCGCCACGGCCGTCAAGCGAATGCACAGGAAACTGGTGGATGGCAACACCGAGGAGCACGATCTGGGTCGGGTCGGCGATGTGGTCAGCATCGATACACACCTGCTGGAACTGCTGCTGGCGCACGGTTACATTCCCGTGATGGCCTGTCTGGCGGCCGATGTGGACAGCAATGAATACAACGTCAATGCCGATATGTTCGCCGGACATCTGGCCGGTGCGCTGCAAGCCGAGAAATTCATCGTCCTTACCGATGTGGACGGACTCATGCGGGACAAGGACGATCCAACCACGCTGATATCCGGCCTCCGTGTTTCCGAAATCGGCAAACTCAGGGAGGAGGGCGTCATCCAGGGCGGCATGATGCCTAAGATCGAGGCCTGTGAAATCGCCCTGAAAAACGGCGCCGGATCCGCGTTGATCCTCAACGGCACCGTCCCGGAACAGCTCGAAGCGGTCGGCAGGCGCCAGTCCGTCGGAACAACCATCACAAACTGATTCATGCAACATCCATGACCCCGGATCGGGGAGCAGGAGCGTGCAGAGAACGTAACGTCGCCCGCGCCCCGGTGAATATTGGGCTCATGGCCGTTCCATGTATCATTTGAAAACAAAAAACAGGTGAAACATCCATGGCCTATATTCGGACATACAGGCACATGATTACATCCATGGATGCTCCATGTGACATTATGAATCAGAAATTGTAAACCATGAAAAAGAAGAAAATAGGCGTGATCGGGGCCACGGGCTACACCGGCTCCGAGATCGTCCGCATACTGTCGCAGCATCCCGGGGTGGAGATCGCCCTGATCACCTCCGAAGCCCGCGCCGGGGAGAAATTCTCCGATGTCCATCCGTTCTTTCTGGGCATTGTGGATGACGTGCTTCATCCGGCCGACAAGGTCGACGACACGGAACTGGACCTGGTTTTCCTGGCCCTGCCGCACGG
>SKWQ01000135.1 GCA_007128855.1 Balneolales bacterium
AGGATGATGCCATCCACGCCTGACGACTCGGCTTTGAGAAAAAAAGCATCCAATCCGTATTTCATTACCGGGTTAATGTACCCCATCAGTACGATTGGCATTTCCGAAAAGCTGCGGATCTGTTGCACCATGCTGAAGATGGAGTCCAGATGCACCCCCTGGTCAAGTGCCACCTTGCTGGCATACTGGATGGTGGGACCGTCAGCCAGAGGATCGCTGAATGGCATGCCGAGTTCCATTATGTCCGCCCCTGACCTTTCCAGTTCCCTGACCAATTCCACGGAGTGTGAAGGATCGGGGAATCCGGCGGTAAGGAAAAGGCTCATTACTTTCCCGTTTCCGGTCTTTTCTGAAAACAGTTTCTGAAGTCTTCCTTTCATGCTGGTTGAAATCTAATGTTTGGATAAATGGTCAGGAATGTTTCATGAATTTCGAGATGGTTTCCATGTCCTTGTCGCCACGACCGGAACAGTTCACAACAACGAATTCATCAGGTCGGGTATCCGGCATCATGGTGTAGAGGTAGGCGATGGCATGGGCCGTTTCCAGGGCAGGTATGATCCCCTCCATGGATGAAAGCAGCTTCACTCCCTCCAATGCGTCATTGTCCGTCACAGCGGCGTAGGTCACCCTTCCAGAATCGCGCAGGAACGAGTGCTCGGGACCAACGCCGGGATAATCGAGACCGGCACTTACAGAATGCGCTTCCGCGATCTGCCCATACTCCGTTTGGAGCAGATAGCTGAGCGAACCGTGCAGGACACCGGGATGCCCGCCGGACAATGTTGCCGCATGCCGGGATGTATGGACGCCCTCGCCGGCCGCCTCAATTCCGAACAGCCTGACTTCCGGATAGTACAGGAAGGGGTGGAACATGCCAATGGCATTGGACCCACCGCCAACGCAGGCCAGTAGGTAGTCCGGCAACCGTCCCTCCTGTTCCAGGGACTGGTCAATGGTCTCCTTGCCGATGACGGACTGAAACTCCCTGACCATCATGGGATACGGGTGCGGTCCGACGGCCGATCCGATGATGTAGAAGGTGTCCGCTACATTACTTACCCAGTCGCGGATGGCTTCATTTATGGCATTGCTCAGGGTTTTCGCTCCTGATTCCACCGGCCGGACCTCGGCCCCGAGGAGGCGCATCCGGTCGACATTCAGTTTCTGCCGTCCGATATCCTCCGCTCCCATGTAGATGATGCAGTCCATTCCGAAATAGGCACAGACCGTTGCTGTTGCCACTCCGTGCTGCCCTGCACCAGTTTCCGCGATTATCCGTGTTTTTCCCATTCTTCGGGCCAGCAAGACCTGTCCAATGGCATTGTTTATCTTGTGGGCGCCTGTATGGCAAAGATCCTCACGCTTAAGATAGATTCTGGCCCGGCCGAAGTGCTCACTCAGACGGCCGGCATAGGTGAGCGGTGTTTCCCTTCCGACGTATTCTCGAAGAAGCGTGGAGAACTGCTGTTGGAACGACGGATCCTCCCTGGCAGTGTTAAATGCTTCCTTCAGGTCTTCAAGCGCGGGAATGAGCGTCTCCGGCACATATCGGCCACCGTATTTTCCAAAAAAGCCCCTGTCGTCGGGCCCAGGCATTGCTGCCGTTTTTACATTTTCTTTCATCCTCTTTAAAACATTTATGTATTTACTGTTTACATATTACAAGCAGCATCCCGGTATATCACGTACAGTGTCCGGAGGCACGCATCATCCGTTATCCCGCATTTCGTTCCATTCCTCAAAGAAGCGCTGCATTCTGTCGAAGTCCTTTTTTCCAGGGGATTCCTCAAGGCTGCTGGAGAGGTCAACTGCGAATGGTCTGGTGGTCTGGACAGCTTCCCGGACATTCTCCGCGGATATTCCTCCGGCCAGAAAAATCGGTTTGTCAGGCGCCAGTTGATGCAACAGTGACCAGTTCCATGTCTCTCCGGTGCCGCCATGCATTTTGTCACTTCGGGTATCAAAAAGATAGAAATTAGCAGCTGTATCCCATTCTTCCATCCTCTTTTGGATTTCGGGCAGATCATTTTCCTGCCTGATCTTAAATACCTTGATGACAGGAACCCGGATCTTTTCAGCATATGCAACCGGCTCGTCTCCATGCAATTGCACAAGGTCCAGCCCGACACGCCCAACAATCCGGTTGACTTCATCCACGGGCTGGTTGACAAACACCCCGACTTTTTCCGGACCCTCGATCCAGCCCGAGATTTCAGATGCATCCCTTGGATGGATGAAACGGGGACTCTCGCTGGTAAAGACAAATCCCAGGTAATCTGCCATGGCCCCTGCGGCAAACCGTGCATCCTCAAGCGTGGTGATGCCACATATTTTCAGTTTCGGGAAAGAGATCGTATCCATAAAAGAAGAAATTTGTTAACTCTGATTACAAATAGACATTTTTATCAACTCCAGTTATCCCTGAATGGCCTAAGCATCATGTCTTCAATCCATGGAGCGGTATCAGTTTGTGTCATTTCCGGTTTCATCGGTCTCAATAAGTTGTGCAAGTGCCAGGCCAGGATCGGCTGCGCGCATGAAGTGTTCACCAATCAGGGCACTTTCGATGCCATGACGCTTCAGGTAAGCGAGATCGTCCGGAGAGGATATGCCGCTTTCTGAAACCCGCAGCACGCCATCAGGTGCCTCCGACAGCAGCGAGACTCCCTGATGCAGATCCACCTTGAACGTTCCAAGGTCCCGGTTGTTGACACCGACGATGGAAACCAGGTCGAAATCAACGCGATCCCAGTCCTCCCGGCCGTAACACTCCACGAGCACCTGAAGCCCCTCCTCTGCCGCCGCCGCCAGCAATTCCTTCATCTGCGTATCATCCAGAATCCTTACGATCAACAGTATGGCGTCCGCTCCCCATGCACGTGCTTCCGAAACCTGATAGGGATCGATCACGAAATCCTTGCGCAGGACCGGGATTCCGGAGACGGAGGAGACTTCCTGCAGATACATCAGGGAGCCCTGAAAGAAGGGTCCGTCCGTCAGTACCGAAAGTGCAGCGGCCCCGTGTTTCTGGTAGGATTCAGCAATTTCCGCTGGAAAAAAATCCTTTCGGATCACTCCCTGAGAGGGAGAAGCTTTCTTGATTTCAGCGATCACGGAAACCCTGTCCGGCTGGAAAAGGGCCGCACCGAAATCCCTTCTTGGGCGGTGGTACTCACTGAACGAGGCGAAATCCTGCTGTTTGGCCGTACGCTTCCGGACTTTGAGATCCGCGCGCGTTCGGGCGACAATGGTATCAAGTATGGTTTCCCGCATTACAATTTCAGTTAAAAAGCTCAGAGTTTCAACGTTTCTGTCAAGATGCTCAAAAGGTGCACAGGGCATTATTGTAAGTCAGATGTACATTCTGCAAGGTTTTCCAACGCCTCACGTGCACTTCCCGACTCCAGGCTCTCTTCAGCCGCATAGAAGGCATCTTTGATGTCATCATGGATCCCGGATGTGTGGATGGCAAACGCGGCATTCAACAGGACGATTTCGCGTTGCGGCACGGATGCCTTGTCGTCGAGAACGGCCCGGATGATATCCGCATTATCTTCGGGCGATCCCCCGCGGAGATCCCCGTTAGTGGCGGCAGAAAGCCCGAAGACCCTGGCATCGAACACACGATTGTTCATGACGGCACCATCCCTGAGCTGGAACACATGAGTTGGAGCTGTGGTGGAGAATTCATCCAGGCCATCCTCCGCATGCACTGCATAGGCGAATTCCGTGTCCAGATTGGCCAGAATGTGGATGATGTTCTGTGCGGTTTCCAGACTGAAGGCACCGATCATCTGCCGCCTGACACCAGCAGGATTGAGCATCGGCCCCATGATGTTGAAAAACGTTCTCATCCCCAGCTCCTTCCGGACTGGCATGACATGGGCCATTGCGGGATGAAAAAGCGGAGCGAACATGAATGCCATTCCTGTTTCCCGGAAACAGGTCTCCACCTGATCTTTTTTCAGGTCGGGTGTGACCCCCAGGCACCGAAGGACATCAAAACTGCCGCTTCTGCTCGAGACCCCGGCATTTCCATGTTTAAGCACCGGTACATCAGCACCTGCAGCGACGAACATGGCGGCTGTCGATATGTTGAACGTTCCTGAATGGTCACCGCCTGTTCCGCACAGGTCGATGGCGGATTCGGTATCCACTACAACCGGTACTGCCGCTTTCCGCATGACATGCACAAATGCGGTCAGCTCGGATGCGGTTTCCCCCTTGCAACCCATTCCAAAAAGAAATGAGGCAATTCTGGCAGGCGGAACGCTGCCGGTGATGATCTGGCGCAATGCATAATCCGCCTCCTCAGGCGTCAGATCATTTCCTGCAGATATTTTTTGCAGGATGTAAGTGAAATCTTCCATTTGCGTGATTTATGTTAGCGCATATCCCGTTCCATCCAGTTCTGGATGAGTTTCGGGCCTTCTACAGTCAGTATGCTTTCCGGGTGGAACTGGATCCCTTCCAGCGGAAAATCCCGGTGCCGGATCCCCATCACCACTCCGTCTTCGGTGCGGGATGTGATCTCGAACTGATCCGGGATGGTATCTTCTTTGAGGACCAACGAGTGGTATCGCGTGGCAATGAATGACTGGGGGACATTTGTGTAAATCGTACGTCCGTCATGTAATATGCATGAAGTCTTCCCGTGCATCAGCGTTGGGGCCGATACCACATTTGCTCCGTGGGCATGGCCAATGGCCTGATGCCCCAGGCAGACTCCAAGTATCGGGATCATCGGGCCAAACTCCGTGATGAGGGACACAGTGATGCCGGCGTCCTCCGGCCTTCCCGGACCCGGAGAGATGAGGATCTTATCCGGATTGAGCTCCTTCACCCCCTCGATATCGATCTTGTCATTCCGCACCACCTTGTATGTGTCGGTATGGCGGGCAACCAGATGCACCAGGTTGTAGGTGAACGAATCGTAATTATCGATGATCAGTACCATGCTGCCGTTGCTGTTCATTGCGTTGAAAAATGTCTGACTATGCCGGTGGCTTCCCGGATCGGTCCCATCACGGTCTCGGCCCGCTCACGGGCCTTCCTTCCGCCTTCGCGAAGCATGTCCCAGACCGTATCGGGATCACCGGCAAGCTTCTCCCGCCGGACTCTTGCCTCACTGAAATAATCCCCGATCAGGGTCAGAAGTTCCTTTTTGGCATGTCCGTATCCAAATCCACCCGATTGATACTTCCCGCGGATCTCCGCGTTCTTTTCTTCACCGGCAAACAACCGGATGAGCGCATACACATTGCAGGCATCCGGATCCTTGGGATCTTCCAATGGGGTCGAATCCGTTACCACCGCCATCACTTTCTTTTTCAAAGTCTTTCCGGAGTCAAAAATGTCAATGGTATTGTCATAGGACTTGCTCATCTTCCGCCCGTCGATGCCGGGCACGGTTGCAACCGACTCCACGATGTAGGGCTCGGGAATGCGGAGGTACTCGCCCCCGAATATCCGGTTGAACCGGGCAGCCAGGTCCCGCGAAATCTCAATGTTCTGCTTCTGGTCCGCACCGACCGGAACCACATCGGAGTGATAGATCAGGATATCTGCGGCCTGCAGGATGGGATAGGTGAACAGGCCGATATTAGGCTGCAGGCCCTGGGCAACCTTGTCCTTGTAGGAGACCCCCCTTTCCATCATGCTGACCGGGGTGAGCGTACCCAGGATCCAGGCCAGCTCCAGCACCTGGGGGACATCGCTCTGGGCGAAAAAGGTGCATTTTTCCGGATCCATCCCCAGCGCAAGATAGTCCAGCGCCACGTCAAACGTGTATTCCCGGAGCCGCTTGCCATCCTGGACCGATGTCAGCGAATGGTAGTTGGCGATAAAGTAGAAGGCCTTCCCTTTTTCCTGAAAATCAAGATGCTGCCGGATGGCCCCGAAATAATTGCCGAGATGCAATTTCCCGGATGGCTGGATTCCTGATAGAATGGTTTTGGAAACAGCGGAAACTTGCTTGCCGGTCTTGTTCTGCTCGTTCATACTTTGGTTTGGATAATGTTTGCGTTCAATATTGGTGTTCCTGTAGGTGGCTTTGGTGAAGTTGCGTTTAGACCACGTGTTCGCCTTGCCAGATCTTTTCTTGTGGACACTACTCCAGCTGGATCGCAACGCTCAGGGCCTCCACCAGCGCCCTGGCCTTGTTAACGGTCTCGTCATATTCCCGGTCCGGATCGCTGTCAGCCACGATTCCGGCACCCGCCTGGATATAGATGGTTTCATCGGTTACGATCATCGTGCGGATTGCAATGCACGTATCCATATTGCCTGAAAAATCGAAGTATCCGACCGCTCCTGCATAGGGTCCCCGCTTTGTGGGTTCCATTTCATCGATGATCTGCATGGCGCGGACCTTGGGGGCACCCGAGACGGTGCCGGCCGGGAAGCAGTTCTCCAGGGCATCGACAGCGGTCATCCCATCCGCCAGCTCTCCGCACGCATCCGATACGATATGCATCACATGGGAGTATCTTTCGATCACACGGTCGCGGGTCACCCTGACCGAATCGGGACGGCAAACCCGGGACAGGTCGTTCCTGCCAAGGTCAACGAGCATGATATGCTCGGCCAGCTCCTTCGGATCCGACAGCAGGTCCTTCTCCATGGCAAGATCTTCCTCTGTGGTTTTTCCACGGGGTCGTGTACCCGCGATGGGCAGCACCCGCACCGTATGGTCCTGAACCTGTACCAGCACCTCCGGGGAGGAACCGACCAGTGCGAATTCATCGAAGTCCAGGTAAAACAAGTAGGGGGATGGGTTTACCATGCGCAATGCCCGGTAGAGCATGAACCGGTCACCGGAAAAGCTGCTCTGAAAGCGTTGCGACAGTACGACCTGGAAGATATCCCCGGCATGGATGTACGCTTTGGCTTTTTCGACATTGCTGCGGAACACCTCACGGCTGATGTTGCTTTGAAGCGGCTCGTCTGTCCGGCGGTAGCCATCGGCATCGGCAATCGGCTGCTTCATGATCTGCTCCATACGATCCAGGCACTCCAGTGCCTTTTCATACTGCAGGGCGTGATCGTCAACGGGACCGGTAAAAACGGTTTTTATCAGTATGACCCTGTGCTTGACATGATCAAAGGCAAAAATTTCGTCATAAAAGGCCCAGATGGCTTCGGGCAGTTTGAGGTCGTCCGTGGGAACGTCCGGCAACCGTTCCACCTGCCGTACCGTGTCATAGGCGGAGAAACCGACAGCGCCACCGGTCAGACGCGGCAGGTCGGGCATTTCCGGCTCACTAAGTGTATGACAGAGCCGCCGAAGCGCATCAAAGTACGGTTCCTTAAGTTCGCGGACGTCCTCATGACCTCTTCTTCCGGCCGATTCCATACCTGACTCTTGCCCCTGCCGGTTATAGCCATTGCTTTGGTCGCGAAGTCTGGTCAGGGTAACCTTTTCATCTTGAAACCGAAGGATCTGGTAAGGGTTGCGGCCAAGGAATGAGTAACGGGCCAGATGCTCCCCGCCTTCCACCGACTCCAGCAAAAAAGGGAACCGTCCCTGCTCACGTATTTTCAGGAACAGAGATACCGGTGTGACCGTATCAGCCATCATCACCCTGTGAACAGGTATGGCTGTGTAATTTGCTGCCAGTTTTTGAAAGGTCACCAAGTTCATAGCCGCAGAACGGTTTCGTTGTTTCATAGATATCAACAAAAAAAAACCCGCATCCAGATAGACTGAAAGCGGGTCATGAAAAATCGGTTACTGGTACAACACACACAGATACCTGTCCGCTCTCAGCAGAAAGGCCACCACCACCAATTGGCTATATATGTGTGTTTGATACTCATAAGAAAGAATTTACAGAAGTTTGTCCCGCCATGCAACCCCGGCATGCAACTTAAATGTGAACCGGGGGTGGGACAGTTGGATGCAAAACCGTGAATTTGGTGGTGAAAGTACCTTTGAATTGATGGTAATGGCTGGTTGACATTCAATCCGGCAAAAGCTAATATCCACACTTGTCCAAATGATATTATACCACGCTCAAAACAGACCGGATGGCATACTTCTACCGAACGTTTACCGTTATTTTCTGAATACGCAACATCACATCAACTTTCTGTTTTGAGAAAATCGTTCTGGTTTTACCCGGTCATGCTCCTGGTTCTTATTGCCGGTATTACATCCTGCGATGAAACCGACGGACCTGCAGGGGTCCTGAGTGAGCGCCCTTCCATTTCTGATTTCCGGGTAGATCCGTCCGAAATCCGTTTCTCTGCTGAGGACGGCATCGGCGACACCCTGGTCACCTTCCGGGTCGATGTCAGCAGCAACATCCCCGAGGATTTCCGACTTGTTACCGAGCTGGCCGGTATCCGCGACCGCCAGGTCCGCGCCAGCGATACCCTTCAAGCCGATCCGCAAGGTTCCGGGCGCTACTCCGGTTCGCTCAGTCTCACCATGAACACCAATCGCTTCGAAAACCTGGTGATCTACGTCTATCCCCTGGCACCCGACGGCAGGGTATCCGACCGGGTGGAATCCACCATTACCGTGCGGGGCATCGACACGGGTCGGCCCGAAGTGCTGGAGATCATCCATCCCGATGCCGTTGTGATCCCTTTGCCCGGCGAACCCGAAAACCGGTTTACCATTTCCGCGAAAGTCACCCATACCATCTCGCCCGACAACATAAATACGGTCCGGCTGGAACTCTTCGACCGCAGCGACAGCCGTATCTTCGCCTCGAACATGGGCCGGGCCGGGTCCGGCAACGACACCGAACCCGAACCCGAATATCGGATGTACGAACAGGATTTCAGCATCAACTCCGGCAACTCTCCGGATAACTACCGGGTCGAGATCCACGCTACCGATATCGCCGGCACCGTCAGCGACACCCTTCGCTCCACCCTGATCATTACCCGATGAGATTACCCTTTTTGCCTGCACTTCTCAGCTGTCTGCTTCTGCTGCCCACGCAGATCCACGCTCAGATTCTGCCGGGACAGGTACCATCCCCCTACAAATCCATATCGCAGAATTCCATTTCCAATATGGGAGTGCTGGGTGATACGCTCTGGATCGGACCCAGGATGAACTACAATATCGCAAACGAACTGGAATGGCGGCTTCCTGAAGGTGCCGACTCGGTAACGGATGGACGCGGCCGGCTTTTCTCCATCGCCCTTGCTCCTGACACGGTTTTTGCCGGCATCGGCTACAGCGAGGTCGTCGGTGAAGCGTCGGTGCAGGCACAGATGGGCTTCTACATCACGACAGATGGCGGCCTGAACTGGGAACTGATCGACACTTCGCGCACCCTTGACAGCCCCGATGCCAACACCATACGCTATGGCGGACAGGATCTGGAGACCATCCCCGTGATCGTGCCGCAGCAATCCCCTCCCTACATGGTGGATTTCAAGGGTGATGTTGTCTTTTTTGCCGGATGGGCTTCCGGTATCCGGCGCAGCACCGATTTTGGCCAGACCTGGGAACGGGTCGTGCTCCCCCCCTTCAGTCTTGATGAACTCACACCCGAAGAGACCTACAGCTTCCGGATCGACCCCCGTGGGGACGGACAGTCCAATGACTTCCTGAATTTCCTTGGATTTTCTGTGCTGATCGGCAGTGATGGAAATGTCTATGCAGGTACCGCAGGTGGACTGAATATCTCCGATAACGCCCTGAGCGCTCCGGCCGACAGCATCCGGTGGCGTCACATCCGCCAGTCCGGCAGCCCGGAAGGGCTTCTCGGCAACTGGGTCACATCCATCCGTGAGAATCCATTTGACAGGGCCGTTTGGATGACCAACTGGACAGCCATTACCGGCCAGGACACCGAAGGGATCGTGGTTACGCGGGATGCCGGGACCACGTTCGAACAGCATCTTGCGGGTGAGCGGATTTACGACATCGGTTTTGACGGCACATATATATTTGCAGCCGGGAACAACGGGGTTTTCATCAGTGCCGATAATGGTGGCTCATGGAGGCAGGTGCGTCAGGTCAAAAGTCCCAATACCGTCATGAAGCCCGGAACTACCTACTATGCGGTCAGTACCGCCGCCGGCAGAGTCTGGATCGGCACCAGCGACGGACTGGCATCCACGCAAGATGGCGGAGTATCCTGGGAAATCACCAGGGTCGATTTTCCGCTGGATGGAAAGAACAGATATCAGGATGACGCACCTGGCGTCAGGGCCTATGCCTACCCGAATCCGTTCTCACCAAGGCAGCACGACCTGGTGCGCATCAAGTTTGAAAACCGGAATGCCTCGTCGGTCACCATACGGCTGTATGATTTCGGGATGAACCTGATACGCACGCTGGACGAAAAGCGCGAGCTTGAATCCGGCACTTACGAAGCTGTCTGGGACGGAACCGATCAGCAGGGCCGGAAGGTGGCTAATGGCACAGTTTTCTATGAAGTAGACACCGGCAACCGTCGAACCGTGGGCAAAATACTGGTACTTGAATGATGATCCGGAATAGAAATATCCATCACAGCTGCAAGAGCATTGACAATCCACGCTTGATGTCAAACAGCCATTCTGGAAACATGGTTGCCATTCTGCTTATGACGGTCCTTTTTCTATGGATACCGTTGCAGGAATCGCTGGCACAGAGTGGCGGTTTCAGCGGGGCTTACACCCGCATGGGATTCGGAGCCCGGGGCATGGCCATGGGTAATGCCATGGGGACAGTTTCGCAGGATGGGGTGTTCGCACACTACAATCCGGCGCTCGCTTCTTTTGCAACCGGAAACCAGATCGACATGGGCACGGCCCTGATGGCATTTGACCGGAGTCTGCATTCCTTCAATGTCACCTTCCCCCTCCCACCCAGTGCGGGATTGAACATCGGATTGCTGAACGCCAATGTATATGATATAGACGGCCGCACCTCCAGCGGATACCATACCGAGATGCTTTCCACGCATGAGTTCCAGCTCTTTGCAGCATTTGGGCTGAGCGTGAGTCCGCGGGTACACCTTGGTGCTGCTGCAAAACTGCATTACGCCAGCTTCCATGACGACATTGACAATGCCACAGGTGCAGGATTTGACATTGGGCTGATCATATTACCGACTTCGGACTGGCGAATCGGCCTGGCCGTTCAGGACCTGATATCCGCATATTCCTGGAACACGAATCCCATTTACGGGACGCTGGGCGGCCGTAACAGAAACGATCCCATTCCGGTGCGTTTCCGGTTCAGCTCCTCGTACCGGTTCAATGATATCGGGCTTGTTGTAAGCAGCGAATACGAAATACAACGATTGGAATCTGAAATAGTGGATAGAAGGCATCTCGGTGGATCGGTTCCACCACAAAACACGACCCGCACCGATAATGTCACAACAAACAGCCAGCTGTTCCGGATCGGAGCATCCTGGAGCGCGCATGAGCGGTTCACCCTTCGCGGTGGATGGGAGATCATGGACTTGGACTACCTCCGGGAGACCCATAAATTAAGTACAGGTTTTTCAGTGCACCTTCCCTACGATGCCATGAATCCATCAGTGGACTATGCGTTCGTACGCGAACCTTTGGGAATTGCAGGGATGCATGTACTCACGCTGCGATTGTCCCTGTAGCACATTTTTAAAATGACACACATGAAAACGTTTACTATATATCTGACGGTGCTGACCGGGATGATCCTGCTCACCGCCATCCTTCCGGACAGGACCTACGGTGGTCAGTCAACGGGAATGCACTTTCTGCTCGTTGGACCGTCTGCGCATAATATGGGTGCTTCGGACGGACACACTGCCGCCTTGACGGGCGCATCGGCCATCTACCTCAATCCCGCCATGCTCGCCCTCGAGAATCGAAACAGTGCCACCCTGTCCTACATGCTGTGGCCTGCCACCGACACCCAGAACAGTTTTGCCGGCCTGGTCTACAAAGGCGACCGGCAGGCATTCGGACTGGCATTGCTGTCGTCGCTCAATGATGATATACCATTCCGGAGCGGAGCGACATCCAACCCGGATGGGTATTTTGCTGTGAGGTATTTCTCAATGGCCGGTTCCTACTCCCGCAGCTTCGGTCCGCTGGCCGTCGGTGTCACGGGCATGTACCTGTACGAGCAGTTTTTCCGGCAGGATGCTTCCGGTTTTGCCGCAAATGCCGGTCTTGCGCTCAATATGCTTGAGGAACGGGTCCGGCTGGGTGCCTCCCTCCGTAATCTCGGTTCCATGCAGGATCTGGCCGAAACGGCAACGCGCCTGCCCACCCTGATCAGTCTTGGCACAAACGTTCAGCTGCTCCAGTTTTCAACCACGGCTGTTGAGGACGAAATCCCACTTCTGCTATCTGTAACGGCTGATTACAATATACCGCTGAACGATGTCTCAGGATCGGATGATGGAGCTATTTTATCCCAGGATGCCGGATATCTCAATGCTGGACTTGAATTGAACATCGCGCAGATCATTGACCTTCGGGCAGGTGTACGCACAGGTGACACGCAGCGTCGTTTCAGCACCGGAGCCGGCATCTTCATCAGCGATTTTTACTTCAACTATGCTTTCCTTCCTTTTCAGGATGGTTTCGGCGTAGCGCATGCTGTCAGCTTGCAATACTATTTCTGAATGATGCTGCGGAACGGGTCGACGAAATCGCCGCAGGTACTGTTCACCCACAAAACGGCCGGTACCAGATGACCGTATCCCGGGATACGCTGGGAATACCGTTGGATTGACGCTGATCAGACCGGTTCTTCGTGGATTTCCTTCCAGAATCGCCTTACCGAAACGATGACGCCCTTGGCTATGAAAATGCTGAATACGAGGATAAGCCCATATTCCTGCAATGCCACGACCGCTACGAAATAGAAAATAAACAGGTATACTTTCCCCTTGTTTTTTTTCAGGTTATCACCCTTGAACCTGGGGATTTTGTCGAACGGAACCGTGCTCACCATCAAAAGGGAAAGCAACATGATCACCGGTACCAGCATGCTGTTGAAGCCGTGTTTAAACCCGTCAAACAGATCCGGATTGGGATGAAATATCAGGAACAGGGCGACAAGCATCATGGCAAGAGCAGGTATCGGCAATCCCTTGAAGAACTCAGGATCCTCTATGCGCGCATCCACATTGAATCGGGCCAGGCGTACGGCACCGCACAAGACAGGAAAAGAGGAAATGATGATTCCAATAAACATCATCTCATTCAGTGAGTAGCTGTAGAACAGAAAAGCAGGTGCAACTCCAAAGGATACGATGTCGCTGAGGGAATCCAGCTCGATCCCGAATTCCGTAGTGGCGTTGGCCAGGCGTGCCATGAACCCGTCCATCATGTCGAATACGGCGGCAAAGACGATGAGCCACGCCCCGAACTCCAGTTTCCCCTCATAGATCTGGACCAGTGCCGCAAACCCGCAGAACAGGTTCATGAGCGTAAAAAAACTGGGGACGACGGTCCTGGGAATCGGTTTCCTGAACTTGCGTCGCAAATGCTGGTTCCGCAGCTGCCTTCGTAAGAGTCTGTTTTCAGCGTTCATGGGATTCCGGATTCACCTCAATCAATCCAGTTTTGCAATGATGGTCTCCCCACCCACGGTCTTATCACCAACTCTCACAAGGATATCCATATCCCCCGGTACCAGGATGTCCATTCGGGAGCCGAACTTCATAAGTCCGAACCGGTCACCGGCTTTAACCTCGTCACCTTCCCTGGTGTGAAAAACGATCCGGCGTGCAACCAAGCCGGTTATCTGCCGAAAAAATATCCGGACACCGGATGGATGACGTATGCCAAATTCCGCACGTTCGTTCAGTTCGGATGCCTTGGGATGCCAAGCGACCAGATACTCCCCTGGATGATATGACACATGTTCCACTTTTCCGGATACCGGATAGCGGTTCACGTGAACATCCATGATGGAAAGAAAAATGCTGATCTGTTTTGCCCCGCCCCCCAGGTAGGTATTCTCGCGCACGGGATCGATGGATATGACTTTCCCATCTGCAGGGGCAACGATATAGGATCCTTCGGGTACGTTGCGCTCCGGATCCCGGAAAAAGAACAGGGTGAACCCTGCAATTATAACGGCGACCAGGTAGAGCAGGAACGACGCGTTGATGTTCAAAATCCAGCCAAGGACCACCAGCATCAGGGCAATGAAAAGGGCGGCAATGATTAAAGGGACACCGTCTTTGGCAAATCTCATAGGTCAGTTGACTACGTGACGGAGGATATCGTTGAAGGTGACAAAAACCATAAGGGTGATCAGCAGGATAAAGCCGATCTGCTGCAGCGCCATTCTCACCTTCACGGAGGGCTCCCTGCGGGTGATGGCCTCATAGACCAGGAACATCAGGTGGCCTCCATCCAGCATGGGAATGGGAAGAATATTCATGAGAGCAAGTGTGATGCTCAGAAAAGCCGTGAAGTTCCAGAATCCAAGCGCTCCGCCCCGCTCGGTCACATCCGCAGTGACAGAGGCAATGGCCACAGGTCCGCCCAGGTTTTCGCGGATAGAAATGGAGCCGGTCAGCAACTGCCGAAAACCGTTGATGATGCCTTTAAGCGTGTCGTGGGCCTGCGACACGCCTTCCCGGATCGATGCGAAGAAACCGAATCGCATGATTTCAAAACCGAAATATTCATGAGGGTCGACAATCGCAATGCCGATGATGCGGCGCTCCGGATCGGGGGCAATGGCAACATCCATCACTTCCTGATCGCGCCGTATGGAAAAGGTCATTTCGTCCCCGCCCGATTGAATCTTGTCCACCATCTGGATCCAGAACCCGACCTCTTCCCCGTCTATTGCAACGATCTCATCTCCGGGTTGGAGTCCGGCCCTGTCGGCAGGTGAACCCTCTGACACGGCCCCCACCTTGCTGGGCAATGCGTTCTGGAGCTCAATGAACTCCGGATTACGTGCCAGGTGATCCAGAAAGTCTTCTGGCGGACGTATGGTAACCGTCTCACCGTTCCGGTCCACCGTGAATGTCAGCGATTTGCTCGTGATTTCGGAAATGGTAAAAAACTGACCCCTGCGGATGTAGTCTATCTCCTTGTCATTGACGGCAACGATGCGGTCCCCGGTCTGAAAACCCACATTTTCAGCGGTCGAGTTTTCCGGGATGTACATCCCCTTGATGTTTTCGGCCGGTATCTGGTTAACCCCGTGCGAGAACGTGATGACGGCAAAAATGATATAGGCCAGAAACATATTGAAGATCACTCCGGCTGTGATCACGACCATGCGCTGCCACACCGGCTTGCTGCGATACTCGTAGTCCTTGGGCTCGGATTTGGTGAAACTGTCATCCATGCTCTCATCGACCATGCCCGAGATCTTGACATAACCACCAAGGGGCAGCGCCGAAACGCAATAGTCGGTGTCACCTTTTTTAATACCGAACAACCGGGGTGGAAACCCGATGGAGAACCGCTCCACACGCATTCCGAAAAGTTTCGCAGCCAGAAAATGGCCAAGCTCATGCACGAGCACGAGGACAAAAATGGCGGCAACGAAAATAAGTATGGTCTGGAGTATGCTGAAAATCACTTCCATGTACAATCCGTGTTAAATCAGACAGTCCGGGCAAAAGCACGCGCTTCACGGTCAACCGCTTCCAGCGACTCTACTGATAACGTATCTGAGTTGGTAATATGAGACAAACTTTTAGCTACAATTTCGGAAATCTGAATATACGAAATTTCTTCCTTGAGAAACCGTTCCACGGCAATTTCATTGGAGGCATTGAGGATGGCGGGTGCGAACCCACCGGCATCTATCGCCTGCAATGCCAGGTCAAAACAAGGGAAACGCTCAAGATCTACAGGTTCAAAAGTGAGTTGCTGCCTGGTGGTCCAGTCAATATGACGCGCTGCAAGCGGCCAGCGGTCCGGGAAGGTCAGGGCGTATTGAATCGGCAGGCGCATGTCCGGCAGCCCCATCTGGGCTTTCATGGATCCGTCGTTGAAAAGAACCATGGAGTGGACAATGCTCTGTGGATGGACCACAGCTTCAATCTGGTTCAGGGGCAGGCCGAACAGCCAGTGGGCCTCGATTACTTCCAACCCCTTGTTCATCATCGTTGCTGAATCGATGGTGATCTTGGCACCCATGTCCCAGTTCGGATGTTTCAGGGCATCATGCACCGTAGCTTTTTGTATCTGGTGCTTGCTCCACGTGCGGAAAGGTCCTCCGCTTGCAGTGATGATGAGCTTTTCGACATTTCCAAGTTTCTCTCCGGCCATACACTGGAGGATGGCGCTGTGCTCGGAATCGATGGGTATCAGCCGGTCATAGCGTCCGTTCAGGTAAGGCGCGAGAAGCTCACCACCGACCACCAGGGATTCCTTGTTCGCCAAAGCAACTTTCTTGCCCGATTTCAGTGCTGAAATGGTCGGAAGGAATCCGGAAAAACCGACCAGGCTGTTTATGACCGTGTCGACATCTCCTGATTTGACAATGTTATTGAGTTCCTCCGGTCCACACAAAAGTTCCGTTTGTGTGTGGGTAACGGCCTGTTTCAGTTGGGAGAAGTGTGTCTCATCCACAAGCACCGCATGCGACGGCCGGAATTCATTGATCTGATTGGCAAGTGTTTCCCAGTTGGTGTGAGCCGTAATGGCATATACCGATAGATTCTCGGGATGCGCGCGAACGATATCCAGTGTCTGGGTTCCGATGGAACCGGTGGATCCTAAGATCAATAAGCGTTGCGTGTTCACTTCGGTAACCTTGTGATGATGAATTGGCCGTGATGACAGGATGCGCCCGAACACGGCACGGTAAAATACCATAAAATAACTTCGCCTGAAATTGTTCCCGGGTCCGAAATTATTCTATTACTGCGCGCTCAGTCCGAAAGACAGATCACGCCGAGCATGCGCCCGCTGCGGTGACCGTCCCTGCGATGCGAATGGAGACGCTTCTCCTGACGTACCGTACACGATTTGTCATGGATCACCTGCAATTCCGGGATTCCGGTCCTGAGCAACTCCTGGAGTATGAAGCCGTGAAGGTCCACGTGGGGTTTCGGACGGGACCGGTCTACATGCCTTTCCGGAAACCGTGAAGCCACTTCCTCCCCGACCTCAAATTCTTCGGGTGAAATGCATGGGCTGACGTAGGTATGGATCAGGTCCGGCTCTGCGCCGATCTTCTCCATCTGCCTGACCGCCTCCGGAATGATCCCGGCTGCAGCCCCCCTCCACCCGGCATGCACCGCCGCAACAATTTTGTTCACCGGATCGGCAAACAGAAGGGCGGCACAGTCAGCTACCAAAACACCAATGGCCAGGCCGGGACTATCGGTGACGAGCCCATCGGCATCCCCAGCCAGACCGGGCTTATCAGTCAGAAGAACTTTGTTCCCGTGGACCTGTTTGGCCATGCAGAGACTCACATCCCCCAGACCCAAATAACCGGCAGCGATATGCCGGTTGTTTTCCAGCGCACTTCGGGTGTCGTCCGGGTTCACGGTAATGCTCACGGACCGGAAACCCACGCCCTGCTGTTCTATCTCGCGCGTGATGAACGCTGCGTGCAATTCCGGTTTGTCAGTCCAGATCAGGGGCATCAGCTTTCACTCCGTGTGAAGTCCAGGGATTCAAGCACTTTTTCCCGGACCAGATCCATTGGCATTGATTTCCCGAACCAGAGTTCAAAGGAACGCGCGGCCTGATGCAGAAACATATCCAGTCCCCCGATGACCCTTGCACCATGGCGTTCCGCCAGTTGCAACAGCCTGGTTTCAGGTGGGTTGTAGATGATGTCATAGCAGACCTTGCCCTCGAGCATGGGTATAAGTTGTTCTGAAACCGGAGTCTGTGCCATATCAGGATGCATGCCTGAAGGTGTGGTATTGACCAGCAGGTCGGATTTGCGGATAGCATCTTCAAGCTGATCGTAGGTAATGTGCAGTACACGATCGCCGAATAAATCCGCCAGATCGTGCCGGCCGGCTGTCCGGCTAACGACATAGATATGACGGCACCCCCGACCGGCAAGGGCATGTATGGCTGCCCGCGCGGCACCCCCGGTACCAAGGATCACGGCCGTTTCAAATACGCCGAATGATTCGAGGGGTTTCGTGAATCCGTACACATCGGTATTGTACCCGGTCAGGCTTCCGTTCAGGGAATCCGGAACAACCGTGTTTACGGCACCAATCGGACGCGCTGTCTCATCAAGCACATCCAGGAAAGGGACAACCTTCTCCTTGAGTGGAATAGTGATGTTGGCACCCCTGAAACCGGGAGCTGAAAAAAGACGTGGTAGAAGCGCCGTCTGCTCAGCTGGACATGCCACAGCGTGGTACGTCACAGGAATCTTGTGATAGGTCAGCGAAGCATTGTGGAGCAACGGCGACCTGCTGTGGGAAACAGGATAGCCCAGCACGGCTGCAAACGGTTCCTCAGCTGATCCGGACTCGAGAAATTCGGCGAGGTGCATAGGATGCATACGATGAGGAGGAAATGCCCTATAAAAAAAAAGGGGCTTGAGCAACCCCTTTTTTAAAACCCTGACTGAAAATCAGACGGTCACTTCTTCTTTCTTCTCTGAAGCAACTTCCTCTTTTTCGCTTTCATCCTTGAAACTGCCAGTCTCGGCAAGGGACTTGAATTTCTCAAGATCGCCAATGAGTTGCTGGGGGAGCTCCTGGATGAATTTTGCCATGTCCGTGGAAGGTTCACCAAAGAACGTCCGGTAATCGAGACTGAAATCTACCCTGGTGCGGGAACCATTGTTCAGTGGGGTGAAACGAATGGTCCCGGTCTGGTTCAGATTACCATTGATGGTGATCCAGGCAAAACGGGTGTTGCGCAGATCATCAATGATATTGGTGGTCCATCGGAATTCTTCTCCACCAATTTCAGTTACATATTCAAAAGTTTGTGAGTTGACTTTGTTCACCTCCCTGAGCGAGGAAAGGAACTTCGGAAAATCAGTAGGAGTGCTCATCAACTCGTAAACTTTGGCTAAAGGCAGGTCAACTTCGATTCTTTGATGCGCCATAATGTACTATTATACTTCGTAAAGTTGAGTGGTTCGTGTGATTTGTGGCTGGTATCACCGCAGCATTGCACGCAAGACTTTCAGTTGTCGCACAATAAACCTAAAATAAGCATTTTTCGTATCATCAGCAATTGAAAATTTACAATTCAATCATCGCACAGACCTTGCGTCCGGTTCTTGTTTGCCGCTTCATACTGCTGACCAGTGTCTTACTACGACTTCTTGTGCTACCTGCCGATGCTTACGCGCAACCGGCACTCACAGGTGATGCTCATCTGCTTGCAGGTGTCACTACCACCAGCCCGCATCAGTTGCTTCCCGGTGTACAGCGCCTGACCGTCAACCTGGATCACCGATTTGAGGGTGGACGCTTCCTGGCCCGGACAGACGTCCGGAACCGATTTGAAGCTTCCGCAGACTCCCTTGAATGGACATTGCCCGAGTTCTGGCTGGAACTCTATTTTTCCAGCGGAGACCTGCGCATTGGAAGGCAGATCCTGCAACCCGGTTTCACTGCCATCCAATCACCATTGAACAGGATCCAGCCACTGGATCTCCGGAATTTTCTCCTGGAACCGGAATCGGTCCTCAGACGCGGTACCATGGCGGTCGCCTACTCCCTGTATCGCGGGAACTCCCGTATCAAGGCGATCGTCTCCCCCGTTCACACCCCATCGCTCATACCATCGCCGCCCAGCCGCTGGTTCATGCCGATACCGGCCCCACCCGGCATCCCATTGCGGATAGCACCCCTAGATCACAACTCCTCAAACCGGAGACCGCAGGCCGCTCTTCTATGGGATTCCGGCACCATAAGTGCAATAGAGCTTCGTGCTGGTGTACTGTACTGGACCCCGTCCCAGCCGGCATACTTCAAACAGATCCTGTTTTCCGACCCGAACAGCTTCCTATCCACACCGGAGGTTCTGCTTTCGGAAACATTTACACCGACGTGGATTTTCAACGGTGCCGCCTCTTGGCAGGTCACGGGCACGATCACAGTGACAGCAGAGGCGGCATGGTTCCGGGAAAGGGCATTCGATCGCATTCCGGCTGCGCTGCGTGATTTCCGGTGGGATGCCCCTGATCCATTGCTCATCCCCGCAGCGCTTCAGGTAATATCGACCGAGGATAAGGGATTCCTCTCACGCCACAGCACTGTCGAGGCTGCATTTGAATTTCTCTACACCGGAACTTCCACAACACTTGGAGCCCAATGGAACACCCGGATCATCAGGGATCCCCATCCGGACGTAATCCAGGACACCATATTCCATACCCTTGCAGCAACAGCCCGGCGTTACCTGTTCCGCCAAAGGCTGGTCAGTGAGATCTCCATGGTGTATCATCCAAACGGAAACGATTTCTGGATCAGGAGCGAACACACATACGATCTTATGGACAATGTAGCCATCTCGGCGGGTGCCCACTTTTTTGGCGGCCCGTTGCCAGAAGCGAACTATGGAGACCTGAGTTTTGGTTCCTACCGTGGTAACAGCATGCTGTTTGCCGGTATCCGCTACTACTTCTGAACCTCTGAAACATGATCGGTTGATGACTGTCAACTGACGCTGAACCTGTGAAACGCCTCGAGCAAAAATACATCAAGCCAGCGATCGACTTCATCCTGGCACGTCCCCGCACCTGGCTTTTCCTGGTGGCGGTTCTGGCGGTATTCGCCCTGATACCGGCGTGGAATATCGAAGCGGATTTCAACCTGGAAGGCTTCTATCCGGAAAATGCAGAGACCATCGTTGCGTACCAGCGCGTCGCCCGTGAATTTGGCAGGGACGATACCATGGTCATCATTGGTTTCAGGCACGACTCCCTTTTCACCCCGCAGCATCTGAAGCAGATCCGTCGCATGGCCGAAGAGCTTGCGAGCCTTCCCTATCTGGTGGAAGTGCGGAGTATCTGGAGCATCAACGAATTTGTCAACGAGGATGGCTCGCTGAATGCACGCCCTTATCTGGATGACGGGTTGTTCTCCACCGATACTGACGCAAATGCAGTTTCGGGTGGACATGGCACATATCAGGCAAACCGACTCGAAAGTGTCCGGAAAAGGATGCTTGATGATCCTTTCGTCGAGGGCACCTATCTCGGCTCAGGCGGCACGGCAACAGCTCTGTACCTGAATATCGATGAGGAGAAGAATACCTTTCCCAATCGAAGGGAACTGCTTTCGGAAATGGATGACATTCTGGAGTCCTACCGGACGGAGTACGACCTGAACATCTCGGGACTCCCCTATTTCCGCACACGTTACGTGGAAACGCTCAACAGGGAGATCATCTTTTACGTATCCCTGGCATCCCTGCTGATCATCCTGATCCTCTGGCTGCTGTTTCGCACGTTGCTGGGTGTCATTTTACCCATTTCCATCGTCTGGCTGACCATCCTGTTCGTGACGGCCATCCTGGTGATGACAGGTGGCTACTTTGAGATTCTGAGCAGTACCATAGCACCAATCCTGCTTTGTGTGGGTGTTGCCGACTCAGTTCACATGCTTTCAAAATACCAGGACTTGCGACTGGACAAGAAAAGCCGTGACCATTCCCTCAGGCAGATGATATTGATCCTGGGAACGGCCACCCTGCTGACCAGTATCACAACGGCCATCGGCTTCCTGACCCTGATGACCAGCAATGTGATGCCGATGCGGCGTTTTGGCATCTATACGGCCATCGGGGTGATCCTGGCATTCCTTATCACGATATTCGTCCTGCCCTCAGTACTCAAGTTGTTGCGCAACAACACTCCGGTGGAGGATAAAAGCCGCTTTTTCTTCCGCAAGGTCGGTGCCCTGCTCTCCACAACCCATCGAACGGCCCGGCAGCATCACCGCAAAGTGGTCGTTGCCACATTGCTGATAACCACGCTGTTCTCACTCGGCATCACCCAGCTGCGCACAAACAGCAGGGTATTCGACGACATCGGAGAGGGATCCGAACTGATCCAACAGAGCCGGTTCATGGACAGGCACCTGGCCCCCCAGTTCCCTCTTGAGATCATTGTGGATACTGGACGTGAAGATGGCGTATTTGAACCGGACCTGCTGAAACGGATACAGATGCTGCAGGATCACCTTGCCGGTTATGATGAAGTTGAGCAGAGCATATCGTATGCAACCCTGATGTCACGCATTGAGCGGACCATGCGTGGAACCGCTGCCGGCACGCTGCCTGATTCACGACCGCTCATCGCTCAGTATGACCTGCTGCTGGAGATGACCGGGGGCACCACCGCATCCAGCCTGAATGATTTTGAAAACCGGCAGACCAGGGTCATAGCGCGGGCATATGATGCCGGTTCTTACCGCATTAACCGTATGAGGAAAGATCTGGAGTATTATCTGGACGAGCATTTTCCGGATGAGTCCGTCATCCTGACCGGGTCAACCATCCTGTCTGCTGACCTGACCGGCAACATCGTATCCGCGCTGACATGGAGCATAGGGCTGGCATTCCTATTCATATCCCTGATCATGGCCCTCTTGTTCCGCAACATCAAGCTCATACTTATTTCATTGCTGCCCAACCTGATCCCATTGCTGATCACCGCCGGTTTCATGGGATTTGCCGGAATCGACATCCGGCCTTCAACAGCCGTGATCTTTACCATCGCCTTCGGGATCGCCGTTGATGACAGCATCCACTACCTTGCCAGGTTCCGGATGGAAACCCTGAGGGGCGCACCACTGAACACGGCCGTAAAGAACACAACGATCCACACCGGAAGGGCCATCGTGCTGACGAGCCTGATACTGCTTGTTGGATTTGGTGTGCTCGGTACCAGTTCGTTCGAGTCGAACATGCTTATGGGACTGTTGACCTGCCTGACCATTTTGACCGCACTGGTAGCTGACCTTCTGTTCCTCCCTGCCCTGATCTACTGGATGAATCCGGACATTACAATCGGGGAATCCGCTGCTCAAGATGCCCGATAATTTCGCGGAACGTCTCATCCGGAGATCGCGAAGAGTCAAGAGCCACGATCCGGTTTTCACGTTCCGCAAGATCGTCAAACCCGGCACTGACCCGCTTGAAAAAGTCAGCTCCGGCACGCTCCATCCGATCTTCTTCACGGATGTCTTTCCTGCGCTGATAGGCTTTTTCAGGATCCAATTTCAGGTAAATTGTAATATCGGGTTCCAGATTTTGAGTAGCCAGTGCATTGAGCTGCTCGATTTCCGACACAGGTACAGCACCCCGCCCGTATCCCTGGTAAGCTGTGGTGGAGTCGTAGAAACGGTCGAGAATGACAATGGCGCCTTCATCAAGCAAAGGCCGGATCCTCGTGGCAACAAGCTGAGCACGAGCAGCGGAAAAGAGCAGGGACTCGGCCAGCGGATGGATGTGCTCCTTGCTGTTCAGGAGGATGTCACGTATCTGCTCTGACAAAGGCGTGCCTCCGGGTTCCCGGAAAACATGCACATCGTACCCTTTTTCGGTCAAATAGTTTTTGACCTTTTCAATTTGCGTGGATTTTCCGGATCCATCAATGCCTTCAAAAGTAATGAGCACAGCTTTTCAGGTGGGTGGCAATTTTGTACAACAGAGCCGGCTTACAGCAGGCTGTGCCGCGGTTTTTTTGGCATGACCACAGCCAGTACAATATAAATTACAAAACTGAAGCCGTAACTTAAAAAAGCCAGCGCAAAAAGTGCCCGCACGATGGTAGGGTCCACGTCAAACCGTTCGGCAATGCCGCCACAAACGCCAAAAACCATTTTTTCATCATGTGACCGGTACCATTTCCGATTCATTTCGTATCCATACGGGTCATCGTCATGGCCCGCCGCCCGTCGTTCCCCCGATGTGAAGGATGATGATGAAGAGCTGTCTTTGGATTTCGACCCCCGCTTTTTACCGGATCTGGGACCGGTTTCCGGATCCGTTTCAGACCACGTCCCGGAATCCGTATCCATCACGGAACCGGAAGCTGAGGCCTGTCCTGCCGCGCCGGTACTGTAGGTCGTTTCTGTTTTGGGTGTCCATTCCGAATCATAGGATTTATTTCGGCCCGATCGTGCACGTGTCAGCAGGCCAAGTCCGATTACGATGACAAGGATGGTTCCGGTGACAGGGATCACCTTGAAAAGGGCTGAAAGATCAGGGCCGAAAGGCAGAAAAAAGCGTTGAAGCACGAAGAAAACAACCAGCAGCAAAATGATCAGACCGGCACCCCGGGCAAACGTACCCTTTTTGCCGGCATTGGTGCCCTCATTTTCATATTCGGAATGCATCCGATCATAGTCACTGTCACTTGCCTGGAAAGAAGGGTCAAGGTGATTGTGTAATTGTCCTCTGTACTGCATGGTTCTGTGTATTAGATTCCTGTTTGATACCACGGGATATCTCAGCATACGCAGGTTTACCTTTTTTGTTACCGGGCAAGCGCATCCAAAGTGAATCTTATTCGACCATGTGCCGCGTTCGTCCCGTTTGCGAACCGAACAGCCTCACATGGAATTTAGGGCTTAATCGCGGCAGGACAGGATCCTGTTCTCGGTGACAAGGCAGTCCATGGGAACATCGTGGTTTTCTGCAGGAATCCGGTCAACAATGAATCTTTCAGGGATCAGCATGGCCTTCAGGGCATGGCCGGCGGAATCCAGGAAACGGTCGTAGTACCCTTTGCCATAGCCGATGCGATTGCCCGCCGGATCTGCAGCAAGCCCGGGCACCAGGACCAGCTCGATCTCAGGGACCGGAACGGTCAGCTCCCCGGAGGGCTCCATGATCCCCCAGGGACCTGCCCTGAAATGGTCTTTGTGTTCAACGCGGATGTGCTCCATACCGCCGGCCCTGTCCGATACCCTGGGCATGACCAGGGTTTTTCCGGTAGCCATGGCTTGCTCAATGATCCTCAGCGTTGATACCTCTCCTTTACCGGCAGCTCCGTAAAAGCAGTGAATGCAGCGTGCATCCCGATACCACTCCGCATTCAGTACGTGGTCCGTAATGAGGGATCCAAGCCGCTCAAGTTCATCCGCATCCATCCGTTTCCGGGTGGACAGCACCTCTTGCCTGATCTCTGCGCGACTTTTCACGGAACCATGGATTTCAATTGCAGGAATGGCATCTCAGAGACGGATAACATGATGACACCCGAACAGGCTGCCATCCTCCTCCTCCAACCGGGAAAGTATCCGGTCCCAGATATCCGCACCGAATTTGTTCATGTAATATACGAAGGAAATTTCGCGCTCCTGCAGATGATCATTTGGGAAAAGGGCGTGTTTAACCTTGCGGATGCGATTGATCTGGACCTCTTCTTTCTGCCTGACTGCGTTGACCATCTTCTTTTTCAGTTTGTCGATGGACTTGCCGTACTCTCTGGTGATGGCCAGTGCATGTTTCTGCAATCCGGGGTCTTCCATGTCAATGGCTTCCATCATGTCAGCGGTCAGCCGGTCCACACGTGTTTTCCAGTCTTCAAAGTGACTGTCCAATTCCGGGTTTCCATGAGTGCGCAGATAGTGCTGTTCCAGATCTTCAAAACGCTTTGCATAATCAGGAAGATCAAACGGCAGCTCGTCCATCGACCGTTGTACAGCCGGCTCGACCAGGGTGGCGGACATGCGCGCGGCTATGAAGGGCATCTTCATCCCAAAAAGCTCGTAAAGTGGCTTCATCTGACCGTAATATGCTACCTCAGCCGGACCGCCTACGTAGGCAGCATTGGGAAGCAGGGAATCCTGTATCAGTGGACGCAAAAAAACGTTGGGTGAAAACCTGGCCGGCTCTTCATCCAACCGTTCGAGTATTTCTTCTGTGGACAGGGAAAGTCCGGAACCGGTCTCCCATCTGCCGTTTTCGTGCCTTAGTCTCACCCTGCCATGATCGTCGTCATGCCAGAATAGCAGGCTGTCACTTACCTGTACCTGCTGGTGATAGGGTTCGGCGAGGCGTTCGCTCTGCTCCGCCAGGACCGTCCTGATATCATCAGCTTTTTCAATGGCTTTTTTCAGGCAGCCGGTAACGTGCTGCTTGGCTTCGGTAAAATTGCTTCCGGCAAAAATGAGTCCGTGTTTTCCGAACATTTTGGAAAGCATAATACCAAAAGACTCGCGATAACTGCGGTCTGCGAGGTAGGAATCATCCATAAGCTTCGTGATCTGCTCACGGAAGTCAGTAGGGACAAGGGCATCATAAACTTCCGACCGGAAATTTTCAAAGTTTCCATCCACCCTGATCGATCCGGCGGCGTGGCGGGCACACGTTTCACAGGGCAGGGTAATCCTCCTGATCGAATTATGTTCCGGAATGGCAACCACGGAAATCTCTTCAAAATCATGATCTTCATCAGCCAGCCAGAACACGGGGATCACCCTTCTGCCGGTGTCACGGGACAGTTTACGGGCCAGGTGTATGGTGGATATGGTTTTGAACACGGTGTACAGCGGGCCACCCATAAGGCTGAGCTGCTGGCCGGTGGTGATCGTTACGGTGTTTTCGTCCGAGAGGACTTCGGTCAGGTCGTCGACAGTGCCATCCGCAAGAAACGGTTCATTGAACCGGGCTATGAGACGTGCCGCCGCGGTGCGGTCCCCTTTCACCTTGTGGGATTCCACAGCCTGCTTCAATACCTGATAGGAGTGTTTGTGAACGAAAAAATCGGACAGGTTGTCGCTGTTATCCACATAATCACGAAACAGTCGGGAAAACGACAAGCTGTTGAAATCCAGGTGGTCTATATCCAATGTCTTGTGCTTTCTGAGTGTTATCCCTTGAGTCGGTTCAGCTCATCCCGGATCTTTGCCGCTTTTTCGTAATCTTCTTCAGCAATGGCTGCAGTCAGGTTTTTTTCAAGCATTCGGATGCGGCTCTCCCTGCTTGATGTTGACGCCGGTTCCTCTGATCCGGTCGAGGTTCCTTCCGGTTCCGGCGTGGCAGGTCCCTCCTCGTGTTCCTCCATTTGGGGGTCTGTCTCGATGCCGGCCTCTTCCACAATGTGATCGGAAACGAAGATGGGGGCATTGAACCGGATTGCCAGGGCTATGGCATCGCTGGGACGGGAATCCTGGGTGAGGGTCTCACCATTGTTCTCATATATTATTTGCGCGTAAAAAGTACCTTCCCTGAGTTCGTTGATATAGATCTCCTTGACGAAGGTATTGAAACTCTGGATGATGTTGCGCATCAGGTCGTGGGTCATGGGACGCGGGGGCTTGATGTTCTCAAGCTCCAGGGCGATGGCCTGCGCCTCAAATGTTCCGATGATGATGGGCAGCCTGCGCTTTCCATCCGTCTCATTCAAAATAAGTGCATAGGCTCCGCCGCTGCTGGGACTGGTGGAGAGTCCCAATATGTCCATCTGAATCTTGCTCAAAACTGCTGGAAGTTTGTGGTTGGTACGTTAAGCTACAAGCAGGGAATCACTCTGAGTGCCCTTCACTGGTAACATGTGAAACAGTTGTTGCCATTTTATTTGTGTAAGGTAACCAATTTTTCTTCTCTCTTAAACAGTCAAACCCCGGCAAGCGTTGCCTGAAGAACCAAATTCATCCGGAAAAGCACTTTTTTGCTGATGGCTTTGTCATATTGTCTGTTTTGATTGACATTAGCCCATATCGGAAGTAATTTTAGTGCCGAAATTCAGCCACATACATATTTCCCGTCTCGAATAATGCTCGAACAATACATACCTGTTCTTCTGCTCGTCGCCCTGGCGGTCGTAACGGCAATGGCTTTTATCGTCTTATCGCGGCTGCTCGGTCCGCAGCGTCCTGCTTCGAACAAGCTCGGTGCCTATGAAAGCGGCATGGACCCGGTCGGCCAGGCACGGGACCGCTACTCTGTGAGCTTCTACATCATTGCCATGGAGTTCATCGTATTCGATCTGGAAGTGATTTTCATCTATCCCTTTGCGGTCCGCTTCCAGGAATTCGGAGCGGGAACGTTCTGGGCAATGATGCTATTTATTTTCATACTTTTCCTCGGTCTTGTCTACACGCTCAAAAAGGGTAGCTTTGACTGGACTGCCGTACCGTTGCAAGACGAACAAAGTCAAGAATCGAGTTACAAAATCTCCTGAACCAGATTATGAGTCTAGATCGTGTTATGGGTGAAGGTTACTTCACCACTACGGTGGATGCACTGACCAAATGGGGACGTGCCAATTCGGTGTGGCCCATGCCGATGGGCCTGGCATGCTGTGCCATTGAAATGATGGCTTTTGCGGGTCCGAAATATGATGCGGCGCGGTTCGGATCCGAAGTGTTCCGCTTTTCACCCCGCCAAAGCGATGTGATGATCGTGGCCGGCTGGTGTACGTACAAGATGTCCCATGCCATCCGGCGCGTATGGGACCAGATGCCCGATCCCAAGTGGTGTATTGCCATGGGGGCCTGTGCTTCCACCGGAGGGATGCACCGTTGCTACGGAGTTGTCCAGGGCGTGGATAATTTCCTTCCGGTGGACTATTACATATCCGGCTGTCCACCGCGTCCCGAATCCGTCATCAACGCCATCCTTAAAATCCAGGACAAGATCAAGGAGCAGCAATCCCTTAAGCTGGACAGCTAGACCTATCATGAATACCGAAATCAGAGACAATCTACTGCAGGACATCCGTGAGTATCTGGGCGGCGATCTGCTTGATGTAAACCTGGATTACACCTATCCCCTGGTGCATATCAAACGGGAACGCCTGTACGATGCATGCCGCTTCATGAAGAACACCATGCATTTCATCTATCTCAATGAAATCATCGGTACCGACCGGTTCACTTCCGAAGAGCGGTTCGAGGTGATCTATCATCTGGTGTCGCTCCGTGACCGGCAGAGGATGTTCCTGAAGGTTCTTGTGGACGAGGAAAACCCCTCGCTCCCAACGGTTACCGATATCTGGAAAAGTGCCAACTGGAACGAACGCGAGGTATTCGATATGTTCGGCATCCGCTTCGAAGGGCACCCCGACCTGCGCAGGATATTCCTGCCCGAGGACTTCAAGTACTATCCCCTTCGCAAGGAATTCCCGCTTCTGGGAGTGCCGGGCTCCCTCGAAATGCCCAATACAACCCCCGATCACGACTGACGGCACACCATATGATGCAACCCGACCCCACCATAAACCGAAAGAAGCCAACCTATTTCAAAGAGCATCAGGAAGCGCTCTATAAAAGCCTGGAAGACAAGCATGCCACGGTTGAAGTCGACCATAGCGATCCCCTGGCCACCAGGATGACGCTCAACATGGGTCCACAACACCCTGCCACCCATGGTGTGCTCCGTGTGCTCATGGAGCTGGACGGAGAGGTGATCACCAAGTGCCGCCTTGACACAGGGTACCTGCATCGCGGCATCGAAAAAATGGCGGAAAACAAGACCTATCAGGAATTCATGCCGTATACCGACCGCATGGATTACATCTCTCCCTACAGCAACAATGTCGCACTTTGCATGGCTGTGGAGAAGATCGCGAATGTTGAAGTTCCTGATCGGGCAATTTACATCCGTATGATCTGCTGTGAGTTAGCTCGTGTCTCCTCACATCTTTTATGGCTTGGCACCATGATCATGGACGCCGGGGCGCTCTCCTTTTTCCTGTGGACTTTCCGCGAAAGGGAAAAGATCTACGATATCTTCGATGAAGTTGCCGGACACCGTTTCACCGTCTCTCACTCCAGGATCGGAGGGGTCAACAACGACTTCACTCCCGTTGCCGAGGAGAAGATCCGCAAGTTCGTGCGGGATTTTCCGGACGAACTGAAGGGGTGGCACAAACTACTGGACAGAAACAGGATCTTTGTGGACAGGAACAATGGTGTCGGGGCCATCGGACACGAAGATGCCGTGAACATTGGCCTGGCCGGTCCCTCGCTGCGGGCCACCGGAATTGCATATGACATCCGGACCTTCGAACCCTATATGCACTACGGGAAAATGGATTTCATGGTTCCCACCCGCACCGAGGGCGATAACCTTGCCAGGTATTACTGCCGGATGGAAGAGATGGCCGAATCCATCCGCATCATAGAACAGTGTTTTGACAAGATGCCCAGAAAAGGGCCGATCCGGGTGGATGATGCCAAGAAAAGCTACCCTTCCAAGGATGAAGTATACTACTCGATGGAGGGACTCATCCACGATTTCATGATGACTGACACCGGGGTATGCCCGCCTGCCGGCGCCGAAAGCTATCATGCCATCGAAGCCCCGAAAGGTGAACTCGGTTTTTACATTCAAAGCGACGGCACGGGACATCCCTGGCGCCTGAAGATCAATTCCCCGTCCTTCAGTAATCTGCAGGGACTTGAAACCGTACTTGACGGAGAAATGGTTGCCGACACGGTAGTCGTGATCGGTGGGATGGATCCGGTAATGGGAGACTCAGACAAGTAATTATGGCTGAAACGTACACATTTGATGCCAAGGATCTCGCCGAGATCGAAAAATTAACGGCAAAGTACCCGGAGAAGCAGGCGGCTGTGCTCCCGGTGCTCTGGTATGCCCAGGACAAGTTCGGTCACTCGGATCCTGCGGTGCAAAAGCTCGTATCGGAAACGCTCGGGGTTCCTGAAGCACATATACGCGGTGTGGTCTCTTTCTACACCCAGTTTTATGACAAACCCATGGGTAAAAACGTACTCGATGTCTGCACCTGCCTGAGCTGTCAGGTATGCGGCGGGTACGACATGCTTCATTATATTGAAGAGAAGCTGGGTATCAAGGCCGGTGAAACCACGCCCGATGGTCAGTTTTCCCTGCAATCGGTCGAGTGCCTCGGTGCCTGCGGCTATGCCCCCATGCTCCAGGTCACAAACGACAAATTTGTCAACCACCTGACCCGTGAAAAGGTGGACAAGCTGATCGAAGATCTGAAGGCCGGCAATAAGCCTGAGTTCGAATCCAACCCCATGCCTCAACACGAAAAAGGTTCCTGACATCCGAGATGAGCAACAACTGGAAATCATACAAACCCCTTCTGATACCGGCAATCCCGGATCTCCACGAAATATCCGTCTACGAAAAGAACAATGGATATCAGGCCCTCAAAAAGATCCTCAAGGACCGGAAAACCTGGAGTCCGGCCAATGTCGTCAACGAGGTGAAGACCGCGAACATCCGCGGACGCGGTGGCGCCGGTTTCAATGCCGGACTGAAATGGTCGTTCATGCCGGAACCGGACGGGGAACCGCGCTACCTTGCCTGCAATGGTGATGAGTCGGAGCCGGGCACTTTCAAGGACCGGAAGATTTTTGAGTTCAATCCGCATCAGTTCATCGAAGGGGCCATCATCGCCGCCTACGCCATGCACGTCGAGGTGATCTATGTCTACATCCGCGGGGAATACCGGCCCTTTGTGCAGAAACTCCAGAAGGCCATTGACCAGGCATATGACAAAGGCTACCTGGGCAAAAAAATCCTTGGATCGGATTTCAGCGTGGAGATGCACACCCACATGGGAGCTGGCGCCTACATCTGTGGTGAAGAATCATCCCTTATGGAATCGCTTGAAGGAAAACGGGGCTATCCCAGGGTGAAACCTCCGTTTCCGGCCCAGCGTGGCCTGTGGGGGCGACCTACCACCATCAACAACATCGAAACCCTGGCCAACGTCCCGCTGGTGATGAATCACGGTTCTGATTGGTATCTGGAAATCGGGCCATCCACACATCCAGGGCCGGTGCTCTATGGTATTTCGGGACATGTCAACCGTCCCGGCGTCTATGAATATCCTGCAGGAATGAACATCATGACGCTCATCAATGAGGTTGCCGGCGGGGTGCGCGGTGGAAAGAAACTCAAGGCACTGATTCCCGGTGGGTCATCCACCCCACCCCTGCGGGCAGACATGCTTGAGGGAGTGACCATGGACGCCGATTCCCTGCGCGAGGCGGGATCCATGATGGGAACAGCCGGGATGGTCGTTTTGGATGAAGATACCGACATCGTCGAGCTGGTTTGGAGGATATCCCACTTCTACGATCATGAATCGTGCGGCCAGTGCACTCCGTGCCGCGAAGGTACCGGGTGGCTTGAAAAGACACTCCGTAAGATGAAGGACGGAAACGGGGAGATGAGGGACCTGGATCTTCTGCTGGCCATCTGCTATCGCATGGAGGGACGAACCATCTGCGCCCTGGCCGATGCCGCTGCCTGGCCCGTAAGGTACTCCATCGACCGGTTCCGTGACGAATTTGAAAAGAAATGCAAAAAAACGGTGTACGCCGTCGCTTGATGTAACATCACCTGATCAAACATGCCAGAAATCTTCATAGACAACAAACGATACGAGTACGAAAAGCCCGGGAAGGTGCTCCAGTTCATGCTCGACAACGGTCTGGATCTGCCCTTTTTCTGCTACCATCCTTCGCTTTCCATCCCTGCCAACTGCCGGCAGTGCATGGTCAAAGCCGGCATGCCTGTATTTGACAGGGAGAAGGGCACGTTTGAAACCGATGAGAATGGTGACAGGGTCATTCGCTTTTTCCCAAAATTGATGACCGCCTGCAGTCTCGATCTTGCTGATGGCATTGTAGTCCATACCCACCATACCGATGACCTGGTGAAACAGGCCCAGGCCGATAACCTGGAGTTCATCCTCATCAACCATCCGCTGGACTGCCCGATATGTGATCAGGCAGGGGAATGTCCGCTGCAGATCCTGACATATAAATACGGTCCGGAGGGCAGTCGTTTTGAGCATAAAAAAGTCCACAAACCCAAAGCCATCCAGCTCGGACCGCGTGTCATACTTGACGCCGAACGTTGCATCAACTGCACGAGATGCGTACGGTTTACCGATGAAATCAGCAAATCTTATCAGCTATCCATCATCTCCCGCGGCGACAAGAACTATCCCATGACCGCCAATGACCAGGAGTTCGATGACCCCTACTCCCTGAATACCGTGGACATCTGTCCGGTCGGTGCGTTGACATCGGCCGATTTCCGTTTCAGGGCCCGGGTATGGGAGATGAACCAGACCCCGAGCATCGATATGTCCAACGGAAAAGGCTGCAGCACCTGGCTGTGGACCCGGGACAACATGGTGCTTCGTGTCACACCCCGTTTCAATGAGGAGGTCAACGATCACTGGATGCCCGATGCCGGCCGGCTGGCTTATCGCAAGTTCAATGAGAACCGGATTTCCAGGCCGCACATGCGACCGGATGAAACCGAACAGGTCCGCACATCCTGGAACAATGCCCGGCTGACACTGCTCGAAGAACTCGAAAAAGTCTCCCCTGCCGATATTCTGGTCATCGGAAGCCCGCATGCCTCGGTTGAGGACAACTACGCCCTTCGCACCTGCTTCAGCAGGCTGGGTGTATCGAAGTTCCTTTTTGTGCCACACATCGAGTCCGGTTCCGGCGACGGATTTCTCATAACGGATGATCAGGCTCCCAACGCCAATGGCGTCAGGTCCCTTGGATTCGAGGAAACTGAAGGCAAAGCACTGGCAAAACTCATAGAGACTAAAAAACCGCGGCTTATCGCCATTCTGGATGATGACCTTATCGGCCGGACAGACCTCACCCGGGAGCACTTCTCTGAAGCGTGGACCGTTGTCTGGGGCACAAACCACAACGACACAACCCAGGCCGCAGACCTGGTGATCCCCGTCACGACCGCTGCCGAACATGCCGCATCCTATGTCAACGTGGATGGCCGCATCCAGCGAACCGTACCTGCCAAGGAAACCATGTACACCAACCGGCGGCTGAACCTGGAAATGTCGATGGGCCGGCTGGATCACTATGGCACAAAGTTCGACAACTGGGTGACCGACGCCAACCGGGTCGACTGCATTCCGGCCTGGGAATTCCTCATCCGCCTGGAAGATGATGGTGCCGCGTCCGGATGGGAATCGTCCCGTCAGATCATGGAAGAGATTGCCAAAGCATTCCCTGCCTACCGGGAGGTCTCCTACGACAGAATGGACGAGGAAAACGGCATTCAACTGAAACTGGAACAAGATTCGGAAGTCAAAACAGCATAAATGGATCCTCTACTCTTTTCGATACTGGTCATGCTCGCCGTGGTCCTGCTGTTCCTGCTGCCCTCAGCAGCAGTAGCGGTTTATGCGGAACGGCGGGTCTCAGCTTTCATCCAGAACCGCTATGGCCCAAACCGTGTTGGTCCGCTGGGACTGTTCCAGCCGTTTTCTGATGTCATCAAGCTTTTCCTGAAGGAAGACATCGTGCCCGAAAAAGCCAACCGGTTCCTGTACACTCTGGCACCCATGATCCCGGTCAGCACCGCCATCATCACCGTGGCCGTGATCCCCTTCAGTGAATTTGTATACATCACCGACCTGAATGTTGGTGTCCTGTACCTGCTTGCCGTGGCCTCGCTTGCCGTTTACGGTGTGACACTTGCCGGATGGGCATCCAACAGCAAGTACTCCCTTCTGGGTGGACTCCGAGCCGCTGCCCAGATGATCAGCTACGAGTTGCCGATGGGCGTGGCCCTCGCCTCGGTCATCCTTTTTGCCGGTTCCCTGAGCATCCTTGAAATTGTCCAATCACAGGAACTCTGGTGGAACATATTCCGCAATCCAATAGGCTTTGTGATCTTTACCATTGCCGCATTCGCCGAGGCCAACAGGGCGCCTTTTGACCTGGTGGAAGCGGAACAGGAACTGGTGGGCGGCTTCCATACCGAATACAGCTCCATGAAATTCGGGACGTTCTTCCTGGCGGAATACATGCACGTTGTGATCGGTAGCATGCTGATCACCGTTTTCTTCTTCGGTGGTTACCATCTGCCGTTCGCCGGTTACTGGCTCCCCGAAATGAGTCCTGTCTGGAAGGCGATCCTCGATATCCACGTGTTCATCCTGAAAACGGCTTTCTTTGCTTTCGTATTTATCTGGGTGCGCTGGACACTGCCGCGGTTCAAGTTCAACCAGCTCATGCGGCTTGGCTGGACCAGGCTGCTCCC
>SKWQ01000109.1 GCA_007128855.1 Balneolales bacterium
ATGTGGAGGAGGGCGCCCGGCTGGAAAGCGGCCGGGTGGCGGGATGGGTGGATACGATCCCGCTAAACCTGAAGGTCCGCCAGATTGAAGCGCAAAAGGAGGCCGTCCTCTCCCGGCTGGTGAGTGCCCGGGCACAGGCCGATGTCCACCGGGAACAAAAAGCCGTGGCAGAGGTGGAGCTGGAGCGTGTCCGGCGCATGTTCGATGACGGTGCGGCCACACAGCGCCAGCTCGACGATGCCATGGGCAAGATCCGCGTACTGGACCGGCAGATCGATGCCACCGGTGCTGAGATGGGCAGTATCCGAAGTGAAGCCCGTGTGATTGATGCGCAGATAGCGGAGCTCCGCGACCGGATGGAGCGTTCTGCCATCCGAACCCCGGTTTCAGGTACCGTGCTGGCAAAATATGCCGAAGCCGGCGAGATGGCGGCACCGGGCAAGCCGCTGTTCAAGATAGCCGACCTGGAAACCATGTACCTGCGCGCGTACATCAGCGGGGCGCAGCTGGCGGATGTCCGGTTGGGACAACCGGTCGAAGTGCTGTTCGACGGTCCCGATGGCACCCTGGACCGCATCAGCGGCGAGATTTCATGGATCGCCTCCCGGGGTGAATTCACCCCCCGCACCATTCAGACGCGCGACGAGCGCGTCACCACGGTGTATGCCATCAAAGTGCGGGTCCGCAACGACGGCCGCCTGAAAATCGGCATGCCCGGCGAAGTCCGGTTCTGACTGCCGGGCACTCAAATCATTCCCAACCGCATCAGTTTTTCACGCAATCCAACCAGCAAACACCTGTTCCCATGTCGGCATCCGTCAACAACCTTACGAAGAGCTACGGCGGCATCCGGGCACTGAAGGGGATATCGCTGGATGTCAACGAGGGTGAGCTGTTCGGCGTGATAGGTCCCGACGGCGCCGGAAAAACCACGCTGTTCCGCATTCTTGCCACACTCGTGCTCCCGGACAGCGGCGAGGCGAGGGTGCTCGGACTCGATGCCGTCACCGGCTTCCGGGAACTGCGCAAACGCATCGGCTACATGCCGGGACGCTTTTCGCTCTACCAGGACCTGTCCGTCCGGGAGAATCTCGACTTTTTCGCCTCCATTTTCCAGACCACGGTGGAGGAAAACTATCACCTTATCCGCGACATCTACCATCAGATCGAGCCATTCAAAGACCGGCGTGCCGGCGACCTCAGCGGCGGAATGAAGCAGAAACTGGCGCTGAGCTGCGCCCTCATCCACCAGCCGGACATCCTCATCCTCGACGAGCCGACCACCGGGGTGGATGCGGTGTCGCGCCGGGAATTCTGGGACATGCTCGGGCGATTGCGCGCGTCCGGTCTGACGATTCTCGTCTCCACGCCCTATATGGACGAGGCCTCTCGCTGCGACCGGGTGGCGCTGATGGACCGCGGCAGCATTCTCAGTGTGAATTCCCCATCCGGTCTCTCGGGGGAATTCGGCCGGCCGCTCTATGCTGTCAGGGCCGACCGACGGTACCGGCTGCTATTGGTGCTCAGGGCGTATCCGCATGCGCACTCTGTCTTTACTTTTGGCGAGCAGGTCCACTACACCGACCGCCGCGGTGCGTTCGATCCGGAGGAGCTGCGTACTCATCTTGGCCGGGAAGGCCTGGGTGATGTCCGGATTGAACGGATCGACCCGGGTGTGGAAGACACCCTGATCGCCCTGATGGCGTCGATGGAATCAGATTCCGGAGGGATGGCATGAACCCTGACCTGAATATTGCGCTGACAGTCAAGATGCACACAGACAAGAACCCCTGGCAGGCATCAGCATGAAAATTGGCAACAATATTATCGAAGTACGTGATCTGACCCGGGTTTTCGGAGATTTCACGGCGGTGGACCGCATCAGCTTTGAAGTCAGGCGGGGTGAGATTTTCGGGTTCCTGGGTGCCAACGGCGCCGGAAAAACCACGGCGATCCGCATGCTGACCGGCCTTCTGGTGCCGACATCCGGCCGTGCCATCGTCGCCGGTTTCGATGTGTCCACCCAATCCGAGTCCATCAAGAGGAACATCGGGTATATGAGCCAGAAGTTTTCGCTTTACGATGACCTGACGGTTGCCGAAAACATGCGGTTTTACGGGGGGATTTATGGACTGCGCACCAGGGACATCCGCGCCCGGACCGAAGAGCTGCTTGCGCGGCTGGAGCTGACCGCTGTGCGCGATCGCCTGATCAGGGACCTGCCGCTTGGCTGGAAACAGAAGCTCGCATTTTCCACAGCGGTGATCCACGATCCCGCCATCGTGTTCATGGACGAACCCACCAGCGGCGTCGACCCGATCACCCGACGGCAGTTCTGGGATCTGATCTACGAGGCGTCTGACCGGGGGACCACCGTTTTTGTGACCACCCACTACATGGACGAGGCCGAATATTGCGACCGCGTGTCGATCATGGTGGACGGGCGGATCGATGCCCTTGACACGCCGGGCGGACTCAAAAGAACCTTTGATGCCCGCAATGTCGAGGATGTATTTGTGAAACTGGCAAGGGGAGGGGCGGCATGAAAGCATTCCTCGGATTCGTAAGGAAGGAATTCCTCCACATTTTCCGTGACCGGCGGACGCTGCTGATCCTGTTCGGGATGCCGCTGATCCAGCTTGTGCTGTTCGGATATGCCGTGCGAAACGAACTGAACCAGGCCGATATCGCCATCCTCGACCATTCCCGTGACGAGGTCACCCGCCATATTACGGACAAGCTGCTCTCATCGGGATATTTTCAATTATCGGCCGTGCTTAACAGCGAGGCTGAAATCGAGGAGGTATTCCAGAAAGGGATCGCCCGCAGCGCTGTCATTTTTGAAAGCGGATTCGGGCGCCGGCTTACGAGCGAAGGCAGGGCGGATGTGAGCATCGTCACTGATGCCTCGGATCCCAACATGGCCCAGATACTCGAGGGCTACATATCGAACATTGTCAGGGAGTCTCAGGGTCAGCCGGAACAGATGGTGCGCACCGGCTTTGTGCCGGAGATGCGCATGCTGTTCAACCCTGAGCTGCGGAGTGCAAACCTGTTCGTACCGGGACTGGTGGCGTTTATTTTCATGCTGGTTTCGGCGTTTCTCACCTCCATAACCATCGCCCGTGAAAAAGAGCTGGGGACGATGGAGGTGCTCCTGGTCTCACCGCTCAACCCCTTGCAGATCATTCTCGGCAAGGTCCTACCATACCTGGTGCTGTCGGTCGTCAACGTGTTCTCCGTGCTGGTCGTGGCCCTGTTGCTGTTCCGGGTCCCGTTCCTCGGCAGCATTGTCCTGTTTTCACTGCTCTCGCTGCTGTTCATAATGACGGCGCTCGCGCTGGGGGTCCGCATATCCAGCGCAGTGAAGGACCAGCAGACGGCGATGATGCTGTCGCTGGCCGGCCTCCTCCTGCCCACCATCCTCCTTTCCGGCTTCATCTTCCCGATATCCAACATGCCGGCGATTCTCCAGTACCTGAGCCATGTCGTGCCGGCAAAATGGTACCTGATCATCATCCGCGGCATCATGCTCAAGGGGGCCGGGCTGGAAGTACTGTG